>JBEKYM010000008.1:0-93973 GCA_049510975.1 Acidimicrobiales bacterium
CTCGGGCGAGGTCCCCCTGGGAGTGGCCGCGAGCCAGCCGAGTGAGTCTCAGCCGGTCATCTGGGTGGCGGCGGACATCTGGCAATCGATCATCCTTCCTCGGCCCCCGCGAGCTCCCTTCCCTTCGGACTCACCCTACTCACGAGTGGAGGCCCGACACTTGTCACCTCCGAGCGCTTCTTCAACCCGCCGCGGCGCGTTCAGGCGCGCCGGGATCAGCAGCCGACGAGCCTCTGAGCTGCCCGAACGTCGCCAACTGAATCGAGGACGATGGTCGCACAGTCGTCGATTTCCGGCGCCATCGGGCATACGAATGGACCGAACGGCCCTGAGGGAAAATGCCAGCTCGGCCGAGCTCCGGGCCTTGCTTGGCGGGTGCGGGCTCTTCCATGCACCATCGGGCTCGATCCGTGAGGCAATGTGTGGTCGTGGTGAGCATTCCGACGCTTCGTGTCGAGGGCAGATATTTCGCTGAGGGATGTGTCGCTGTTGCCGGGGTCGACGAGGTCGGGCGAGGGTCGTGGGCAGGCCCGGTCAGCGTCGGCGTGGCGGTCGTCACCCCGGGCTGCGGCCGGCGCATCCCGAAGGGCGTGAGGGACTCCAAGCAGCTCACCTGGGCTGAGCGCGAGTCCTTGTTCGCCCCCCTGGCGCGAACGGTCGCCAGCTGGGCGGTCGGCCATGCCTCCAACGAGGAGTGCGACGAGCTTGGCATGACCGCGGCCCAGCGCCTGGCAGCGCGGCGCGCCTTCGCCCAGCTCGAGGTGGCGCCCGACATGCTGCTGTTGGATGGCAAATTCGACTTTCTCCGAGACGGCGAGGAGGGCCTGCCCGTCCGCATGATCGTCAAGGGCGATGCGAGCTCGAAGGCGATCGCGGCGGCATCCGTGCTCGCCAAGGTGACCAGAGACCGTCTCATGGCCAGAGAGGCCGAGCACTACCCGTGGTACGGCTTCGAGTCGAACCGCGGTTATCCGGCCCCGTCCCACAAGATGGCGCTCGCCGCCTGGGGATGCACACCGATTCACCGCAAGAGCTGGGCGTTCGTGGACTCCATGTACTTCAAGCCGTGCCATGACTGACCTACACCGGGCGCCATTTGAGGACGGGGGTTCGGTACCCTCGACATCAGCTGGTGGCGCCCGAGGTCACGTACCGGCGCCAGGTTCGGCAGCCGAGGCCGAGATCATCTTTCGGGCGCTCGCTGCCGGAGCTTCCACCTCGTCCCGCCGGCACCTCCCAATCAAAGCGGGCGCCATCGTGGCGGTGAGCGTCATCCTGCTGTTGATGGTGATCGGGCTCGTGCTCGGTGCTCACCATCTGGAGAGCCTGCAGGGTTCGAACGCGCCTGCCAACGGAACCGGCGGAGCCGCCCTCAGCTCGGCTGAGACCAATCTCGACTCCGCACTGGCGACGGCCCGAAGCATCGAAACCTCGCAGGGCCATGGCCTGAGCGGCGTCACGGCCCAGGCGCTCGGCAACAGCCTGCCGTCGCTCCAGTTCACCGAGATATCGGGCTCGGCATCTCAGATCGCCGTCGCCCGACCGACCGGGGGGTCGCTCGTGCTTGTGAGCTTCCAAGAGAACCCTGCGGCTTGTGTCGGCGTGCTCCAGGTCGTCTCCAGCCAGGGAGCGCCCATCTTCAGCGCTGACGCCGCCACGGCACAGCCGGGGACCTACTACTTCGAAGCGCCCGCCCCCGGGGGTCTGTGCAACCCGCTCACCGTGGAGCCGCTGGCCGGCGGGAGCTACGTGTCGGCCTCGGGGTTCCCTACCTCGCCACTTCGCTAGCGGTCGCCACCTCGTGGCCGTCAGCGGTCGGCGGGGGAGGGCTCGCCTTCTGCCACGGTCGCGCCATGGCGAGCCACAGCACGGCAGCAACCAGAGCGACGGCGCACAGTGTCCAGCCGAGCGCCGTCGTGCTCAAACCGACGTACTTGAGACCGGAGGCAAAGATGACAAAGGTGATGGCAGGACGGATGAGCTTGTCGGGTGCACGCGACGAGAGGAAGGCACCGACCACCGCGGCGGGCACGCTCCCGATGATGATCGAGGTCGTGAGCGAGAACTCGACGTGGCCGAACGCCAAGGCTCCAAGGGCCGCCGCCGCCGTCAACGGAACTGCCTGGGTGAGGTCCGTGCCGACGAGGCGTTTCGCCCCGATCATCGGGTAGAGGAACAAGAGCAGCACGATCATCAGTGAGCCCGAGCCCACGGAGGTCATCCCGACGATGATCCCGCCGACTGCACCGATGAGGACGGTCGGGATGGGCTTGACGTTGAGGTCGTGGACGGCCGTGGCGCGCTCCTCGCCGGCTCGGCGGTCCAACACGTAACGCAGCACCATGGCCGCAGCGCCGAGCAGTAGCGCCGCCCCGAGGGCGACCTCGATGTTGGTCTGTTGCACTTTGCCGAGGCCGAAGAGGTGCAGCAGGTAGGAGCCGAGAAACGCCATCGGGACCGAGCCGAGGACCATCCAGCCGACGAGCCGGAAATTGACGGTCTTCTTCGTGAGGTGCACGACGGCGGCGACCGGTCGCATCGCCACGGCGGCCACGAGGTCGCTCGAGATCGCCGACGATGGCTTGACGCTGAAGAGCAGGATCAGCATCGGCGTCATGAGGGCACCCCCGCCGGCGCCCGTCAACCCGACGAGAAACCCGACCACGCCGCTGCCCAGCACGATGTATGGATCGATGTGCACTGTCCCTCCCCGCTCCCTCAACCAGTGCTCGGCGAGGGACGTTATCGATTCACTGGCATCGATGCAAACCAGCGGGGCGCTCTCTCCGGTGAATCGGCAGTCGGCACGCCGTCTCGCGGGTGGAGGTGTGCCTAACGTGGCTGCCCACCGACGAGGTCACCCACAGGAGCGAGATGAGGATTGTCCGATTCGACGAGGAGCTGTCGATCCCAGTGCGGGAGTTCGGGTCGAGGTTTCGGCTGGCGCCGCTGGTGGGGCTCGGCGGCGACGTCGCTGTCCAGGTCGCCTACGTGCCGGCGGGTGGCACGATCGGGCGCCACCTCGCCGCCTGCCCGCAGCTGTTCGCCGTCGTGGCCGGATCCGGCTGGGTGAGCGGGTCGGACGGAGCGCGCACGGACATCGGTCCCGGGCACGCGGCCTGGTGGGACACCGGTGAGCCGCACGAGGTTGGCAGCGAGGCGGGGTTGACGGCGGTCTGTGTCGAGGGGAGCTTCGAGGTGCACGCCTTTCGCGTCACCCAGGACATCGTCGTGGTCGATTACGACCCGGCGTGGCCGCGCTCGTTCGAGCAGATCCGTGATCTCGTCGGGCCGGCGGTGGGCGACGTGGCACTGCGGGTCGAGCACGTCGGCTCCACCTCCGTTGCCGGGCTTGCAGCCAAGCCGATCATCGACGTCGACGTCGTCGTTGCCACCGAGGACGACGTCGATGCGGCCATCGCCCGTCTTGCCACGATCGGCTATCGGTGGCGCGGCGACCTCGGGGTCGCCGGCCGGCAGGCCTTCGCCGCCCCCGCCGAAGGCACACTGGGAAGGCACCACCTGTACGTCGTCGTCGAGAACAACCGCGCCCACCTCGACCACGTGCTGCTTCGGGATCTCCTACGCGCCGATCCCGATGCCCGCCAGCGATACGCCGCCCTCAAGCGTCAGAACGCCGAGAGCGCCAACGGCGACATCGACGCTTACGTCGCCGCCAAGGCGGAACTGGTGGCCGAGCTGCTCACGCGCGCTCGGCTGGAGCGGGGCTTGCCTCCGGACACGTACTGGGACCCGTTCGCCTCGTAGCTCGTCCAGCCCGGCCAGCTCAGCGGCCGACTGGCGGATCCTTCGGGAGACCGAGCACGCGCTCTCCGAGGATGTTGCGCATGACCTCGTCGGTCCCGCCGGCGACGCGCATGCCGGGGACCCCGAGAACGTACTTGGACCACGCAAAGGTGCCCCATTCGCCCGAGTCGGCCGTGATGCGCGGCCCGAGGATGCGCGCCGCCAGCTCCGCAGTTCGGCGCATGTTCTGGGTCAAGGAGAGCTTGGCGATCGAGAGCTCGGGCCCGGGAAGCTGGCCGGAGCGGATCTTTGCCAGAGCCCGGTCGTTGTTGTAGCGGGCGACCTGCAAGTTGATCCAAGTATCGGCGATCTCCTGGCGGATGAGGGGGTCCTCGGACACGCCGAGGTGGCGTGCGAGTGCGATCAGGCGGCGAAGCTCGGTGCTGCCGGAGGAGGTCCCGCCGCCGCCTCCACCGATGGCAGCCCGTTCGTTCATCAGCGTCGTGAGGGCCACGGTCCAACCGTTGTTCACGTCCCCGAGCAGGTGGTCAGCCGGGATGCGGACATCGGTGAAGAAGACTTCGTTGAAGGAGGCGCCGCCGGTCATCTGCCGGAGCGGCCGTACTTCCACGCCGGGGGCGTGCATGTTGACGATGAATCCCGTCAGCCCCTTGTGCTTGGGCGCGTCCGGGTCCGTGCGGCAGAGAATCTCACCGATCTCGGAATAGTGGGCACCCGAGGTCCACACCTTCTGACCATTGACGATCCATTCGTCGCCATCTCGCACGGCCCGGGTCTGCAAAGACGCCAGGTCCGATCCGGAGCTCGGCTCCGAGAACAGCTGGCAGGCGATGATGTCGCCCCGGTACAGCGCCCGGAGGTAGCGCTCCTTGGCGATCTCGGTGCCATGAGCGAGGATCGTCGGTGCGATCATGCCGAGCCCGATCCCGCGAGGCGCTTGGCTCGGGGTGGCGTAGCCGGACTCGATGGAGCTGTAGAGCGACTGGTAGGACTTGGGCAGTTCGCGGCCGCCGTAGCGTTTCGGGCCGGTGATCCAGCCGAAGCCGGCGTCGAACACTTTCTGCGCCCAGGCTTTGGCGTTTGCCACCTCGCGGGCGTCCTGCTCCGGCGTGCGCTCCGGCAAGACCGAGATCTCGTCGGAGCCCTCGCCGAAGCCGGTTCGTGCCGGGGGCTTCGGCGTGGCGTTGGCGGAGAGGAAGTCCTCGGCGTCCTTGGCAAACTGCGCCTGGGTCACCTGCATGTCGTCTACAACCTCGGTGTCGGCCACGCCCGCACTGTAGTAGTGACGTCCGCCTCGCGAAGATTCGCCGGGGCTAGGTTTGCCGGACCGGGAAACGGAGGTCAACGGAGATGTCCGCAACGGACCCATGGCATGCAGTTCTGGAACGGATCGACGACGGCGCCAAGCTGATCGGACTGGACGAGAACATCCATCGGTTGCTGGCCGTCCCGACCCGCGTGCTCGAGGTGGCGGTCCCGGTGCGGCTGGACAGCGGGCGCGTGGAAGTCTTCGTCGGCTGGCGTGTACATCACGACGTCAGCCGAGGACCGGGCAAGGGGGGAATTCGGTTTCACCAGTCGGTCACGGCGAGCGAGGTGAAGGCGTTGGCGGCGGAGATGACGCTCAAGTGCGCCGTCGTGGACATCCCTTTCGGCGGCGCCAAGGGCGGTGTCCAGGTCGACCCACGGCTCCTGTCCGACGCGGAGCTCGAGCGGCTGACGCGGCGGTACACGATCGACGTCGCCTCGCTGCTCGGACCTGACCGGGACGTTCCGGCGCCCGACGTGAACACCGATGCTCGCATCATGGCGTGGGTGATGGACACGATCTCGATGTTCCGCGGGGAAGCCGTCACCGGCGTCGTCACCGGCAAGCCGGTCGCCGTCGGCGGCAGCCTCGGCCATGTGGGGGCGACGTCTCAGGGCGTCCTCATCTGCTCGCGGGCGATCTTCCACGAGCTCGGCATGCCGATGCCGGGGGCACGCGCCATCGTGCAGGGCCACGGCAAGGTGGGCGGGCCGCTGTGCTACCTGCTCTCGTCTGCGGGCATGCGGGTCGTCGCCGTCACCGACGCCGACGGGGGTGTGTACAACCCGGCCGGTCTCGACACCCTGGCGCTTGCCGACCACGTCGCTCGGCACGGGACGGTGGAGGGTTTCGAGATGGCTGATCCGCTCGACCCCGGCAAGCTCTGGGACATCGAGTGCGAGCTGGCGGTTCCGGCTGCGCTCGAGAACACCATCACTGCCGAGGTGGCCGAGCGTTTGGGAGCCAAGGTCGTCGTGGAGGCGGCGAACGGGCCGACGGTCCCGGAGGCCGACCCGATCCTCGAGCGACGCGGCATCGTCGTCGTGCCCGACATCCTCGCCAACGCCGGGGGAGTGACGGCGTCGTATTTCGAGTGGGCACAGGGGCGGCAGGGCTACGCCTGGGAGGAGCAGGTGGTCGCCGAGCGCCTCCGGCGCATCATGGAGTCCGCCTTCGACGCCTGCTGGCACCGCTCGAAGGACCTGAAGGTGACGCTTCGGCGTGCCTCCGTGGCGCTTGCTCTCGAGCGGGTCGGTGAGGCCATCGCCCTGCGCGGGCTCTTCCCGTAAGGGATCGACCCGGCTCAGCGAGGCCGGAGAAACTGGCAGATTGACGACATGGCGGACGCGCCGGGCGGACTCGCTCGACACCTGAAGCTCGATCTCTCGCCCCTGCGCGAGTCGCGCGACCTACGCCTGCTCTTTGCCGGCGGCGGCATCTCGTTCGCCGGCAGCATGCTCACGTTCGTCGCCCTGCCCTACCAGAGCTACGAGATCACTCACTCGTCCCTCGTGGTGGGCTTGCTGAGCCTGGCGGAGCTGGTCCCGCTGCTTGCCACCGCCTTCATCGGAGGAGCGCTGGCCGACGCCGTCGACCGACGCCGGATGGTCCGCCTCACCGAGCTCGGTCTCTGCCTCGGGTCGGGCGTGCTCGTAGCGAACTCCCTCCTCGGCCGCCCCCAGCTGTGGGTGTTGTTCGCCGTCTCGGTCGTGTTCGCCAGTTTCGACGGCTTGCAGCGCCCTTCCCTCGATGCCATGGTGCCGCTCCTCGTGCGGCCAGAACAGCTGGCAGCGACATCGGCGATCATGAGCCTGCGATCCGACTTCGGCCAGATCGCAGCTCCGGCCCTCACCGGAGTGATCATCGCCGTCGGCGGCTTGACGCTGACGTATTCGCTCGACGTCGCCAGTTACGTCGTCTCGCTGTTGTTTCTCCTCCGTCTCGGCGCCACGCCCCCTCCTCCGGGCCAGTCCGAGCTGTCGGTCCGGGCCATCAGAATCGGTCTCTCTTACGCCTGGCGACGCAAGGATCTCCTCGGGACCTATCTCGTCGACATGAGCGCCATGTTCTTCGGCATCCCCAACGCATTGTTCCCTCAGATCGCCACGCATCTCGGCGGGCCGTCCGCCCTCGGCATCCTCTACGCCTCGCCGGCGCTGGGGTCGTTCCTCGTAACGGCGACGAGCGGTTGGGTTCGCCACGTCCGCCGTTACGGGCGGCTCATCGCCGTCGCGGCGGCGATCTGGGGCGCCGGCATCGTGCTGTTGGGTTTCGCCGCATCGCTCTGGGTCGCAGCCCTCGGGCTCGTGATCGCCGGCGCCGGCGACATGGTGAGCGGGTTGGGTCGAATGACCGTGTGGAACCAGTCCATCCCGGACACCCTGCGGGGACGGCTCGCCGGCATCGAGATGCTCAGCTATTCCTCCGGGCCGACACTCGGCAACGTCGAGGCGGGGATCCTGGAGCGCCTCGTCGGACTTCGTACGTCCATCGTGGCCGGAGGCGCTCTCTGTGTGGCCGTCACCGCCGTGCTGGCCCTCAGCCTGCCGGCGTTCTGGCACTACGACGCTCGCGAGGGCGAGAAGCTGCGGGAGGCGCCCTCCTGAGGCGAAACTGCGCCAGAGCCTGCCGCCGGTCGGAAGAGGCGAAGGGGGATACTGAAACCCCGGCGAGGATCGTCCCCGCCCGGACGGGAGGATCGAGCCGATGTGGCCACGCCGATGTCTGGCAGGGACGGTGTGCCTGGCTGCCACCGCCCTTCTGAGTGGCTGCTCCTCCTCGAGCACCAGCGCCACGACCACGTCGAGGCCGGCGTCGTCCTCATCGGTCACGACGAGCTCGGCTGCCTCCACGACCTCCTCGACGAGCACGTCGACGACAACGACGAGCACCTCTGCGGCGCTGACGGCCTGCGAGTCGTCGCACCTGCGCATCAAGTTCGACCGGAGCTCGGTGGCGGTGGGGACGATCGCGAGCGGCTTCCTCATCACGAACACCGGAACGGTCGCCTGCACGATCGAGGGATACCCCGGGCTCGTGCTCGTTCCTGCTTCCGGCCAGGTCAGCCCGGTGGTCCGACGCGTCGGTCAGACCCCGCGGGTCGTCACGTTGAAGGCGGGGGGTGAGGCTGCTTTCACGATCGAGTACGGCGACGAACCAGTCGACGGGCAGCAGACCTGCCCGACCATCGTCGGCCTCGACGTCACGCTGCCGCAGAGCGGCGGAGCGGTCTCGGTGACGGCGCGGTTCTCCCCCTGCGGCGCGCCGAATCTGAACGTCTCGGAGGTGCTCTCGCTCGCTCTCTATCATCAGAGCTTCTAGGTCGATCGGGGAGCCACCGTGCCAGCAGTTGCCGACACCGCCCTCGTCGGCGGCGTCATCTACACCCTGGATCCGTCGCAGCCCTGGGCGGAGGCCTGCGCCATCAGGAACGGGCGGATCTTCGCCGTCGGCTCGGAGGCCGACATCCGCCGTCAGTGTGGCGCAGCCACCGAAGTGATCGACGTCGGGGGCGGCATGGTCGTGCCCGGTTTCCAGGACTCCCACGTCCACCCTCCCATGGGCGGCCTCGAGATGCTGCGATGCGACCTCACATCCGGTCGCTCGCGGGCCGATTACCTAGGGATCGTGGGCACGTACTCGGCCGCTCACCCGGACGCGCCCTGGATTCAGGGCGGTGGCTGGTCGATGCCTGCCTTCCCGCACGGCCTGCCGACTGCGGCCGACCTCGATGCCGTCGTCGGCTCGCGCCCGGTATTCCTGCCGAACCGCGACCATCACAGCGCCTGGGTCAGCTCACGTGCCCTCGAGCTGGCGGGCATCACGGCGGACACGCCGGATCCACCGGACGGCCGCATCGAGCGCGATGCGTCGGGGCAGCCGACGGGAGCGCTTCACGAGGGAGCCATGGGCCTGGTCGAGTCGCTGCTCCCTTCGCTCTCGCCCGGCGACTACGTCGCCGGGCTGCTGGCGGCCCAGTCCTACCTGCACTCGCTCGGCATCACCGCCTGGCAGGACGCCTGGGTGACGTCCAACCCGGGCGAGAACTCCTTCGATGCGTATTTGTCGCTTGCCGGTGACGGCCGGCTCACGGCTCGCGTCGTAGCGGCGCACTGGTGGCGTCGCGGACGGGGGATCGAGCAGTTGGAGGGTTTCTCGGCACTGCGAGCGGCAGCCGCCGAGACGGATCGCTTCCGGGCCTCGTCGGTGAAGATCATGCAAGACGGGGTCTGTGAGACCTTCACGGCGGCCATGCTGACGCCGTACCTGGACGTGCACGGACACGCGACGGACAACTGTGGGCTCTCGTTCGTCGAACCCGAGTTGCTGTGCGAGCACGTGGCGGCGCTCGATGCCGCCGGGTTCCAGGTTCACGTGCATGCGATCGGGGATCGGGCGGTCCGAGAGGCGCTCGACGCCTTGGAAGCGGCTCGGATTGCCAACGGGCCGAGCGGCTTGCGGCATCACATCGCCCATCTACAGGTCGTGCATCCGGAGGACCTGGACCGCTTCGGGCCGCTTGGTGCCATAGCGAATTTTCAGCCGCTCTGGGCTTGTGCGGACGCGCAGATGGTGGAGTTGACGATGCCGTTTCTCGGGCCGGAGCGCTCCGCCCTGCAGTATCCGATCGGCTCGATTCTGGCTCGCGGCACTCCCGTCGCCTTCGGCAGCGACTGGCCCGTCTCGAGCCCTGACCCGCTCGCTGAGATGCACGTGGCCGTGCACCGTCAGGCACCGCCAGGCGCCCGCTTCGGCGGCGAGCCTGCCGACGGATCCCCGTTCCTTCCGGACGAGCGCATCGGCCTCGCCGAGGCTCTGCGAGCGTTCACGCTCGGAACCGCCTACGTCAACCATCTCGAAGCCGACACCGGCTCGGTCGAGGTGGGCAAGTTCGCCGACCTTGCCGTCATCGACCGCAACCTGTTCGAGGTCGACGATCTCGACGGCGGCTTTGTCGACGGGCACGTGACGATGACGATGGTCGGAGGGGTCGTCGTCCACGAGGTCGCCGCTTCCTGAAGCTTTCACTGTTGTCGCGGGCGGTTGCCGCTTGCGCCGGCGCTCCGCCGCCACCGTTCACAACCCGTGGCAGACTGCGAAGGGCACGCGGTCGTGCGCAACGGGGCGCTTAGCTCAGATGGTTAGAGCAGCTCGCTTACAACGAGCAGGCCGGGGGTTCGAGTCCCTCAGCGCCCACCCGCCCTCAGAACTACAACGTTCACCGAATGGTACCAAAGTAGTATCATCCGGTGATAGCCCTCACCTTGCGGACGGACCCAGCACTCGAAGAGGCCCTCACCTCGCTCGCCAAAGCAGAAGGCACTTCGCGCCAGGAGGTCATCCGTCGCGCCGTGCTCGATCGTTACGAGCGAACGGGTCACGTGGCTCGGGTTGCGGATTCCAGCAGTCGGATGTCAGTTCGCTGGGGCGACGTCCTGGAGCGGCTCGGCTCCGAATGATCGATGTCGAGTATCTCGAGCTCGACGATGCGTTGGAGATGATCAGGAGCTTGAAGATCGGGCCGGTTCGAGATATCGGACTCCTCGACTCGGCGATTCATCGGCCTCGCTCCACCGCGTTCGGCGAGGACGCCTACCCGACCGTCGCTCTCAAGGCTGCTGCCCTCTTGCAGTCGCTCACGAAGAATCACGCGTTCGTCGACGGCAACAAGCGACTGGCGTGGCTCTGCACCGTAGTGGTTTGCGACCTCAACGGCCATCAGCCGGACCTCACCGACGACGAAGCATTCCATGTCGTCTGGGACGTCGCCAGCACCGACATGGACGTCGTCGAGATCGCTGAACGGCTGCAACTGCTCGCCTAGCCGACCGCGAGCTTCCGCTCAGAACCCACAGCGTTCCGGACGCCCTCAGCCTCCCGAGCTGTGTGGCGATCCCTGCCTCTAGAGAACGACGAGCGCCTCGAGCTTCTCGAGGCTCCGCTCGAGGTCGGGACGCCACCGCTCTCCGCCGCGCAGAATGCGTCGGCCCTCCTCGGGCACGCGCGTGCAGTCGAAGAAGGCCGTCACCTCGGTCGCGTCGCCATCGGGAGTGAGCCGCCAGCCCCAGCGGTGGTCCCAGTCCTCGTCCTCGTCCACGTCGTGGCGTTTGGGCGCCCAGGCGATCGCTTGGTCTGGCACGTACTCGACCACCTCGTTGCGCATCTCATAGTCGCCGAACTCGTCGTTGTGCATAGACATGACGAAGGTGTCGCCGACCGCCGTGATCGGCAGGGCGTCGGTGTTGCCGACCATGCCAGAGCCGTCGAACTCGTGGTGGCGCCTCGGGTCACGCAGCACCTCGAAGAGCTCGTGTGCCGGCGCGTCGATGCGACGCCCCACCGCAACGACGAGCGGATCAGTCAGGTCGGCCCCCTTGGTCACGCCTGAATGCTAGCGATGGGGTGTCGCGCGGCGGGGTTGCCCGTGAGCCCCAGCTTGGCACCGGCGGGTCGCTGAGAAGCACCCCGGCGCCGGCAAGCAGGTTGCCGAGCTGCGCCATCGCAGGGCGCTCGTCGCAGATCGTCTGCTGACCACTGCGTCTGAACCTTCCACCACTTGTCAAAGGTTCCACCCTGGCGGTCTTGCGGAGGATGAATCGATTGGCGAGCCGTCCATGCACCTCGCTGGAGTCAAGTCAGAACCTGAAGCGGGTGAGCCCGCCCGGCTCGATGCCCAGTGTCACGGTCACCGAATGTGGCTTGATCTGATAGACGTTCCACGGCGGCGGTCCCTGCGACGGTGCGTTGAATGCGGCGGTGATCCCGGTCCCGGACTCATCCAGTTCGGCGGGCCACCCCTGATCCGCCCAGGCATTGGCAAGTCGCCTCAGAGTGGCCGGATCGGTCTCCCGCTCTGCCTCACCCTCGGCGACGACATCTGCATCGCGGATCGAAACCGCGATCGAGCATCGCGGGTCGCGGGCGACGTTGCGACTCTTCCGGGTTCCGGATCCGGTTTGGAACCAGAAGCTTCCGTCCAGCCAGAGCGCACCGACCGCAGTCACGTGTGGGCTCCCATCCTCGTTCACCGTCGAGAGCCACGTCGTGCGAGCGTTGTGGGCGTCGGGATCCGGCGGCGATCCGGCTTCGAGGTTCTCGACGATGTTCGCCCAGTTCACCGGAGGTAGCCCGTCCGTCGCACCTAAGTTGATGATGTCCATGGAGTCTTCTTTCTCGTGATGCGGCGATACTGCTCACCGCTCCGTCGTCCTCAGCTCGCTTCCCGCGGATCTACTGGAGAAGGGGTCATTGAGCGACGATATCGGGCACGATCTGACGATGGAGGCTGCCTCGGGCCTGCCGCAGCGGCGACCGCGGCCGCGCGGGAAGGAGCCGTCAGGACCGCCGGGCTGACGTCCGGGCGTGGACCGTGTCGCGGATGATCATGAGCCGCATCGACCAGTACCCGGGTCGTGGCTCGGGAAGCTCGTGCCGGGACCAGAAGAACCCCGCCAACGTGACGGCTTCGGCGGCGAGCCAAGTGATCACGCCGACGGCCAGGATCCACGGAGTGGATCCCAACGACAATGCGAGGAGCCCGGCAATGGCGACGGCCAGCCCGACGTACCCCACTCGGAGGGCCCAGACAGCCATCCTCCAGTGTCTGTTGTGTTGCAGCTCCGGCGCTTCGTCGATCCACGGATTGTGCCACGGCTGCGCCACCAGTGAATTGGTCTCCGGCGTCGGCCCCTGCTCCGGAACCCCGGCACGGGCGCCTCTGGGAACCACGCAAAGGTCAAGGCGTGAGCCTCACTCGTCCGGCGGCTGCGACCAGACGGACACCGCGTCTGCGTCAGTCTCCACCCGGCAGGCGGCACCGACACGGAGGTCGGACGCTTCGAGGGCCCTGGCGCGAAGCTCGATGCCGGTGGCCAACTCCACGACGACTTCGACGGTCCGGCCGAGGTCGATGACGTCCGTCACCCGACCCGGACCGAGGTCGACGGTCGAGCTGCCGGCGCCCGACGGTGACGTACCCGGGCGCACCTGAAGGGCCTCGGGCGGCACGTGCCACAGCAGGCGAGTGCGGGCCGACAGACCCGTAGCGAGGCCGACAGGGACTCCGCCAGCTGGCACGCCGGCGGCTCGGTGCGCTCCGGCAAGCAGTACGCCGTCGGCGCTGGCCACGCCCTCGAAGAGGTTGTCGATGCCGAGCAGGCGACCGATCTTGGCGGAAGCGGGACGTTGGTACACATCGCGGCACCGACCGGACTGGAGCACCTGCCCGTCGCTCACGACGATGATCTCGTCGGCCAGCATGGCCGCTTCCTCGGGGTCGTGAGTGACGAGGACCGTGGAGAGGTTGACGTCCCGCTGAAGACGGCGGAGCTCGCGCCGAAGCTCAGACCGGACCGGGGCGTCCAGGGCGGAGAATGGCTCGTCGAGGAGCACCACCCGCGGGTCTCCGGCGAGCGCGCGAGCCAGACTCACCCGCTGGCGCTGCCCACCGGAGAGCTGCTCCGGGAGCCGATCGAGGAGACCGTCGAGGTGGAGTGTCTCCAGCCACCAGGCGGCCCGCGCCGGGTCGGCGTGGACACCGAAGACCGCCTGTTGCCAGACCGTGCGTCCCGGGATCAGGCCGAAGCCCTGCGGGACGTAGCCGAGTCGGCGCCTCTCGGGAGCGATGTGACTCACGTCGATACCGCCGAAGGTCACCGTCCCGGCGTCCGGTCCGAGCAGCCCGGCGAGAACCCGCAGCGTGACCGACTTGCCCGAGCCTGAGGGTCCGACGACGGCCAGGCGATGGCCGCTTTCGGGGTGCGCCACCCGCAGGCGGAACGTCCCGACGGTGGCGTCGATGTCGAAACCCACCGACACCGGTGGCGCCGACACCGGAGCGAGAGGCGTTGGGATCGGCCGGCGCCGGATGTGGACCGGACCCCGGAGGCGGAGGACGGCGACCGCCAGCAAGGCGACGCCGAAGGCGAGAATTGTCGGGGCCTCCGCCTGCGACAGGGGTGCAGAGGAGAAGAGGTTGTCCACGTAGACCGGGAGGCTGTACGGGTGGTAAGCGAGGACCACGGTCGTGCCGTACTCCCCGAATGCCCGTAGCCACATGAGGATCATCCCCGTTCGGAGGCCCTCACTGGCGGCCGGTACGTCGACTCGGAGGAACCGAGCCAGGCCACCGTGTCCGAGCGTGGCAGCGACGTCGCTCAGGGACGGGTCGACCGCACGGAAGGCGCTGCGTGCCACTACGACGAGGAACGGCAAGGAGACGAACGACTGGGCGATGACGAGCCCGTACATGGTCTCGGTCAACCGCTCCCCCGACAGTTGGCCGAGAAACGAGTACGGGCCGACGATATAGATGAGCAGGATGCCGCAGATCAGGGGCGGTACGGCCAATGGAAGTTGGACGACGAGGCCTACCGCTGAGGACAGCCACCCTCGGCGGTGGGCCAGTACGTAGGCCAACGGGATGCCTGTGACGACCCCGATCAGCAGCGAGATGGTGGCGCCCTCGACCGACACGATCAAGGCCGACCAGAGCCCGGGAGTGTTCCAGCCTTCGTTGTGCCCGGTTACGACCCGATAGATGAATGCACCGACGGGGTACGCCAGGTAGAGGACCAGCAGGGCGCCGAGCCAGCGGAGCGGGCGCGGCGACCTGCCAGGCGTCACGACTTGAAGAGGCTCGCGAGCTCGCTCGGGACGCCGGACCCTGTCACCGTGGCGGGCGAAACGACGCCGAACTTGTCAGCCGTCAGGTCGGACTGGCCCGTAGGCCCGAGGAGGAACTTGATGAAGGCCTCGGCCGCGGCCAGGTGAGGAGCGCCCTTGACGATCGTGATCGTGTAGTCGCCGGCGAGGTTGACACCGGTGAGCTTCACGAACGGGCTGTCCTGCGAGATGGCATCGGCTTCGTACATGAACGACGCATCGACCTGCCCGGTCTGGATAGCTGCCTGCTCCGTGTCCTCCTGGTAGACGTCCGACGTCTCCGTCGCCAGCGTCTTCAGCGCCGGCAGGTGCTGAGCGGTTGCCGTCTCCTCGAGGGCCTTGACGGCCAGCACGCCGCCGGGATCCTGGGTCGGGTCGGTTCGCCCGAGCCGGAATCCGGGGAGGGTGATCACCTTGTACCACGGCATGGTCTGCAGGTCCTTGGCGAACTTGCTCTTGGGGTAGTACCCGAGAACCTCCGGTGACGTGGCGAAATTCGCGTACCACGACACCCAGTTGCCGTTCGCGGCGCCCTCGAGGGTGGTGTCGACCGCCGGCGAGGCGCTCACGAAGACGTCGGCAACGGCGATCTTGTTCTTGATATCGGCTGCCAGAGTCGACGATCCGTGAGAGGTGTCGACCAGCGTGTAGCCGGTCGCCGCATGAAACGCCGGTCCGATCGACTTGGTCATCAGGGTGTCGAGCGACCCCGCCGAGAACACGTACACGTTGCCGCTGTGCATGGTCGAGGCGGTCGACGTCGTGGTCGTGGTCGAGGAGCTGCTGCAGGCTGCCGCCAATAAGGCCACGCTTGCGAGCACGACCAATGATGCCACTTTCCGGTGAGGCGCGAGTCGATGACGATGGGAAACGCGAGGTTGAGGCACGTCGGTAACGATAGCTTCGGAAAGCGCGGTAGTCACGTCCTAACTAGTGGACCCGCCGGAGAGGGGCGGCCTCAGACCCTGCGTCATCACCACACGCTAACTTGAGACGGAACCCGACCCCTGCGAGCGCCGGAGGGACGTAGGTCCGCGACGGATCCGGACCGAACTGGGCCGAACCCGAGGAGATAGCTGCGCCGCAGCGGGCCGTCCCGGCCTGGTGATCATCCCGACGGAGGACGGATACACAGGCGGCGAAGCGCGCGCCCGCTGGTCGGCAGGACAGGCAAAGGCGCAAGTGGCCGTGCTAGACGGACTCGGTCACTGGTGGATGATGCAGGATCCCAGCGCCGGCGCCGCTGCGTTGCGAAGGTTCTGGAGCTCCCTCTGATAGGCCAGGGCTTTCGCCATGTGATCCTGCCGCCGGAATGTGAAGGGTGCTGGCTCAGCGGTCTTGGTGTACCAGCACTACCCTGCTCTCGGAGGCTCGCTCCCTTTCGGTAAGCGGGGGTTCGTGCGAAAACTGCGGTCGATGGCCGAGCGAGGTGACCGACAGACGTCGGCGTCCGATGCCCTCGTCCGGGCGCGACGCTGACGCCACCCATGGACCCGAACCTCTCGCGACTTGCTTGGTACCGCTTGCGTACGACGGCGAGGCGCCGAGCGGGCGGGTACCTGAGCATCGTCCTCCTCGTCGCCTTGATCGGCGGCCTCGCCTTGGCGGCGATCGCCGGCGCCCGGCGGACGCAGTCCTCGTACTTCGCGCTGCTCCAGGCGACCCACGCACCCCAGCTGCTCGGAGCTACTGGGGTGTTCAGTCCCGGCAGTTCGCCGAGCGGCTATGACCCTTCCGTCCTCGAACAGTTGGCTCGCTTGCCTCACGTGACGGGCACGGAAAGCGCCGTCGGTCTCAACATCCTCCCGATCGGGCCGAACGACGTTCCGACGGTGCCGGCTCAGGCGGGCGACGGTATCGGCAGCATCGACGGCCTCTATTTCCGGGATCTCCGCCCCACCGTCGTGCAGGGCCGCATGCCGAGGCAGTCCGACCCGTACGAGTTCATGATGCCCAAGGGGTCGCAAGCCTTCGGTGACGTGCACGTCGGCCAGGTCGTCCGAATGGGCGTCTACACGAACGCGCAGACCGACGAGCCTGGGTTCGGAACGGCGCGAATACGCCCGTATCGCGTCGTGGACGTAAAGCTCGTCGGCCTCGTCGTCTTCGACTCCCAGATCGTCCAGGACGATGTCGACGCCCCGTCGGGAACCGGCATGGTGGTCTTCACGCCCGCCCTCACCCGAATGTTTCTCCACTGCTGCGTGATCCTCACCGAAACGGTGGTGACGGTGTCGGACCCAACCGTGAACACCAGTGCGGTCCAGCACGAGATACTGAGCCGAATCGGTGGAATCGGCTCCACGTTCTTCACCCTGTCCGAGAACAACGCCAAGGTACAACGCGCCATCAAGCCGGAGTCGATTGCCCTTGCCGTCTTCGGCGGTATTGCCGGTCTGGCGGCGCTGATGATCGCCGCACAGCTCGCCAGCCGCCAGCTGCGGCTCGGCGCTTCGCAGCTCGCGACGCTCCGCGCCCTCGGCGCCACGCCGGCGATGACCGCCCTCGACGGTGCGCTCGGCATCGCCGCCTCTGTCGTTGCCGGCTCGCTGCTGGCGGGTGCGGTCGCCGTGGCCCTCTCGCCGGTGTTCCCCCTCGGTCCGATCAAGCCGTACTACCCCTACCCTGGGGTCTCGGTCGACTGGACGGTCCTCGGGTTCGGTGTGCTCGCGCTCGTCACCGTGCTCGCCGGTGTCACGGCAGGACTCGCCTACCGGGAGCTGCCGCATCGTGGGGCCGAGCGCAACAGGCGATTCGGCGCGAGCGGCGAGCGGGCCGTCTCCAGGGTGGCGGCCGCCGCCGGCCTGCCGCCGGCAGCTGTGTCGGGGATCCGTTTCGCCGTCGACAGCGGCACGAGTGGCGAGACCGCCCCGATGCGTTCGGCCATCCTCGGCAGCGTCCTCGCCCTCGTCGTCGTCGTGGCGACCGTCACCTTCAGTGCGAGCCTTCGCACGCTCGTCTCCCACCCTGCGCTGTACGGCTGGAACTGGAGCTACGAGCTCACGGCGGGGACCGGCTCTGGAGACATGCCGGCTCACCGCACCGCCGAGGCGCTCGACGCGGACAGATACGTGAGTGCCTGGACCGGTATCTACTTTGCGGCTCTTGGCCTCGACGGCCAACAGGTGGCGGTCCTCGGGGCAACGCCCGGTGCCTCCGTGGGACCACCCGTCCTCTCCGGGCACGCCCTCGAGGCGCCGAACCAGATCGTCCTCGGGGAGGCGACTCTGGCGGAGCTCCACGAGCATCTCGGCGGCACCGTCATGCTGGACAACGGCAGCAGAAAGCCGGTCCCGTTGCGCATCGTGGGGACCGCCACGCTGCCCACCATCGGCTCTTCTGGCTCCATTCACACGGAGATGGGGAGCGGCGCCGTCCTTGACTACCAGTTGATCCCCCCAGCGGCCCGCAACGGCTTCGGCGATCCGCTGCCCGGCCCGAACGCCGTGCTCGTGCGCCTTCGAACGGGCTTCCCACCGTCGCTGGACCTGGATTCGCTGCAGCGGGTCGCCGCCGCCACGAGCACGACAGCGAACTTCGGTGTCGCGGTCGTAGGAGTCCAGCGCCCGGCCGAGATCGTGAGCTACCGATCGATGGGCGTCACGCCGGACTTTCTTGGCGGGACGCTCGCCGCCGGCGCCGTGGTGGCGCTCGCCCTCACCCTCGTCGCCTCGGTACGGCGGCGGAGGAGGGACCTGGCGCTCTTGAAGGCCCTCGGGTTCACTCGGCGGCAGATCGCCGCAGCCGTCGCCTGGCAGTCCAGCCTCGCCGTGCTCATCGGGACGGTCCTCGGCGTGCCGCTCGGCGTCGCCCTCGGACGGTTTCTCTGGGACGTCTTCGCCCACGAAATTCACGTCGTGCCGGCGCCGACCGTCCCCACGGTCTCGATCGTTCTCATTGCCGTTGGAGCGCTCGTGCTCGCCAACGTCGTCGCCACACTGCCCGCCCGGGCGGCTGCCCGCACACCGACAGCGCTGGTACTGCGAGCGGAATGAGATGCGAGACGTTTCCGCGGAAACGTCCTCGCACTCGCGCCGGTCGCTCGGTGAGGCGTCTCGGCTGGCGGACCGAAACTACTCTCGCGGCCATGAAGCCACCCGACCGGCTCGCCCTCGAAGGGGGTACGCCGGTGAGGGAGTCGTTGCTCGACTACTCGAAGGGCGCCGCGCTGCTCGGCCCCGAGGAGCGCGCCGCAGTCCTCGAGGTGCTCGAGAGCCGTTCACTGTTCCGCTACTACGGACCGGAGTTGCTCGGGCGGGTGGCTGAGTTCGAAACCGCCCTGGCCGAGTTCTGCGGGAGCGAGCACGCCGTGGCCACCTCCAGCGGCACGGCAGCCTTGCGATGCGCGCTGGCGGCCTTGGGTGTCGGCTGTGGCGACGAGGTCATCGTGCCGGCCTTCACGTTCATCGCCTGCGTGAATGCCGTCGTGGTCGCTGGCGCCGTCCCGGTCTTCGCCGAGATCGACGCCTCCCTCGGTCTCGACCACACCGACCTCGCCGCCAAGCTCACCCCCCGCACCGCCGCTGTTCTGGCGGTCCACCTCGAGAACGTCGCCTGCGATCTCGACCCGATCCTCGCCACCGCCGGCTCGGCCGGTGTCCCGGTGATCGAGGACGCCGCGCAGGCGATGGGCGTGTCGTACCGGGGCCGGCGGGCCGGCAGCATCGGGACGCTCGGTGCCTTCTCGTTCCAGCTCGAGAAGAACATGACGACGGGCGAGGGCGGGGCGGTCATCACGAACGACGAGCGGCTGTACCTCCGGGCCGCCCGCTATCAGGACCAGGGGGGTCAATTCGTCACGAGCCATCGGGGAGAGCGTGGCGGCGATCTCGACGAGCCGTTCGTCGGTGAGAACCTCCGCATGACCGAGATCGCCGGCGCCATCGCCGGCGTGCAGTTGCGCAAGCTGCCGGGGTTGCTGGACTCGCTCCGTGGGAATTGCAGCCTGGTGGCGAGCTCGATCGGGCAGGTCGACGGCATGGTTCCTCGCCGGCTCCCTGATCCGGTTGGTAGCGGTGGGTCGAGTCTGACGTGGTTTCTTCCCGAGTCGACGCTGGCTCGCCGGTTCGCCCGGGCCTTGACAGCCGAGGGCGTCGCTTGCGGCCAGATGTACCGGGGCAAGCCCGTGTATGCCAACGCCGCCATCCTCGAGCGTCGTACGGCCTCGATGAAAGGCGGCCCGTGGCACTGTGCCGAGCACCCGAGCGACGTCGAGTACCGCTTGGGGCTCTGCCCACGCACCGAAGAGCTCGTTGCCCGATCGCTCATCGTTCCCATCGGGCCGCAATGGACGCCGGGCGAATGCAAGCAAGTCGCCGAGGCCGTGCTGAAGGTGGCGAGCCATCTGCTCGCCTGAGCTCGCGCCGCACCGTTCGGCGGCGTCGGGAGCGGCCGAGGGAGAAGCCGCGGACGGCAGGGGACCCGCCTGATGCTGGCAGGCTTCGGGCGGGCACTCATCACGCCCAAGACGCCCGTGATGCTCGCCGGCTTCGGCGACCGGCACGATCCGGCGACCGAGGTACACGACGAGCTCGAGGTTCGGGCCCTCTACCTGGCGGGCAGCGAACACACCACCGGAGTCTGCCTCCTCGTCTGTGATCTGCTCGGGATGTCGGCGTCGTTCTCGTTGCCGGTCCGCCACGCCGTGGCCGAGGAGCTGGGCCTCCTCCTCGGAGGGGTGCTGACCGCTTCGACGCACACGCACTCAGGCCCGAGCTGTATCGCCGGCTCAGAGGCGGTGGGGTGGCCGACCCCGCCCGGGTACCTCGACGTGCTCGTGGCTGGCTGTCGGGCCGCCGCCCAACAGGCGAGCCGGGCTGCGGTCCCGGCATCGCTCGCCTACCGGCGGGCGCCGCTGCCAAACGGGTTGTCCGTCAATCGACGCGGTCTGCCGTACGTTCCCTGGCTGGCGCTCCTCGACATCGTGGCCGACGGGGGCGAGCGCGTTGGCGTCCTCGCCAACCTCGCCGTCCACCCGGTCGCACTCGGGCCGGAATGTGGGGCGGTATCAGCTGACTGGGTGGCGCCGTTCAGGACTGCGCTCGAAGCCTCGCTCGGCGGCAGCGCCGTCATGCTCTCCGGCGCCCTCGGGGACGTGAACCCTCGCCATGTGCACCGCCAGCACAACAACTGCGCCGCCGACGGTTTCGCCGAAGCCGTCGAGTTGGGCGTCGAATTGTCGCAAGCCGTGGCCGCAGAGGTGCCCGCCGCCGAACCCTTGGACGCTGCCATCGAGGTACTTCGCTGCGAACGAGTTGATGCTCCGGTCGGGGGCACGCCGCTGTCCCGGCTGCATGGTTCGGACGTGGCGTCGGTCGAGCTGATCGAGTGGTCGCTCGGCGGCGCCCGCCTTGTTTCGGTGCCGGGTGAGGCGTTCCACGCCTTCGGCCGTGCGATGGAGACCTCGCGTCCCGGACCGGTTCTCCTCGCCGGCCTCGCACCGGTGTGGCTTGGCTACCTCCCCATGCCCTACGCCGAGGGATACGAGGAGTCGATGAGCTACGGGGAGCCGTTCGTGAGCGCGTTGTTGGGCGCCCTGACCGAAGCGCCCTGACGGACTCGGCGGTCGATGCGCAAGCTGACCGGCCAGTTCGTCGTCGGAGTCGCGTTGACCCGGCCGGATCGACTGTGATAGCCCGGACGTGATCGCGAGGCCCCGTGCTTCGTCGCGTCGAGGGAACGCCGGATCGAGTTTCGCTGGCAGAGCTGCCGGCGGGTGAGGGGAAGGTCGTCATGGCGAACGGCAAGATCGGCAGCACACTGCACCGCCTCGGGAACGGGCCTGGCCGGGCCGCACGCCGCCGGAGCAAGCGCCCTGCTTGCTTACTCGGGCTGCTGGCCCTCGGGGCAGGGATGCTGTCGGCTCCGGCAACGTCGGCCTCGGCGGCGCCCGCAAGCTCGACGACGATGCTACGGATCGAAGCCGCGCCGTCCATCCCCGAAGGTGCGAGCGCGCTCGGGGCGCTGGCGCCGTCCGCCACGGTGTCGGGTGTCGTCGTGCTGAAGACTCGCGACAACGCCGCCCTCGTGAACTTCATCGCCGGCGTCACGGACAAGGGATCTCCGTCGTTCCATCAGTACCTGCCGGCGGGTGCGTTCGGCGACCGCTTCGGACCGTCGCGTTCGGCCATCAGCGCCGTGCGCTCGCAGCTGACGACCCACGGTCTGCGGGTCACCGGGGTGTCGAGCGATGGCCTGCTCGTGAGCTTCCGCGGGACGGCAGCCCAAGTGGAGGGCACGTTCCACACCGGCCTCGAGCGCTACCGGCTCAGCAACGGCTCCCTGGGCGAGGCGACAACCTCGCCGATCGCAATGCCGTCGGGCGTCGCCAGCTCGGTCGTCGCCGTCCTTGGCTTGAATGACCTCGTGCACGAGCAGCCGGTTGGGATCGTGCGGGCGCCCGCCTCGGCCAAGGGCAAGATCCGCCCGGCCAGAACGGCCAGCATCGAGCACACGCCCGGGGCACCCACGGCCTGCAAGAGCGCCACGAAAGCAGCCCTCGCCTACGGCGGGCTGACGGACGAGCAGATCGCCAACGCCTACGGCGCCTTCGGCCTCTACGGCAGCGGCGACCTCGGCGCCGGTCAGCACATCGCCCTCTACGAGCTCGAACCGTTCCTGACCTCGGACATCCGGACCTTCGACACTTGCTACTTCGGCGCCTCGGCGGCGGCGAGCATGCTGAAACGACTGCACGTGATCAAGGTCGACGGCGGTCAGCCGGCCGGTCCGGGGAGCGGCGAGGCGAACCTCGACGTCGAGGACCTCTCCGCCCTCGCGCCGGACGCCACGATCGACGTCTACGAAGGACCGAGCCCGGGCACCGACGGGACCGACTACGACCCGGTCGACAACTACGCGGCGATCGTCGACTCCGACAGCGACCAGATCGTGAGCTCGAGCTGGGGGTTGTGCGAGCAGGCCATCGAGCTCGGTCAACCGGGGTTGCAAGAGGCAGAGAACCTGCTGTTCGAACAAGCTGCCGCTCAGGGGCAGTCCGTGTTCGGTGCGGCCGGCGACAACGGCTCGGACGACTGCAACACGTTCGAGACCTCGACGCCGGTCTCCGGCCAGAACCCGTTGTCGGTCGACGACCCGGGGAGCCAACCGTATGTCGTCTCGGTCGGCGGCACGACGATCGACGACGCCTCGCAGCCGCCGCTCGAGCAGGTCTGGAACGACGGTGCCGACGGCGGCGGCGGTGGTGGGGGAATCTCGCAGTCGTGGACGATGCCTGCTTGGCAGCGGGAGGCGACGGTTCCCGGGATCGCACTGCCGGGCAGCTCGGACTATGCGAATGCCGACCAGGTCGAGCAGAGCTTCGGCTACCCGCAGAACTTCTGCCAGTCGACCGTGTCCGGGGCCACCGCCTCGACGCCGTGCCGCCTGGTGCCGGACGTCTCGGCGCAGGCCGACGAGTTCACGGGCGCCATCACGGTCTATGACGCGTCGGAGGGCGGCTGGACCACCACGGGTGGAACCTCCTCGGCGACACCGATCTGGGCGGCGACGTTGGCGTTGGTCAACGCCTCGCCCACCTGCGCCTCCAAAGCGGCCACGCGGTCCGGGGTGGGTTTCGCCAGCCCGCTGCTCTACGACGTGGCATCGAACCCGGCCGACTACGCGGCGTCGTTCAACGACATCACGGCGGGCAACAACGACATCTACGGCCTCGACAACGGCCAGGTGTTCCCGGCGACGACCGGCTACGACCTGGCCTCGGGCCTGGGCTCGCCGCAGTTGACGGGTCCTGGCGGCAGCGCCGGGCTGGCCTACAACCTGTGCAGCCTCGCCGGCAGCCCGAGCCGGCCGGTTGTGTCGGCGATCAGCCCGGCTTCGGGCGGCATCGCCGGCGGGGAGCACGTTGCCATCACCGGGACTGGATTCGAGTCGGGCGGGACGTCGGACGTGGCAGCGATCGAGGTGGGCGGCGCCCAGCTCCCGCCGAGCCGGTTCAGCGTGCTGAGCGACACGTCGATCTCCGCCACCTTGCCGCCCGCTCGTGAGGCCCGCCCGCCGATCCCCCCGGCGCCGCAGGACGGGGCCGGGCCGGCAGACGTGATCGTCACGCTCAGCGACGACGAGTCGAGCATGCCCGGGCCGCGTTCGACCTTCGAGTACGTGGACACGAGCGGCCGCCAGACCGTCCCGAGCGTCACCGGCGTGATCCCGTACGGCGGGTCAGAGTCCGCCCCGGAACCAGTGACGATTCTCGGCTCCGGCTTCACGGCCGCCACCTCGGTCACGTTCGGGGGAGTCGCCGCCACTGCCTTCTCGGTTGACAGCCCGTATCGAATCACGGCCACGCCGCCGGCGTACTCGGCAGGACCCTCGTGCTCGCCGTTGCCGGACACCGGAGTATGGAAAGGCGAGAACGCCGCCAACGACATCTGTCAGGTGCAGGTCAGAGTCGCCAACGCCCATGGGGCGAGCGCCACCGGACGCATCCTCCCGCCGGCCGAAGGCACCGTGGTCGTCAACTCGCTCGGCGTGCTGGTCGCTCCGCCCGGATGCAAGTGCGAGACGGCGCAGGCGCCAACCGAATACGACTACCTCCCGGCGCCGTCGGTCACCTCCGTCTCGACCTCGTCGGGACCCGCCAGTCTCGCAAGCGAGAAGGGGAGCACGGTGATCACGGTGAACGGGTCGGGTTTCGATCCGCTCACCATCGATTGGGCTGACTTCGGCACGCCGTCGCTCGAGTCCTCGATGGACACCGACTATGTCTTCCTCACCGGGACCGAGATGCAGATCGTGGCCCCGAGCGAGGCGCTGACAGTGGGGCGGCGGAGCGTCGCCTTCAGTGTCAAGACGCTGGCCGGCCAGTCCGCCCCCATCACCGTCACCTACGCCGGCATCCCGAGGGTCACTGCGGTCGTCAACACCGCGAACAGCATCGAGCTGGACGGGACCTACGGCGCCCCGGACACGGGGGGTACCCCGATCCGAGTCAGCGGCGAGGGGTTCGCCGGCCAGCTGGTCGCCCCGATCCAGTTCACCGACAGCCAGTCCCCGTTCTCGCTCGGGACCCAGTACACCTTCACCGTCCGCAGCGACACCAGCTTGAGCACGGAGACCGTCGGCCAGAACCCGGCCCTCGTCGACGTGCAGGTGTGCACGGTGACCGCCTGCAGCGGGGACTCGACCGATGACCTGTTGTACCTCTATCCGCCCGGCAATCCGGACGTCACCTCGGTGGCACCGGGCTCAGGGCCGGCGGCCGGCGGGACGAAAGTCACGATCGGTGGCGACAACCTCGGCTGTGCGCTGGAGGTGTACTTCGGCAACGTGGAGGCCGAGTCGATCAAGCCCGTCAAGGCGCTGCTCGACTGCGGGTCGACCGCGACGCTGCACGCCGTCTCACCGCCGGGAACGGCGGGGGCCGACGTGCCCGTGACCGTCGGAACGATCGAGAGCTACTTCACCGGCTCCGGACGAGGCACCACGACCGCGAACTTCACCTACAACTGATATCTCGGTCACGTGTGCCTGTGTAGTGTGCACGCGTGGCGGCAACACGAGGGCGCCGGATCATCACCGTGGCTTGCGTCGTGCTCGCCGGGGGCCTCGGTAGCGGGGCGTGCGGCCGAGCGCATCCATCTGGCGCCGCCGCCACGACCTCGACGACGGAGCCGTCGAGTGCAGTCGGACCTGCCGGCTCTACGCCATTGCGAGCACCGAAGACTTCAGTCGCGGAGGACGGCGAATTCTTGACCGAGGTGACCGAGGCCGACCCGGCCCTTGCCACCTATGAGCAACAGCAAGGGAACGTCGCTCTTCGCGCGCTGTTGACCGACGGATCGGTCTTCTGCGCCTTCCTCCAACGCGGTGGAGGCATCGACAACGCCTTGGTTTCCGTGGCAGTCGGAGCGAGAAGCACCGAGTCGCAGACACGCCTTCCGCTGTCGGTGACGACCTTCAATACGGTGGAGGCAGTAGCGCTCCTGACCCTGTGCCCCTCATATCAGGTGCTGTTACCTGCTCCGGATCGGTCCAAGATTCGCGCCCTCGGCGACACTCTGGCCAAGCGGCACGGCTGACGGAACTCAAGCCCTGCAGGGCGTCGGGGACAGTTCGCGTCGAGGCGCCGAGCACCCGGGCGGTGGCCGCTTCAGCTTGCGGTTACCGAGCGTTCATCCTGCTTCCGAGTGTTCATGATCTCGTTACCCAAAGTCTGTTTTCGCTCAACCTGCCGGCTGTTTGGTGCGTGTAGACACTCTTCTCATGCGAATCTCAGATATTCCTCGGCGTCTGGGTCTCCGAGCGGCTGCCGCGGTTGCCCTCGGAATGGCCACTCTGGCAGGTCTCACGGTGTCCGGCGCGCTCGGTACGACGTCGTCGTTCGCCGCCTCGACCACGTGTCCCGCTGGAAGCAGCCTGCAAATTCCGACAGGTGGGTCCGACGGCGAAGCACAGTGCGTCATCACTTCGACCGGCACCCCGGTCGGCGCGATCAAGCACGTTTGGTTGATCATCCTCGAGAACAAGTCCTACGACGAGACGTTCAGCGGCCTCAACCAGAACAGCTATCTGTGGCAGACACTCCCCAAGCAGGGCGCCCTGCTGACGAATTACTACGGCACCGGCCACTTCAGCATGGACAACTACATCTCGCTGGTATCCGGTCAGGCTCCTTCGTACGGCGTGCAGGACGACTGCTCGACGGTAGCGAGCATGACCAACAACAACAGCGGGATCATCACCACTGGCACCGTCGGCACGGTCACAGATACCGATCACACGACCGACAACAACGGCACCAACACCAACCCGCCCGATCCGACTGGCCCCGGCAACGGAAACTACGGACAACTCCTCGTTCATGGTGGCGTCGACGCCACCCTCGGCAACAACGGCTGCGTCTATCCCACCGACGTCGCCACGCTCTTCAACCAGTACAACGCTGCAGGCGTTTCGTGGAAGGCCTACGCCCAGGACCTCGGCGGCGCCCAGCCGGTCGGGGCGACGAGCTATGTCACGGGTTCCACGCCGGGGGTCACCGACACGGTTCCCGGTCGTGACGACGGGGCGTGTGGCTACCCCGGCCCTGCCAACAGCGATCCGGTCACCAACCCGACGAACCTCGTGGCCCCGAGCGGCGATGTGACGAGCTACACGGGCGCGCAGCCTGCCAACGCCGGTGGGAACGGCGACCCGGCTGACCAGTACGTCGCCAAGCACTTCCCCACGGGCTGGTTCACCTCGCTGACCGGCGAGTCGGCCGGCCCGCAAAACGATGTTGCTTACGCCCAGCAGCCGGCTCTCAACGAGCCGACCACGCCGGAATACGACGGACCCGGGGCTCCGACGAACGGAGCAACCGACACCAACTGTGACGCCAACCACGTCGCCAACTTGGACGACCCAACCTACGGCCTCGCGCACGACCTCTCCCTCCCCGCCAACGAGGTCCCGGCGTTCAACTGGATCACCCCGGACAACTGCAGCGATGCCCACGACGCAACCTGCCAGGGCAACAACCTCTCCGGGGCCTTCGACGCCAACGGCACGCCGAACTACACGCCGACCGGCCTGGCTGCTTACGATCCCGAGGCCACGACGCCGCTCAACTACACCGGAGGGTTGTACGCGGCGGACCTGTTCCTTCGCTACTACATCCCGCTGATCGAGCAGTCTGCCGCATTTGCCGCCGGGGGCCTCATCGACATCACCTTTGACGAGGCCAACCCTCCATTCACGATCGGCAACAGTTTCAACAACGTGCCGGCGCCTGGAGACACCTCCACGTACTTCGCTCCCGCGGACCAGCCGAGCTACGGATCTGCCGGGACCACAGCACCGGGCGCCAACTCCCAGTACGGCGCCTACGGGGTGCTCACCGACGCCGCCGGCGAGAACCTCGACGGCCACAATGTGAGCACGGAGCCGACCGGACCGAACGATCCCGAGGTGACGAACAGCTCAGGCGTCCAGCTGCAGCCCGGGCCGGGCGCATCCGGCTTCATCGACCGTCCCACAGGCCTTGCCGGCGAGAGTCCGTATCTGAGCGGTTCTCCCGGCATGACGACGGAGCCGGCCCTCGTCGCTCCGGGCTCGAGCATGGTCACCGACGCCAAGATCAATGCCGACGACACCGGCCGCCTCGTGTCGGGCACGGACGCCTTCGGCAACACGATTCCGCCTGACACCTTTGTCGGAGCGGTCAGTGACACCGGTCCGCTCTCTCTGGCGGCCAATGCGAGCACGACCACAGCTTCCAACAACTACGCCAAGCCATGGACCGGCACCTACCAGCTCCTCAATGACAGCGGACAGCCAGTCACGTTGCCCAATGGGTTCGATGGGAACGTCACGCTCGGCGCTGAAGGAGCGACGTCGACTGTCGGTACGGCGACCTGTCCGAGCGGGAGCGAGGCAGCCACGACGAGCGGCTGTGTCACTGTTGATCCGCTGTACGACCCCACCGACTTCACACCCGGAGGCGGCGACACCGGGACGGTCCTGATCAGCCCGCTCATCAAGCCGGGCACCGTGTCGAGCACCTACTACAACCACTACAGCACGTTGCGCACCATGGAAGACCTGCTCTTGATCGGGCAGTCCTGCAGCGAGCCCTCCAACGCCGACACGCCGTTGGTTGCCGGTACGGTCTGCGGGGGCCTCGACGGCGAGGGCCACCTCGGCTACGCCGCCCAAGCGGGCCTCGCCGACTTCGGACCAGACGTGTTCACTGCACAATCCTTCACGGTTGCTCCGACGCCTCCGGGCTATCACGCCGTCAGCGGAAGCGGCTCGAGCACGTTGTACTGCCCGGACAACACAAGGCTCGGTTACGGGGGTCGCAGCGGCAGGCCTGGTGGCGGCGGCTTCGGCGGCAGCAGCGGCACGGGTGGGATGGCCGGTTGCGGCAGCAACGGCGGAGCCGGCGGCAACGGCGGTAGCGGGGCGACTGCGACCGGCAGCGGCGGCAACGGCGGAAACGGTGGGAACGGCGCCTGCACGCCACAGGAGTGGATCGGCGGAATCTGGATGACAGCGACAGGCACGGAGACGTCGCCGTACGACACGCCACCGTGCGCCGGCGAGGGCGGCAACGGCGGCCGGGGCGGTAACGGCGGCCGGGGTGTCGGTTCGAACCCAGGCGGCAACGGAGGAAACGGTGGGAACGGCTCCCCCGGAGTGGTCGGCCAGCGAGGCGCGAACGGTGGCAACGGTTAGAGCGCTGCTCCCGGTGAGAGCGACAGTCACTCACCGGTGTGCCACATCGTGACCGGGGCAATGCGGAAGTGGGGTCGGGCCTGCGTGCCCGGCCCCAGCGCCGCGGTCGCCGCCCTACTGCTCGCCATCTTGCTCGCTGGTTGCAGTGGCGGGTCCAGGTACCCGGCCTTCCTTCCGAGACAGACGCTGCATCCCGACGTCGACTCGGCCCTGATCGGCACGTTCGCCAAGCCGGCGCTCCAGATCGAAGGACTGCCCGTCGAGGTGAGGACCAAGACGTTCGACGTCTGGATCACCGTGAGCGGGCCGGTCGTCCCCGGCGAGGGTCTGCCCGACCAGCCCCAAGCCACGACTTGCACCTGGACGGTGACGATGAAGGACGCCAGCGCGGATGTACCCGTCTCCGTCGCCGATTTCCATTCCGTCGACCACCTCGGTGCCGTGTTCCTGATGGGCCTCGTCCCGGGCGAGCACGCCCCCCCGCCTGTGCTGCACCGCGGGCAGACCCTGACGTTCAGGCTTCGGGCCTACGAGCTCGTCGGTGAGGGCATGATGCAATGGGCGCCCGACCACCGCCATGTCGTCGCCTTCTGGGACTACACGGTCGAGAACGACTGATCCCCGAGCCGAGACGCTCGGAGGTCCCCGTCAGCTGCCGGCGTAGGCGGCGAGATGCTTGCCGGTGAGGGTGGACTTGGCGGCGACGAGATCGGCAGGTGTGCCCTCGAAGACGATCCGGCCTCCGTCGTGGCCGGCGCCTGGACCGAGGTCGATGATCCAATCGGCGTGCGCCATGACCGCCAGGTGGTGGGCGATGACGATGACCGACTTGCCGGAGTCCACGAGCCGGTCGAGCAGCCCGAGCAGCTGCTCGACGTCGGCGAGGTGGAGGCCGGTGGTCGGCTCGTCGAGGATGTAGAGGTCGGCCTTCTCGCCCATGTGGGTCGCCAGCTTCAGGCGCTGCCGCTCACCGCCGGACAGTGTCGTGAGCGGCTGGCCGAGGCTGAGGTAACCGAGCCCGACGTCGACGAGACGGTCCACGATGGCGTGCGCGGCCGGTGTGGGAGCCTCGCCGGCGCCGAAGAACTCCGCCGCTTCGGTCACCGACATCGCCAGGACTTCGCTGATGTCGCGGCCGCCGAGCCGGTAGTCGAGCACGGAGGAATGGAAGCGCTTTCCCTCGCACTCCTCGCACGTGGTGGCGACGCCGGCCATGATCGCCAGGTCGGTGTAGATGACGCCGGTGCCGTTGCAGTTCGGGCAGGCGCCTTCGGAGTTGGCGCTGAACAGCGCCGGCTTCACGCCGTTGGCTTTCGCGAACGCCTTGCGGATCGGGTCGAGCAGCCCCGTGTACGTCGCCGGGTTGCTCCGCCGAGAGCCGCGGATCGGCGTCTGGTCGATCGCCACCACGCCGGCGCCGGCGGGTATCGACCCGTGCACGAGCGAGCTCTTACCGGAGCCTGCGACGCCGGTGACGACGACGAGTACGCCGAGTGGGATGTCGACGTCGACATTGCGCAGGTTGTGCTTCGTCGCACCACGGACCTCGAGGGCGCCGGTGGACGCTCGCACCGTCTTCTTGAGACCGGCCCGGTCGTCGAGATGCCGGCCGGTGACCGTACCGCTGGCCCTGAGCCCCTCGACCGTGCCCTCGAAGCACACGGCCCCGCCTGCCGAGCCGGCGCCGGGACCGAGGTCGACGACGTGGTCGGCGATGGCGATCGTTTCGGGCTTGTGCTCCACGACGAGCACCGTGTTGCCCTTGTCTCGCAGGCGAAGCAGCAGTTCGTTCATCTGCTGGATGTCGTGGGGGTGCAGGCCCGTGGTGGGCTCGTCGAAGACGTAGGTGACGTCGGTGAGCGAGGAGCCGAGGTGGCCGATCATCTTGACCCGCTGCCCCTCGCCGCCCGACAGCGTGCCCGAGGGCCGGTCGAGTGACAGGTACCCCAAACCGATCTCCACGAACGAGTCGATCGTCCTCTGCAGGGCTGTGAGCAGCGGTGTCACGGACGGCTCGTCGAGACCGCGCACCCACTCGGCCAGGTCGCTGATCTGCATCGCGCAGGCATCGGCGATGTTCGTACCGCCGATCCGCGACGACCGGGCCAACTCGCTGAGCCGGCTGCCGCCGCATTCGGGGCACGTCATGAAGGTGACCGCTCGGTCCACGAACGCCCGGATGTGCGGTTGCAAGGCCTCGCGGTCCTTCGAGAGGAACGACTTCTGGATTTTCGGGATCAGTCCCTCGTAGGTGACGTTGACGCCGCTCACCTTCACCCGGATCGGGTCGTGGTGGAGGAAGTCGTGCAGCTCCTGCTTCGAGTAGTTGCGGATCGGCTTGTCCGGGTCGAGCAAGCCTGACTCGAGGTACGGCCGCACCGTCCAGAAGGCGTCCACGGTGTAGCCGGGGATGGTGATGGCGCCCTCGGCGAGGGACTTGGAGTCGTCGAAGAGCTCGGTGAGGTCGATGTCGGATACGCGGCCGAGTCCCTCGCAGCGCTGGCACATGCCGCCGGTGCGGGTGAACGTCGCTCTCACGGTCTTGCGGTCACCGCGTTCGATCGTGATCGCGCCGCTCGCGCGGACCGAGGCGACGTTGAAGGAGAACGCGTTCGGGGAGCCGATGTGCGGCTGCCCGAGTCGGCTGAAGAGGATGCGCAGCATGGCGTTGGCATCGGTGGCGGTGCCGACCGTCGAGCGGGGATCGGCGCCCATCCGCTGCTGGTCGACGACGATCGCCGTCGTCAGCCCTTCGAGGACGTCGACCTCAGGCCGTGCGAGCGTCGGCATGAACCCCTGCACGAAGGCGCTGTAGGTCTCGTTGATCAAGCGCTGCGACTCCGCCGCGATCGTGCTGAACGCCAGCGAGCTCTTGCCCGAGCCGGAGACGCCGGTGAAGACCGTCATGCGGCGCTTCGGGAGCTCGACGCTGACGTCCTTGAGGTTGTTCACCCGCGCGCCCACCACCCGGATCAGGTCGTGGTGCTCGCCGGCAACCCCCGTGTCGCGTCGACGTTCAGCGCGAGAGCGCGGATCGGGCACTCATGGGTCCTGAATGAGCCCGAGGACGTTGCCATCGGGGTCGGTGAAGGTGGCCACCAGGCGACCGCTGCCGACGTCGTGCGCAGCCTCCTTCACAGAGGCACCCGCCGCGGTCACCTCGGCCAGCTTCGCCTCGATGTCCGACACGTGCCAGAAGGCAACCGGTGACGTCATGGCCTGCGGTCCACCGCCCGGTACGAGTCCGATGTGCTGGCCTTCGGCATCGAAACCCACGTAGTACGGCGCGTCGGCCTGTGGGGGTACGCCGAGCAGGGCGGTGTACACCGCCTTGGCAGCCGCCAGGTCAGACACGGGATGCAGCACCGTCTTGATTCCCTGGGTGGAAGAGCCGCTCATAGTCACTCCTAAGGTCGCGGGTCACATCGACCCGGCATGTCTCGTCAACAGTATGACGACGGCGGGCGAAAGGATGTGACCGTGACCGACCGTGACGTGCTCGCGAAGGAATTCGAAACGCACCGGGAGCACCTGCGGGCAGTCGCGCTCCGAATGCTCGGATCGACCAACCGGGCCGACGACGCCGTCCAGGAGGCGTGGCTGCGGTTGAACCGCGCCGACGCTGATGCCCTGGACAACCTCGGCGGTTGGCTGACCACCGTCGTAGCCCGGGTCTGCCTGGACATGCTGCGCAACCCGGCCACGAAGCGAGAGGTCCCGGCCGAGGCGGCCCCCGACCCGCTGGCCCTGACCTCCCCGGAAGACGAGGCCCTGCTCGCCGACTCGGTCGGTCTGGCGCTCCTCGTGGTACTGGAGACCCTGGCGCCGGCCGAGCGGCTGGCTTTCGTCCTGCACGACATGTTCGCAGTCCCGTTCGAGGAGATCGCCCCGATCGTCGGGCGGACACCGTCAGCCGCCAGGCAGCTGGCCAGCAGGGCGCGGCGGCGCGTGCAATCGAACGCGGCCGTCCCCGACGCCTCCGCCGCCAGCCAGCGCGACGTCGTGGCGGCGTTCCTCGCCGCCTCGCGCCAGGGTGACTTCGCCAGTCTGCTGAGGCTGCTGGACCCGAAGGTGGTGCTGCGTGCCGACCCGACTGTGGTGGGTTTCGGGGCGGCGGCCGAAGTGCGCGGGCCCGACGGGGTGGCGAAGACGTTTGCCGGCCGAGCCCAAGGCGCCAGGCTCACGCTGATCGACGGCCTGGCGGGAGCGGTGTGGTCGGTCGGCGGCCGGCCCCGAGTGGTGTTCGCCTTCACGGTGAGCGGCGGCCGGGTGGTCAGCATCGAGATGCTCGGAGAGCCCGAGACCCTGGTCGTTCTCGATCTGGCGCCGCTGCCGGCCTAACTGTCGGAGCGCCCCCGGAGGGTGGCGGCAACGCCCTCGGGGTCGTCGCAACCCACGATCAGCTGGTCGAATTCGGCAGCCTCGAGATCCAGGCGGACCCCGCGTCGCGTGTCGTGGTGCACGACGGCGAAGATGTGGGCGTCTCGCGAGGTGAACGTGCCGATGGCGACCGATCCGGGGATTCCGGTCCCGACACGGAAGCCGTGCACGGCGGCGGCGGCGTCGTCGAGCACCTCGACGGATCGGACGGAGCTGAGCGGCACCCTCACCTCGCCGTGAACGGCCTCCAGCTTCTCTACTGCCCGCAGGCGAACCACCAACTCGTTCCCGTCAACGATGACTTCGGCCATAGTGTCCTTCCGCGTCTCGGTCTCGACGACTTCCTGATCTCATTCTGCCCGGCGAGCCGACGAAGCGACGTGTTCCACACCTTCTTCGAGGAGATCGGGCCTTGTCTCGCGTACGGCTTGTTCGGCCGTGAGCGAGCGTCCGGTGGTGTTGGCGTCGGCCAGGTCGCTGGCGGAAAGCTCCTGGGAAAGCCGCCGCTCGAGCGCTTCGATGCGGACGATCCGGTGCTCGTCGTCCGCCAGCACCGTGGCGAGATCGGATCCGATCTGGCCGCAGAACTGCTCGGCGGCTCCGACGAGCACGGCGGCCTGCCGCGGCCTGCCACCGTCAACTTCGAGTCGTGCGAGTCCGAGCAGGACGCGCACAACCGGCAGCGCATAGCCGTTCGCCATCCCGAGGCGGAACGCCTCGCCGAGCAAGGCCGGGGCGCCAGGATCTCCGAGGTCGGCGAGCTCGACACCCCCGAGTGACGCCGTTCTGGCGATCTCAAAGGTATGACCGAGCCGGCGCAAGACGGTCAACGACTCAGCGATGCGGGCTCGAAACGTCGGGCTGTCGCCTTCTTCGAGTGCGACCTCGCCGAGCTCGCGTTGCAGCACGGCCGTATGACGGGGGTCGGTGGTGGCGTGGAGGGCGTTCGAAAAGGCGGTGCGAGCGGCCTCATAGTCGCGGTTCGCCTGGGCGATGTTCCCAAGTGCGTGAAATGCATAGGCGACAAAGCCGCCCGCGCCGGTGTTCTGCCCGAACCTCAGCAGCTTGGACGCGAGCTGCTGACTCCGATCGAAGTTCCCGGTCTTGTCATCGACGTACTTCGACAGCAGTACGGCTCCATACAGCGTCCAGCCGTACAGCTCGGTCGACGCCACGTCGTCCGCCAGAGCCCGTTCGGAACGGCTGAGACCTTCGTTCCACCGGCCCCGCACGAAGGCGTACCGAGCGAAGCGGGCGGCGATGAACAGGCTCGAGTCGCGGTCGCCGATCTCGAGGGCGTGCTCGAAGGCTGCTCGGACATCGTCGTCGAGTACCTCCATGGGCCGCATGACGTCGCTCGTCAGGTCGTCGCCCGGCCGCTCCGGGAACCCGGCTATGGCTGCGAGCACGTAGTCGAGGTGTGCTCGACGGATCTCCAGGAGCTCGCCTGCAGCCAGCAGTCGTTCGTGGGCATAGGCGCGGACGGTGACGAGCATCCTGTAGCTCGCCTCGGTCTCCACGTCTGCGATGGCGACCAAGCACTTGTCCACGAGGGAGGCCAATACGTCGAGGACGCCCGCCGGTCCGAGAGGCGGAGCGCCGCATACCGCCTCGGCGGCTTCGAGCGAGAAGGGGGAGTGGAAGACCGCCAGCCGGCGAAACAGCACTTGCTCGGTCGGCCCGAGCAGGTCGTAGCTCCACTTCATGGCTGCCGCCAGTGTCTGCTGGCGCGGGACTCGGCGGCGGCCCCCTTTGAGGAGCCCGAAGAGATCGGTCAGGCGCTTCAGGATCTCGGCGGGCGCGAGGTGAGCGACGCGCCCGGCTGCCAGTTCGATGGCGAGGGGGATCCCGTCGAGTCGCTCGCAGATCTCGACGATCACCCGTTCGGTCTCCGGGTCGATGCGCAGACCCGGCCGAACCGCCCGCGCTCGGTCGACGAAGAGGGCGGCGGCTTCGTCCTCGATGGGCATCGAGGGGACTTGGTAGGCCTGTTCGCCTTCGAGGCCAAGGGTTTCCCGGCTCGTGGCAAGGAGATGCAGATTGGCGCAGCTGGCGAGCAAGTTGTCAACGAGCGCCGCGCAGGCGTCGAGGAGGTGCTCGCAGTTGTCGAGCACGATCAGGGTTCGGCCTGTCGCCAAGACACTGGTCAGGTCGTCGAGGCCGCCGTCCGACATGGGCACGTCAAGAGCGACGGTGATGGCTCGGGCCACCAGATCGGGGTCGGTGAGCGGCGCCAGGTCGACGAAGAAGACGCCCTCTGCGAAGTCGTCGAGCATGCGGGCGGCCGCTTCGAGCGCCAGTCGTGTCTTGCCGCAGCCGCCAATCCCCGTCAAGGTGACGAGGGGACCGGCATGGACGAGGTCGGCCACGTCGTCCAATTCCGCCTTGCGGCCGATGAAACGTGACCGCGGCACGGGCAGGTTGTGCGGCGGCTCGGGGCTCGAAGCCACCTCGGCGGCGCCGGCGGGCGCGTGCTGAGCGCTCTCGTCGGTTTGGATGAGCAGGCTGGCGTCCTGGGCGAGGATGCGGCCGTCCAGCTGGCGCAGCTCCAAGCTGGGTTCGATCCCGAGCTCGTCGACGAGAACGGTGCGTAGCTGTTGAAAGGCCCGTAACGCGTCGGCTTGGCGGCCGGAGCGATACAGCGCCAGCATCCGCTGAGCCCAGAACCGTTCGCGCAACTGATGAGCGGTCGTGAGTGCTTCGAGCTGGCCGATCAGCTCGCCGTGCTTGCCACAGGCGAGCCGGGCGTCAACGAGCCACTCGATCCCAGCCAGGCGAGCCTCTTCCAGGCGCGCCACTTCGGCTCGTGCCCAAGGGGCATCGTCGAGGCCGGCCAACGGCGTCCCTCGCCAGAGACCAAGCGACTCCTCCAGCAGGCGCGACGCACCAATGGCATCGCCCGCCAGCAGTGCGGCGTGCCCGTCTGCGGCCAGTTCGGCGAACCGAAGCGCATCCACCTCATCGGAGGTGACGCGCAGCACGTAGCCGGGTGGTTGGGTGACGATGCGATCGGCCTCTCCGACCGAGCGCAGCGCCTTACGCAGCTCGGAAAGGCGGACCTGGAGATTGGCCGCCGCCCGGTTCCGCTCCGAGCGGGGCCAGAGCTCGTCGGCCAGGCGCTCGGAAGACACCACTTGGTTCGCCTGAACGACCAGCAACGCCAGCACGGCGCGTGTGCGCGCTCCCCCCAAAGCGACGGCTTTTCCCTGGGCGCTTACTTCTACTGGACCAAGGATCCGAAACTCCACGTTTCACCATCCCGACCTCGAAGCACCCTCGTTCCGTACCGCCAGGCCAGCCTACTGCCACGTTTCTGAGGTTCGTAAGCGATTCGTGAGTCCGTCGAAACCCGCCAGGGCGACGATGAACCCGAGGTGACCGGCTGCCTGCAGCGGGCGCTTCGACAGGACCACACACGACCGAAAGGATTGACCAATGCGTATTCCACGTTGGGCGAGCGTGGCGGCGATTGCCGTTGCGGCAACAGCACTCTCGGCGGGGGCCGGCTTCGGCGTCGCCTCGGCGTCGACGCGACCCGCCGCCAAGCCGATCGCTCGCACGGTCAGCGCGGGGGTGTCCGCTTCGCCGAGGACGACGAAAGCAGCCTGGCAGGGCGACGTCGCCTATACGGTGCCGACCGGGACGACCGACTTGTTCTATCACTACGCCTGCCCGGCCAAGCAGATCGCCCTCAGCGGGAGCTTCCACAACGCAAGCGGCAGCTCAGGGGCAACGCTCTCGGGGTCGTTCCCGAGAACCGACATCACGCCGTTGTACAGCCAGTGGGGCTGGGTCTTCCTCTGGCCGGGCGGCTCGCCGGCGGGCTACTCGATCACGTTCGACGTCTACTGCAAGTAGGTCCGAATCTGGCCGGGGCGCACCCGACCGTCTTCGAGGGGCCCGCCGGTCGCCGGCGGGCCCCTCGTCGCGGAACGCCGCCGTGCGCTCAGGCGCCGGCGATCGACAAGCCCCGGCCGCCTCTCGAGGGTGAAGGGACACCCGGGCACACGAGCGAGCGGTAACCTCGGCGAAGTGCCAAAAGCGATCCGATCCGGCCTCGGTGGCGTGATCGTGTTGGTGCTTGGGCGCTTGTCGGCGGCCGGCACGCTCCCGCGTAACCCGCTTGCCGGCATTCGCATCCCGTCGACCTTGCGCAGCGACGAAGCCTGGAAGGCTGGGCACCGGGCGGCGGCGTCGGCCTTGACCGCAGCAGGCGTCGGGCCGGTCGTGGCAGCGGCCGCCGTCGCTGCACGGCGTCCTTCGCCCGACGCGGAGAAGCTCCTCCTCCGTGCTGGCAGTGTGTGGCTCGTGTGCTGGCTCGGAGTGGCAACGTGGCAGGCGAGCCGGGCGGCACGGGCGACGAACGCCGCCTGAATCCGAGCCGGCCCGTCTGAACCGGCGGGCCGAGGGCTTCTCAACGGTCCGTCACCTAGCTTTGTGCCGGTGGCAGGCGAGCAGCGATCCGTAGCGCCGGTCGCCGGCACGGTCCGGGTTGCGCTCCGCATCGTGGCGCACCTCGTCGCCGAAGTGCCGGTGCTCGTCGTCGCACTCCTGCAGATCGCCCACGGATGGCTGCCGACGAGCGACGACGCCGTCATCGCCTGGCGGAGCTTCGAAGTCTTCTCGCGACAGATCCCCCTCGACGGCCAGTTCACCCAGGTGACCGCCACCGGCGGCCCGACCGCCTTCGACCTCGGCCCGATGCAGTACTTCCTGCTCGCCATCCCCGACCGCATCGATCCGGTGCACGGTGTCTTGTGGGGTGCGGCCGTCGTCATCGTCGCCCTCCTCGCCATCGCCGTGGAAGCCGCCTGGTCCGCCGGCGGCCCGCTGGCCGGAGGGCTCGTCGGCCTCGCCGGCGCCCTGCTCACCGAGTCTCTCTTCGAGTCGACCGTCAATCTCGCTTGGAACCCGTCGATCGGGGTCTACGCCTTCCTCGCCACCCTCGTCCTCGGCCTCGCCGTCGCACGCGGCCGCTTGCGTTGGCTGCCGGTAGCTGTCGCCACCGCCAGCCTTGCCACCCAGTGCCATCTCTCGCTCGCCGTCCCGAGTGCTGCGGCGCTCGCCATCGGTGTGTTGATCGGGTTCGTTGGACGCCCGCAGCACTGGAAGCTGCCGCTGGCCTCGGCCCTCGTCGTCGGAGTCCTCTGCTGGCTGGCGCCGCTCGTCCAGCAAGTCACCGGCCACCCTGGCAACTGGACCGTGGTGGCGGACAGCCTCTCCCGACATGGTCGATCGGTTGGCTTCGGGGACGGATTGCGCGGCATCGCCAGTGTGACGACGTTCCCGCCGGCCTGGTGGGTGCATGTGCCTGCCGTGAACACCGTGGCGCGCTTCCACCAGTTCAACTCGACCCTCTATCGCCAGTCGCCGGTGTCTGGAGCCGCCGCCCTCGTGCTCTGCGGAGTCATCGCCGGTGTCGCCGGGGTCCGCCGGCACCGCGGCCTCATGATCCTTGCAGCCATGGCTGGCTTGACCGGGCTGGCGGCGGCCTGGACCCTTGGTGCGGTTCCGGAGTCGCAGTCGCTCTACCGCTACTACTACCTCTATTTCGTCCTGTGGCCGACTGGCATGGCCATGATGGCCGCCTACGGCTGGGCTGTGGCCGCTGTCGCCGCCGCCGGGTGGCGGGCGAGGCGCCCTCACGCCAAGCCCGAGGGTCGCCGCCAGGTCTTGACGGCGACGGTGGGCGCCGCCGCCGCCGGCGCCCTGCTCCTTGCGGCCGCCGGCACAGGGCTGGCTCTCCTCGATGTTCCCCTCGCCTCCAGCCCGTTGTTCCTGCAGGGTTGGGTACCGGTGCACATCGTGGGCGCCGCACTCCCGCAGGCGATGAACGTTCTTGACGCCCACGATCCTCGCGGCGGAAGCGAACGGCCCTTCACCGTCGTGACGGGCGTGGATCTCGGGTTGCAAACCGGCATCGAGGACGCACTTGCTTACCTCCTCACCGTCCACGGCTACAGCGCTCGGGTGACCGGTGCCGCCGAGCTGCCCCTCGGCAGCCACCTGCAGGCAAAGCCGGGAGAGCCGCAACTCCTGGTGAGCCAACGCCTTTCCGGCAGGAGAATTGTCACGGTCGTGACATGGGTTCCCGGCTCCGGCGCGGCTGGCTGAGCCGGCGTCGCTCACGCGCCGGCGCGGGCCTGGGCGCCAGCTGCAAGGCTGGCGGAGATCAGCACAACGGCGCGACCGTCGACCGAGGAGGTGGGTGTGCTCCGCTTCGAGAGTGGTGAGGGCTTGCGCCGTGAAGCGCGCGGGAGCGAGATGTGGTTCAAGGCGACGGCCTCGGACACCGGCGGCCGGTTCTCGTTGATGGAGCGGACGTTGCCGGCCGGCGGGCGGATGCCTCCCGCTCACCGCCACGCCGGGAACGAGGAGGGGTACTTCGTGCTCGAGGGAGCCGTGGAGTTCCGCGTCGGCGACGACGTCGTCGAGGGCCGCCAAGGGACCTTCGTCCTCGTGCCGGCGGGCGAGGCGCACACCTTCGGGAACACGAGCAACGACCCGGCCCGTGTCCTCGTCCTGCACGCCCCGGCGCTCGACGGTTACTTCGGCGACTTGGAGGAGCTCTGGTCGTCGCCCGAGCCACCCGAGCACGAGACAGAGCTCGCCCTCATGCGCCGGCACGGCATGGAGCCCGCCTGAGGCGGAGTCGTCGCGGTGACTCAGGTGCCGGCGCCGGCCTCGACGCCGAACTCGCGCAGCAGCTCTTGGGAATAGGTAATGCGTCCCGTCAACTCGCTCGGGGGACGTGAGCAGAGCAACAACGCCGCTTCTGCCATGACGCCGACCGGCTCATGGCGCTCCTTCGGCACGAGTTTGTCGAGCTCGTGATGCTGCACGCCCGGAGTGACGACGAGACCGGAAGGCGACAGTGCGTTGACGGCGATCCCGTCGTCGTACAACTCCGCCGCGAGCCCCGTCGAGAAACGCTCCAGGGCCGCTTTGCACATCCCATAGACGGTCCCGCCGCCGGAGCGGAAAGGCGGTCCTTGCGGGTGGATGGCGGCAGGCGACGAGATGTTCAGGATCCAGCCCGATCCAGCCGAGCGCATCGCCGGGATCACGAGTTGGGCGAGCTGAAAGGGTGCCAGCACCTGAACGTCGAACATGAGCTGCCACCGGCGCAGGTCGAAGTCGGCGACCGGCGCGAAGTAGGTGATGGCAGCGTTGTTGACAAGGATGTCGAGAGGTCCGAGCTGCTCGCTCACGGTCGCAACGACACGCTCGCGATCTTCCGCCCGGCTCAGATCCGCTGGTACGGCGACGGCGGTGCCGCCCGCGTCGCTGATGGACCGCAGCGTGCTGGCGATGCTCCCTGCAAAGCGGTGATCGCCTTCCTCCATCGTCCTAGCCGTGATGCCCACTGCGGCACCCTCTCGGGCGAGGCGGCGGGCGATGGCCTCGCCGATGCCCCTGCTGGCGCCCGTCACGAGGGCCACGCGGCCCGAGAGTCGTTCATTCGATGACATGTCGGTCACTCCGTTCCCGCTCTGTCGAGTTGTCTGGCGCACTCGGCTATTCGACGAGCGGGCTGTCGCGCAACTCGAGCGGCGAGTTGTCGAACATCGCAAGGTAGGGAACGGGGTCACCCGTCCACGGCAAGGCGAGGAACTGCTCGGTCGAGCGTCGGCCGCCGAAACTGCGCAGCAGTTCGAACCTCGACGCCTCGACCCGCACCGACGGCGCGCCCTCGCCGGCAACCGCAGTCCACTCGGGCGAGACGAGGGCCAGGGTGGCAAGGCCGTTGGAGCGCACGAAGGAGTCGAGGGCACTCTCCAAGAAACCCAGGCCGACGCCGACACACTCCGCATCCCGTCCCCCCGGCCGCCCGAGGGCGCCGCGGATGTCCTGCTCGTGCAAGGTGGCGTCGAAGACGAACTGTGAAGCTTCCGGGCGAGGAAAGGCCGGGGCCAGCGACTGCACGACGGGGCCGACTTCTCCCCATCGCTGCAGGAGCCGAGCGAGCCCGAGGTTCGAGAACCGCGCCACCTGGTCGTCTGCCCAGGCGGTCGTCCCGACGCCCTCGAGGTTGCCGTCGACGATGTCGATGCAGGCTCCCGTCAGGTGAGCGACCGTGTCGGTCACCGACCACGCCGGGCACCCCGGGACCGTCGTGGCGGCGCCGCTGGCGTCGTCGAGGTCGGCGAGCAGTTGGGTGAGCCGGTCCCGTACCTCGCCGTAGGCCTCGAGGGCAACCGTCTGGTCGACCAGCATCAGCCGACCCTACATCGGCCTCGGCGAGGCCGACACGGATTGTGGCCGCGCCGGAAATGCCTTAGGAAGGCGCCGTAGCGCCGCAACTAGGCTCAGCCGATGACGACGCTCACAGAACCCTGGCTCTACGCATGGCCGCAGTCGGTCGTGGCGGGACAGACGGTCGCCCTGCGCGCCGCCGGGCCGACGGCGGAGGCTCGCTTCGCCATCCATCGCGTCGGGCTCCACCGGGAGCTCGTCTGGTCTGGCGACATCACCGTCGAGCCGCACGACTTGCCGGACAACGCCGCCTCCCACGGATGCCCGTGGCCGGACAGCGCCACGGTCGAGGTGGAGCCGTCGTGGCGGAGCGGTTACTACGAGGTCAGTCTCGCCACGAAGGCGGGCTTTGCGCGGGAGGCGGTGGCGTACTTCGTCGTTCGAGCGGCGGAGCCGGACATCACCCGACCGCTGCTCGTGCTCACGACGAACACCTGGAATGCCTACAACGACTTCGGCGGCCGCAACCTGTACTCACGGGGGACGCGCGTCTCGTTCGCGAGGCCGCTCGCCCCCGGGTACCTGCGCAAGCCCGACGGTCCCGGAAGCCGGGTGGCCGTCGTCGAGGCTCCCGACTTCGGGATGCGGGCGTATCGGACCTACTTGCGGGACCACCAGTTCTCTCGGTGGGCCGGCTCGGCCGGGTGGCCGAATGCCGAGCTGCCGTTCGTTCGATGGGCCGAGCAGGCCGGTTACGAGCTCGATTACGCCGTCAACGCCGATCTCGAGCTCGTGCCCGGTCTGCTCGACGGGCGCCGGCTCTACCTGTCGGTCGGCCACGACGAGTACTGGAGCTGGGAGATGCGTGACGCCGTCGAGTCGTTCGTGCGCGGCGGCGGCAACGCCGTCTTCCTGTCGGGCAACACGAGCTTCTGGCAGGTCCGCCTCGAGGACGGCGGAGCCACCATGATCGGCTTCAAGGACCAGTTCAAGAAGGACCCGGTCTACGAGTCCGACCGCCAGCACCTCTTGACTTCGATGTGGTCCGATCACCTCGTCGAGCGGCCTGAGAACGAGATGACCGGAGTGTCGTTCTCCCGCGGCGGATATCACCGGATCGGCAAGGCAGTTGCCGTTGGCGCCGGCGGCTACACCGTCTATCGGCCCGAGCACTGGGTGTTCGAAGGAACCGATTGCATGTACGGAGACGTGATCGGGGCCGGTGCGGTCACCGTCGGCTACGAATGCGACGGGTGCGAGTTCATGATGCGCGACGGACTGCCGTACCCGACCGGGAGCGACGGCACTCCGGCCGACTTCGAGATCTTGGGTCTCGTCCCCGCCCGGCTGTTCGGTCGCGACAACGACCCGTCAGGGGTTCCCGAGGGCGCCCGCTCGGAGTGCGAGTTCATCGCCTGGCGCGTGCTCGGGCGCGAGGAGCCGGAGGATGTCGCCCGTTTCGAGCACGGGCATGCGGTCATGGGCGTCCATCGGCCCGGTGGCACCGTGTTCACGGCGGGCACGACCGAGTGGGCATGGGGCCTCGCGAACCACGACGCCACCATCGAGCGCATCACGCGTAACCTCCTTGACCGCCTGGCAGTCTGAGCCGCTCCGAGCGACCGCCATCGGCCGCCTCGATCGTCGGCTCAACCCTGCGGAACCGAGTCGAGTGGGGTCAGCGGTTCAGCGGCCCGTCTGGCCGTCAACGAGCTCGCGGAGGATGTCGGCGTGTCCGGCGTGGCGGGCGGTCTCCTCGAGCAGGTGTGCGAGCACCCATCGCAGGTTGACCGGTGACCCCTCAGGCCGGCGGCACATGTCGTCAAGGCTGTGAGCTGCCGTCACGATGCGGTCGGCTTCTCGCCATGCCGCTTGGTAGGCGGTGACCGCCTCCGCCAAGGTGCCGGCTGGCTGTGTGGCGTCGTCCGACAGCTCCACGTCCTCGCCGCCGAAGCGGTAGACGATCCAGGTGAGCTCCGCGTGCGCCATGTGCCGGACCAGCCACAGCAGCGTGGTCCCGGAACCGACGAACGTCGCCCGGGCGGCCGCCTCGCTGATGCCGTCGACCTTGCGGACGAGTGACTCGCGCTGATACTGGAGCAGCGCTCGCAGCGTGTCGCCTTCAGCGGCCTCGAGCCGAGGGGGTCGTTGGTCAGGCACCGCAACGCGTCAACACGGATTCGAGTCGTCCGCCCGGACGTGCTCGTTCCCGTCGCTGAGCGCAACCCCGGCGGGGGACGATGCCAGCCAATCGTGCAGCTGCTCGTACACCGCCGGGTGATTGAGGAGGTCGAGGTGGTGGAGACCCCCGATGTGCCGGCCATGGCCGACCTCGAAGGGGATCGTCCTCCGCCGGCCTCGACCCGATGCGCTCGGGAAGCGGACGAGCAAGTCGCCGACGAGGGCGCCGAGTGGGTGTGTGCTGTCGTTCGTGACCGACACGCCGACGAAGTAGTAGGCGGCGCCGGCAAGAAACGGCACGTCGGTGCACGGGTCGTCCCACAACCCCGCCGCCTCTTCACCAAGCCAGTCGTCCTCGACACAGGCGCCGAAACGCAGGTCCTTCACGCCGTCGCTGCGCGCCTTCAGGACCTTGGCGATCGGGCGCGTCTCGGGAAGGCGTCCCGCCAGCCGCGACGCCGCGTGCACGCCCTTCTCGAGCGGAGCGCCGAGGTGAGGGGTGCCCAGGCAGAACACGTGGGTGACCAGTCGCGTCCAGGGCCTGCCGTCGCGCTCCGCGTAGTGGCAGGCGCTGCGGGCCACGAGGCCCCCCATCGAGTGCCCGACGAGCACGATCTCGCCGACCGGCACCGGCCAGGCGGCGGCGAGAGCGTCGAGGAGGGCGGCGAGTTGGCGGCCGTTGTCGGAGACATGCAGCCCGGTGTTGTAACGGAGGAAGACCGGCGTGTAGCCGAGATCTCGTTGCAACATCGAACCGTAGGTGGCGGAGGTGTCGCCGTAGTGATCCGCTGCGTTCCGCCGCCATGACTCGTCGGTCTCGCAAAGCCCGTGCACGAAGACAGCCATCCGGCCCGACGCCCGGGGAAACGCCTCCTCCAGCGTCTCGGGCGTCATCGCTACCTCGCTCCCGTCCGTGACGACCGCCATGTTGACGGACAGCTCCGGGTAGCTGCGGGCCATCGTGTCGCCCCAGAGGCCGTTGAGGGCCGCCACGATCTGCCGGCCGGCGGACGCCTCCGCCCACCCGGCGGTGTCGGTGCCAGTGCGGAGGGCGGTCAAGCCGGCGCCGACGCGCGGGATGAGCGCATGGGCGCCTTTGATGGCGCCGTAGGTCGCGCTCGACACGGTGTCGTGCAGCAGCCGGACCGGATGGGCGGCGGTCCCCGTGACGGCGAAGGCGCGCCGGGCGATCGCTCGATGGACGTCCTCGACGAGGCCGACACCGCCGGCGAGGACGTCGCCGGTGAGTCGGCCGGCAGCTCGTATCTCGTCACCTCGGCCCATGTGCGGGTCCTCCTGACCGACGACCGACTGAGAAGCCATGAGCGGGCCGACTCTCACTTCAGCCCGCCGACGGCGTCTCTGGACCCTATCGCTCCGGGCTCTTCCGAGCCTGACTGCTGCGATTCCCGCTAGGGCGCGCTCGGCCGAGCACCGGCGAGGGCGCTGTCGTCGTCGGCGCCCAACAGGACGGCGTCGCCGGGGTGGAGATCGAGCACTCTGGCCGTCGCCCGGTCGAGCTGGGCGTAGGCGGCGGCGCCGTCTGCGAGCTCGAGCTCGATCCGGATTTCGAAGCCGAGCGTGACGACCCGCGTCACCGTTGCCGGGTGAGCCCCGGCAGGCGGGACAGGGTCGAGCTGGCCGGGGCGATAGATCACCACGTCGTGCGGTCGCACGAACTCGCCTCCGATGGCCGTGGCGGGCCCGACGAACGTCAGGACGAATTCGTTGACGGGGTGGTCGTAGAGGTCCGAGGGCGTACCCACCTGCTCGAGGCGACCATGGTTGATCACCGCCAAGCGGTCGGCGACGTCCATCGCCTCCTCCTGGTCGTGGGTCACGAGCACGGTCGTGATGTGCACCTCGTCGTGAAGCCGTCGCAGCCAGGCCCGAAGCTCCTTTCGCACCTGGGCATCGAGCGCGCCGAACGGCTCGTCGAGGAGCAGGACCTTCGGTTCGACGGCGAGGGCTCTGGCGAGCGCCATGCGCTGGCGCTGGCCACCCGACAGCTGGGAGGGGTAGCGCTTGGCAAAGCCCTCCAAGCGGACGAGCTCGAGCAACTCCGCCACCCGCGCCTGCAGTTCCGGCTTCGGCCGCCGCCGGACCTTCAAGCCGAAGGCGACGTTCTCCCAGACGGTCATGTGGCGAAACGGCGCATAGTGCTGGAAACAGAAGCCGATGCCGCGATCCTTCGGTGGCATGCCCGTGACGTCCGCGCCGTCGATGAGGATCTGCCCGGAGTCGGGGACCTCGAGGCCGGCGATGACGCGGAGCAATGTCGACTTCCCACCCCCGCTCGGCCCGAGCAGCGCCGTCAGGGAGCCGGCTGGGACCTCGAGGTCGACGCTGTCGAGAGCGACGGCGTCTCCGAAGGCTTTGGAGACTCCGCGGACTTGGATCGCCATGGCGATGACTCCTTCGTCTTTCGGGATTTGGAGATGCTGAGCAGCCCGAGGATGAACAGCGAGATGAGGGCGAGGATGAGCGCCCCGAAATACCCGCCGGTCTGGTTGAAGTTGTTGAACTGGTTCGAGACGAACAACGTGAGGGTTTCTGTTCGGCCGACGATGTCGCCCGAGACGATGTTGACGGCACCGAACTCGCCGAGCACGCGGGCCGTCGTGAGCGTGATGCCGTAGGCGAGACCCCAGCGAATGGACGGCAACGTGATCCGCCACAGCGTCGTCAGGGGCCCCGCTCCGAGCGTTGCGGCCGCCTGCTCCTGCTCGGTCCCGATCTCTTGGAGCACGGGCAAGACCTCGCGAACGACGTAGGGGAGCGACACGAACATCGACGAGAGAACGATGCCGGGAACGCTGAAGATCACCTGGATGCCCCGCGCCGCCAGCCACGATCCGATCCATCCGGCGCGGCCGTAGACGAGGACGAGCGCCAATCCGACCACGACGGGCGAGACGGCGACCGGGAGGTCGATGAACGCATCGAGCAGGCGGGCTCCGGGAAAGCGGTGGCGGGCGAGCAGGATGGCCGTGGCGACGCCGAAGATGGCGTTGAGGGGAACGGCGATCGCCATGACGACGACGGTCAGGACGAGCGCATGGGTGAACTCGCTGCTCGGGGTGCCTCCGGGGGCCGTGAGGGCGCGCCAGGCGGTGACGAAGCCGTGCTCGAAGGTCCGGTAGACGATCGACCCGACGGGGACGGCGACGAGTGCCGCCAAATACACGATGGCGAAGAGTCGGAGCACCCACTTCGTCCCCGTACGTCGCCGGCGGGCGGTGGTTCCCGCCGGCCGCCGGGCGCGAAGCGAGGTGGCGCTCACGGCGACACCTCGTCGCGGAGCAGGTGCCGCCGGACCCCGCCGAGGATCAGCAGGACGGCGAGCGACATGACGAGGAGCACGAGCGAGACGGCGGCCGCCGGCTGGTAGTTGTTGCCGGTCTCGTACAGGTCGAAGATCCGGATCGAAGCCACCTGCAGGTCGCCGGCGATGAGCACGAGCGAGCCGTACTCGCCGAGCGCTCGGGCGAAGCCCAGGGCGGCCCCGCTCAGCATCGCCGGCCCGAGGCTCGGCAGGATCACGCGTCGCAAGACGGTGAAGGAGCTGGCGCCGAGCGAGGCAGCCGCCTCCTCGGCGTCGCGGTCGAGCTCGGCGAGCACCGGTTGGACCGATCTCACCGAGAACGGGAGGGTCACGAATGCCAGCGCCACCCAGATCCCGATGCGGGTGCCGGAGATGTTGACGTGGAACGGGCTGTCGGGTCCGTAGAGGCTGAGCAGGGTGAGTCCGGCGACGACCGTCGGCAGGGCGAAAGGCAGGTCGATGATGGCCGACAGCAGCGCCTTGCCCGGGAACTCGTCGCGTACCAGCACCCAGGCGATCATCGTGCCGGCAACGGTGTTGACGACGACGACGACGAGCGCACTGATGAACGTGAGCTCGAGTGCCTGCTCGCTCAGTCGTTGCGTGATCACTGCGGTGAAGGCGCTCCATCCACCGTTGAAGGCCTGACTGGCGACGGCGGCGATCGGGATGAGCACGAGCAGGCTGAGGTACGTCGTGACGAGGCTGGGGGCAACGGATCGGCCGGCATGCCGGCCGATCCGGCGCCCGAGACTTGCGCCGGGACCCGAGCCCCCGACGCCCTTCGGTTTCCGATCGTTGGCGGGTGATCGATCCCCGGTGCGTTCGGCGCCGTCGGGTCGCTCGGCGGCCGGCGAGGCGACGACCGTCACTACAGCCTGCGCTCGCCCACGTCTGGGCGGTCCTCACTCACCGATCAGCTCGGTTCAACTCGACGTGCTGACGCCGATGCCCGACTCGATCTTGGTGATGATCCCGTTCGTCGTGTCGAAGAACTTCGACTCCACGGACGTCCAACCGCCGAGCGAGTCGATCGTGAACAGCTGGGCGGGCGTCTGGAACGTGACGCCGGCGGCTGCGGCTGCTGAGCTGACGACGGGCCGGTAGCCCTCCTTGGCCCACAGCTCCTGGCCGGCCGACGACAGCAGGAAGTTGACGAAGGCTTGCGCCTGGGCGAGGTGCTGGGAGCCCTTCAGGACGGCGATCGGGTTCTGGATGAGGATCGTCTGGGCGGGCTCGACATACTGCACGGGGTCGCCATGGCGCACCGCTGCGATTGCGTCGTCCTCATAGTCGAGCAGCACGTCCCCCGTGCCCGCCTCGAATGCAGCCAAGGCGTCACTGGCGCTGGCGGGCTGGGAGACCGTGTTCTTCAACAGCGCCTGCAGGTAGGCGTCTGCCTGTGCCGGTGACTTGCCGAGCTTCAGCTGAGCGCCGTAGGCCGCCATCAGGTTCCATCGGGCGCTGCCGGAGCTGAAGGGGTTCGGCGTCACGACCTTCACCCCCGGCTTGATCAGATCCGCCCAGGTCGTGATGTGCTTCGGGTTGCCCTTGCGCACGACGAACACGACCGTCGAGTCCGTCACCATGCCCTGAGCCGGCCCGACGGTGTCCCACGAGGACGACACGAGGCCGGCGCTCACGAGCTTGTTCATATCGGGCGTCAAGGAGAAATTGACGACGTCGGCGGGAAGGCCGGCGATCACGCTCTTCGCTTGCTGGCCGGAGGCGCCGAAGGACGTCGTGAACGAGACGTGCTTGCCGGCCGGCGTGGCCTGGAAGGCGGCGATGAGCTTCGCGTAGGCGCTCTTCGGCGTCGAGTAGGCGACGAGGTTGAGGGTGACCGACCCGCCGCTCCCGGCGCCCGACGACGAGGAGCCGCAAGCTGCTGAGGCGCAGGCCACTCCCGCAACGGCCAGCAATCTCAGCGCCCGAGGCCAGCGGAAGCTCCGAGACCGGCTGAGCGCGGCCGATTGCGGGCCGACAGCGGTCCGACGAGCGCGACGAATGCGGAGAAGCTGAGAGGACATGAACAAATTCTAGCAAGTTACTGGTTTCGAGTCTGCGCATCGCAACGCTGCTCTCTCGCGGTTTGAGCAAATCCCGTGCTTCGATCACTCCGCCATCAACGGGCACGCACCCGGCCCGAGCAGGACGCAACTACGGATCGAGCGGTTCTGCAAGGAGCTCGCCGACCAGCAGACGAGCCGAAACCACGTTGCCCGGCGGGGCGAGCGGGCACACCCAGTTCGAGTCGTAGGCGCACGATGGGTTGTAGGCGAAGTTCAGGTCGATGACGAGGTGCCTGTCGTCGCCACCGAGGTCGGCTCCCTTGGCCGAATCGATGAGGTAACGGCCGCCTCCGTAGGTGCTGACGGCGGCGCCGGCGTCCTTGATCGGCACGAACAGGCCGCCCGAGTACGACAGCAGCCACCACACATCGAGGTTGCCGATCCCCGGCAGGTGGACGACCCCCAGGCGCTCGAACAGCATCGGGGTCCCGGAACTGGCGGGCATCTCGATGCGGGTCCGGGCGACATCGGAGTCGACTGGCACGATGAAGCGCAGCTCGGGGTCATACGGGGCGACACGGAGCCGGAACGCCTCGCGCTGGTGGCGAGGCACCGGCGACTGGCGATGCGTGGTGTAGAGGCGGTTGCGCTCCTCCTGCCATCTTGCGTGTGCATCGACCGGCGAGGCTGCGGCGCGGATCTCGCCGTAGAGGGCGGCGATCCGCCGCCGCCAGTCGAGCAGCGAGAGTACGTCCTCGGCGCCGTCGGCAGAGTGAGCAGGCTCTCGCGTGACCATGGCTCGAAGGGTAGATGTTTGCGGCCGCTGCCCTCTCCTGGGTGGCGTGGTGCGGGCGGCCGTCGGGGCGAGGCCTCGGGTTACTTCGCTGCTCCGAGCGAGTCGAGGAACTTCGCCACGATCGGACCGTCGGTCGGACCACCGTCTCCCGGCGCGTCGACGTCGATCATCGCAAAGGCGATGTTGCCGTTGAAGCCGGCCAGCCAGGCGTCGAGCGAGAGCGGCGTGCTCGTCCCGTACTCGGCCGTGCCGGTCTTGGCGTACGTGCCGGGCGGGAGGCCGGTGCCGGCGGCCGTGCCGTTCTCGACGACCGAGAGCATCATCTCGTGCAGGTCGCTCACGAGATTGCCCGGCAGTTGCGAGGTGGGTGCGTGCTCGCTGGGCGCACCGTCGGCGATCCAAGGAAGGCGAACGGTGCCGGTGTCGAGATCCGCCGCCACCATGGCGAGGTCGAGCGGGCTGAGCACGACGCGGGCCTGGCCGATGGCGCTGGCGGCAAGGTCGGTCTGCCCGTCGTTCACCGGCACGCTTCCCGTGAACACCGGCAACCCCGGGTTCCACTTGCCACCGATGCCGTAGAGCGAGGCGGCCTCGTGGAGGCTCGTGTAGTTGAGATTGGCCATCGTGAGCCCGATGAACGCCGTGTTGCACGAGACGGTGAAGGCTGCCAGCAAGTTGGGCACCGGCCCCTCGCTCGCCTCGGCGTTGTGGAGGTTCTCGCCGTCCACGTTGATGACCGCAGGACACGTCGCCGGCGACTCGGGTGTGAGGCCCTTTTCGATCAACGCCGTGCTCGTGATCATCTTCATCGTCGATCCCGGCGGCTGCTCGCCTTCGAGGGCGAGGTCGCTTCCCTGCGACGTGTTGGCTGCGGCGACGATCTGGCCGGTGCCGGCGTCGATGGCCACGAGCGCTGCCTCGTTCGGAGCCGTGGCGAGAGCGTCGGCGGCGTCCTGCTCGATCGTGAGGTCGATCGTCGTCCGCACCGGGACGCCGGCCTTCGCAGGAAACACCGCAAGGCGCCGGCCGACCTTGCCGCTGGGGCTGACGACCGAGATGACGGCGCCAGGAGTTCCTGCCAGCTGGCGCTCGTGAGCTTGCTCGATGCCTCCCTGGCCGACGACGCTCGCCGAAGTGTAGGGAGGGCCGAGATGTTTGAGCTCCGGTGCGGTGATCGCACCGAGCGAGCCGACGACACCGACGAGCGGCGCCGGCGTGGACGACTGCACTCCGCCGATGGCGTGGAAGAACACACCGGGGACGGGGTAGAGGCTGGCGCGCAGCTGCTCGTAGCGCACCCAGCTGACGGAGAAGACACTCTCGAAGATGTCTGGGTCCGCCGTCGCCGCTGCGATGGCGGAGCGCACGTCTCCTGCCGGCGCGCCCGCCGCCACGAGAGCTCGCGTGAGCGAGGAGACGTCCTTCACGTACTTGCCGTAGAGGCCGATGACCACTGACGTCGGTACCGACGGCGAGATCGCCGTACCGTCGGCAGCCAGTACGGGCGCCCGCGGTGGCCAGGTGAAGCGGACGGCGAAGTGCCCGCTCTTGCCCAGCGCCGGATCCATCGTCGCCGGCGACCAGACGACCTTCCAGTGATCGTGCAGCAGGGACAGCTGCACGGTCGTATGGATCGTCCAGGAGCCGAGGACGTGAAGCTCGAGCGACTCGGTGACCGAGGCGGTCGCCCGTGCGCCCGTCGTCTGGTCGTTCGCGATGCGGAACGACTCCGAGACGGCCCCGAGGGCTCGCAGGGCGGCGGCGTTCGCCGTGGCGAAGCCGGCGGGCGGACTCTTGACGAGGTCTGCCATGGCCGACCAGGAGTGCTTGGACCAGTCGGCGAGGAACGCCGAGAGCGTGGCTGCGGGCTTCGGCGGGGGAGGGGTGTCGAAGGAGCTGCATCCCGCCAGCGCCGTGAGGGCGAGCGTTGCCACCGACAGCAGCACCGTGGCCGATCGGGTCGATCCGCCACGGCACCGTCGCCAGGCCAGGCCCGGGCAGCGCACCGACAGCTGCGGGTCGGTGCGCACCTCCGTGATGCTACGACGGCCTCTCGGCTCGAACTCGTCGCTCCGGCAGGGTCCTCATGGTCCCGCGGCGTCCTCCGGCGGGGCCGATCCCACCGATCGGGCCGGCAGTTGCAGGCTCGTGAGATCATCGCCGAGCACGATGGCGCCGCCGAAATGGGCGGCGGCACGCGTCCGCCATTCCGCCTCGGCGCCGCTCTGCAGTGGCGGCACGTAATGGGTGAGGACGAGCGTTCCGACCTGCGCTCGCGACGCCGTCTGGGCTGCCTGCTCGACCGTGGAGTGATAGTCGAGGATGTCCTGAAGCCGTGGGTTCGGAATGGCGCGGACGAGATCGTCGCGGATGACCGTCTGCACGTAGGCATCGGCGCGGCGGCACAGCTCGGTGAGCTCGTCGCAGGGGACCCCGTCGCCGGCTGCCACGACGCTTCGATCGCCGTCGTCGATGCGATAGGCCAGCGAGGCCTCGACCGGCCGATGGTCGGTTCGGCCCACCGTCACCGTCGCTGTTCCCGCCTCGAACCGCTCGCCGGGGGCGACTTCGACGACATCCACGTTCGGCCGCCACGTGAGGTCGTCATGGTGCGCCAGGCGGTAGTCGATGTCCGGTCCGAGGGCGGCGAGCGTGCCGGCCACGACCTCGCCGACGCGCGGCGGCCCGAAGATACGGAGCGGCCGGTGCTCCGGAGCCATGATCCAATGTGTCGTGATGAGGTCGTTCAGGTCCGTGAGGTGATCGCTGTGGAGGTGCGTGATGGCCACGGCGTCGAGCATCATCGGCAGCACACCGGCGGCCGCCAGGCGCATGACGACGCCGCGGCCGCAGTCGACGAGCACGCAGGTGCCGTCGCTTTGCACCAGCGTCGCCGGCCCGGCGCGGTTGGGATCGGGCAGAGGGCTTCCCGTGCCGAGCAGGGTGATGATCACCGGCGAGGCGTCGTTCAGCTCGTCGGTTTCATCGACTCGAGGGTCGCTGCCATCTGGCGGTGGACGAGGTTCACGGCCTGGAGCGGCCGGATCATCACACGGAACTCGACGATGCGACCTTTGCCGTCACACACGATGATGTCGACGCCGTTGACGTAGGTTCCCTCGATGGTGGTCTCGAATTCGAGCACGGCCGTGTCGCCGGACATCACCTGCTTGGTGTAGCGAAACCCGCCCGAGCTCGCCGCACCCGTCCCGACAGAGCCGGCTGGCTCGTCGCCCGGCAAGGTCTGGCCGGCTGCCTCGAGGTAGAGCTTGGTGACGGCCTTGCCCCGTTGCGGTGTGTACACGACGGGTGAGTAGAAGACGACGTCGTCGTGCAGCAGCTCGTCGAGGCCGCCGGGAAGCTCCCCCTTCAAGTAGTGGAACCACTGGCGCATCGTCTGCTCGATCATCTCGCCTGCTCTTCGGGTCGCGGCTGTCGAGTCGAACCGTACTCGCCGAGGCGATGCGGCGGTCCCCGCAGGGATCTGTGACGTTCGCCCCTGGTGCGCCCGCCACCGCCGGCGCACAGTGATGGGGGGCGAGGCATGAGCCCGCCCATGGAGCAAGGAGGCCCGGATGGACATCTTCATGCGGGACAGCGATGCCTTCTCCTGGTACATGGAGAGGGATCCGATCTTGCGGTCGACCGTCGTCGCCATCGCATGGTTGGAGAAGAGCCCAGATTGGGACGATCTCGTGTCGCGAGTCGATCAGGCGACCCGGCTCATCCCGATGTTCCGTCAGCGGGTCCTCGAGCCGCCCGGCCGGCTGGCGACTCCCAGGTGGACCTTCGACCACGACTTCGATCTGAGCTGGCACGTCCGGCGGATCGAGGCGCCGTCGCCGCACACCGCCGACACCGTCGTCGAGTTCGCCCGTCAAGAGGCGATGTCGGCCTTCGACCGCTCGCGTCCACTGTGGAGCTTCACGCTCATCGAGCAACTCGAAGACGGGCGCGCCGCCTTCGTCATGAAGCTCCATCACTCACTGACCGATGGCATCGGCGGCATGCAGCTCGCCCTCTTGCTGTTCGATGTCGAGCCGGCCGCCGCTCGCTCAGCGGTGTTGGCCGATGTTCCCGTCGCCGAGGAGCTCGACACCGCTCATCTCGTACGCGAGAGCCTCAGCTGGGGGATGACTCGCGTCTCGGGGTTCGTCAGCGAACGGGCGTGGACGGCGATCCCGGCAGCCGTGCACGTGGCCGGCTGGCCGCTGCGCAGCGCCGCGGCCGCACTCGATGCCGCCGGATCGGTCGCCCGAACCGTGGCACCGGTGCGCCAGACGCTGTCCCCGATCATGCAGGGCCGAGGACTGAGACGGCAGCTCGACCTGCTCGAAGTCGACCTCGGCGACCTGAAGCGAGCTGCTGCCACGGTCGGCGGCACCGTCAACGACGGGTTCATGGCAGGCGTGACCGGCGGTCTTCGCCGGTACCACGAGCACCATGGCGCCACCGTCGGCAACCTCCGCGTGACACTTCCGATCAGCATCCGGACCCGCGACGACCCCCTCGGAGGCAACCGGATCACGCTCATGCGCTTCGCCGTGCCTGTCGCCGACAGCGACCCTGCCACCCGTATCCCCGAGATCGGACGACTTTGTCGCCGCGCCCAACGGGAGCGCTCGCTCGAGTTCACCAATGCGATCGCCGGCTCCCTCAACTTGCTGCCGCGCTCGGTCGTCGGCGCCATGTTGAAGCACGTCGACTTCCTCGCGAGCAACGTGCCCGGGTTCGCCTTCCCCATCTATCTCGGGGGATCGCGCGTGGAGCGCTACACCGCCTTCGGCCCGACCATCGGGGCTTCGGTCAACCTGACCCTGCTGTCCTACGACGGCACGTGCTGCATCGGCGTCACCCTCGACAGTGCGGCGGTGCCCGATCGGGAAGTGTTCCTCGCGTGCTTGTCGGAAGGCTTCGAAGAGGTGCTTGCACTCGGCGGCGACCACGCCGCCCCCCGCATGCCGCTGCACGCGCCGGCAATGGCCGGCCAGAGGAGATGAGCGCTATGGATCGCATGGGACCACTCGATGCCTCGTTCCTCTTCTTGGAAGATGGCATCACGCATCTCCACATCGCCTCGTGCGCCGTGTTCGCCGGCCCCGCCCCGAGCTACGACGAAGTGGCAGCGGCCATGACGGCGAAGCTCGACCAGGTGCCGAGGTACCGGCAGGTCGTGCGTTTCGTTCCGCTCGAGCTCGGGCTGCCCGTGTGGCTCGACGACCCTCACTTCTCGCTCGAGTACCACCTTCGCCACACCGCCCTTCCCGCTCCCGGCGGGCCGGCCGAGCTCAGGCAGCTCATGGGCCGGTTGATGTCACAAGAGCTCGACCGGCGCCGTCCACTGTGGGAGGCCTACGTGATCGAGGGGCTCGAGGGCGACAGATGGGCGCTCGTCACGAAGATCCATCACTGCATGGCCGACGGCGTGTCGGGGACGGACCTGTTGAGCGTGATCCTCGATCAGGAGCCGCGCCCGGCGGCGTCGCCCGTCGTGGCGTTCGCGCCGAAGGGCCAGCCTTCGGACCTGAAGCTGGCTGCTGATGCGCTCGTCCACCTCGCCAAAAGCCCCTACGAGCAGCTCCAAGCCGCCCGGAGGGTGCTGCGAAAGCCAGGCGAGGCGATCACCCAGCTGCGCGAGCTCGCCGGCGGCGTGGCCTCCTACGCCCGGCGGCTGGCTCCGACGGAGCGCAGCTCGATCGTCGGCAGCATCGGCCCGAACCGCCGGTGGACCTGGGTCGGTGCGGAGCTCGACGACTTGAAGACGATCCGCAAGCACCTCGGTGGGACCGTCAACGACGTGATCCTGTCGGTCATCGCCGGGGGGTTTCGCGACCTGCTGATGGGCCGTGGGGAGCCCGTCGACGAGCTCGTCGTGCGGACCCTCGTTCCCGTCTCGGTCCGCCGCGAGGACGAGCGCGGCACCTACAACAACCGGGTGTCGGCGGTCTTCGCCGACCTGCCCGTCTCCATCGGCGAGCCGCTCGAACGGCTGGCGGCCGTCTGCGGTCAGATGGAGGCGCTGAAGGCGTCGCACCAGACACTGGCCGGAGAGAGCCTGACGTCGCTCGGTGAGATGACGCCGTTCGCCGGTATCGTCCTCGGCGAGCGCGCCGCCATGGCGGTGCTGCGCCGCTTGCCGCAGCACAGCATCAACACCGTCACGACGAACGTGCCCGGTCCGCAGTTCCCGCTCTACCTGGCAGGCCGTGAGATGCTCGACTACCTGCCGTTCGTCCCCATTGCCCACGGCGTCCGCATCGGCGTGGCCATCACGTCCTACAACGGGCACGTGGCCTTCGGCATCACCGGCGACTACGACACCGCGCCGGACATCGACGTCCTCGCACGGGGCATCGAGGACGGCATCACCGAGTTGCTCAAAGCCGCTCAGTAACCCAGCCGTCCTCGATCAGGCGGCTGTCCTCGATCAGGCGGCTGTCCCCGATCAGGCCGCTGTCGGCGTGCTCGGCGCAGGTCCGTGCCGGCCTGTGATCCGCCGCCGCAGGCGCCAGATGACGAACGCGATGGCCGCCAACACGATGACCGGGAACGCCCAGCCGATCGCGAGCACGATGGCGCGGGCTGCCACTGCGGTGTTGTGGCCGGCAGTCTTCAGTGCGTGAACGACGGAGTTCGTTCCCGGCTTGGCTTTGCGGGCCGAGTGAGCGGCGAGTGGCACGAGGGCCACCGACAAGGTGGCATAGCTCGCCCGATCGATGAGCGAGCTCTGCTGGGCGCTGAGCTGCTCGATGTCGCTCTCGACGCCGAAGAGCTGATCTTGCACCGCCAGGATGGAGGGGATCGAGCCCGCCCGGGCGATGAGCGTGCGCAGAGCGCCCTCCTCGGCCTTCAGGTTCGTGATGCGAGCCGCCAGGTTGATGCTCTCTCCCGTCACGTCCTCGCCGTTCTCGGACTGCGACTCCACCTTGGCGAAGGCGTCGACCCGCGTGACGAGCTCCCCGAAGTCGTTGCTCGGTACGCGCACGACGAGCGTGGCGCCCGTCGTGTCCCCGGCTGCGGTGCTCGACGAGGAGGCAACGAAGCCCCCCAACGAGTCCGCCGCGTTCGACACTCGGTCGAAGATCTGAAGGATGCGGCCGCTGGCGACATCGAGTGAGACCGTGCCGGTCCGGATGACGAGCGGGCCGTTCGGCGTCACGGTCGCCCCGACCTCGCCGGCAGCCGTTCGGCTGGCCACTCCCGTCGTGGAGCGGCTCGCCGGCGCAGCGATGCCCTCGTTCGCCATCGTCGTCGACGGCGAGGATGCGGACATGGAAGGCGAGGACACACCCGAGCAAGCAGCCAGAGCCCCTCCGCCCAACACGGCGAGTGAGATCACTGCAAGGACGGTCCGCTGGTGTGCTCTCATCATCGTCGGCTCCTCAGTGGGCGGCACGGTGGATCGGGGCTTTGCTTGCTCTGACGCAAGCAGGAGGCTGGGAGTTCCCGGCAATCCGGGCGGCCTAGGCTCTGCCATCGGTCTCGACGAGCGAACTGACGACACTGCCTTGCTGGCGAGCGCCAGAGCAGGTGACAGCGAGGCGCTCGGGCAGTTGCTCACCTCCCAGTACGACCGCTGCTACGGCGTGTGCCGCCGCATCCTCAACAGCCAAGAGGACGCTCGGGACGCCACGCAGGAGGCGATGATCGCCATCGCTCGCGGCCTTGCGGGCTTCGATGGACGAAGCTCGTTCTCGACGTGGTGCTACCGAGTGACGACCAACGCCGCTCTGGACGAGCTTCGCCGCCGCCGGCGACGCCCAGAGCCGGCTTCGGACCGGTTGGAGGAAAGCGACGAGGGATCGCACCAGTTCAGCGGAACGGGACGAGATCGCGTGGCCGGAGCGGTGACGGACCGCCTCACCGTCGAGCGCGCCCTCGCCCAGCTGCCCGAGGACCAGCGTGTCGCCGTCGTGCTGAGGGATCTCGCCGACCTCGACTACGAGGAGATCGGCGAGGTTCTGGGCATACCCATCGGAACGGTTCGGTCGCGTATCTTTCGCGGGCGGGCAGCGCTCGCCGACCTGCTGGTCGAACGGGGACGATCGACCGCCGTAACGACACCGCAACGCGACGAAACCGGTCCGGCATCCGTCGAATCAGGTGAGACACCACCATGACCGACCAATTCGACCCGCCTCCAGGCCAGCCCTCATCTCCGCCGATTGAGCACATCGACGGCGAGCCGGCGACTGAGCACATCGCCGCCGAGCCGGCGACTGAGCACATCGCCGGCGAGGAGCTCTCCGCCCTCGTGGACGGCGAGCTCGGCGGCGATCGCGCCGCCGTCGTGCTCGAGCATCTGGCTTCTTGCCAGGCCTGCGAGCGGGATCGCCATGCCCTGGCCGAGACGCGGCGCCTGCTCGGCCAGCTGCCGACGACCGTCGACGCCGCCGCTCGGGCCTCGGCCGTGGCAGCCGCACTGGCAGTAGTCGGGACGGCAGCAGTGGGGACGGCAGCAGTCGGGGCGGACCGGCCGGCATCCAATGTCGTGACCATGCAACGTCACCGGCGCCGGTACCGGGCCGTTGCCATCGCCGCCAGCGTCCTCCTCGCCTGCGGCGTCGCCGGCGGGATCGACGTCTTGCATCACAGCTTGGGGTCCTCCAGCTCCATGAGCGTTGCCCGCCCGCGCGGCCAGCAGAGCGCGAGCGGCGGCGTCACTTCGACCACCACGGTGTCGCAGACGATCGAGTTCCGGGCGCTCGAGACCAGCAACGCCCTCGGACCTGTGCTCGATGTGCTCGGCCCGGGATCGGCCACGAAGGTCCGGCTGTCGGCTGGGAAAGCCGGGCGCTTCACGGCGCTCGTGGTGCTGGCTCCTTCCCATCCGGTGCCTGCTGCGTTGCGGGCCGCCCGGCAGATCGTCGTCCTGGCCCTGCCCGCCGGCACCCGGCTCGGTCTCCTCGATCGTGCCGGCAGCGGCACGATCCAGATCGGAGAGCTCACCGAGCGGGCGGCTCTCGAGGTGCGGCGCTTGCTCAGCTGAGGCTTTTGGCAACGCCGCTGTCGTTGCCGGGCGAGTTTGCCACTGTGCGATAATTCGCCCCGACATTCCGGCTGCGAGCGAGCTGAGTACTTCCTATGGGCCGCCTTCCGTCTCACCACGTGCGTCGTCCACGCCTGACGTCGCGCTGCGCCGGCGCCGAGGTCGTCGTCGTCGAGGCGGCCGCCGGCTACGGGAAGTCCGTGTTCGCCGCGGAGCTTGTCGACGCCTGGGGCGCGGTTGCCATCGACGTGCTGCTCGAGGAAGGAAGCGTCTCGGCGCAGTTGCTCGTGGGACGACTGCATGCGGCAGTCGCCCGGGCGGGGTTTCTCGAGGCGGCAGCGTCGATGGCCGAAGCCGGAGAGGACGTCGTCGGGGCGGTGGACGCCGTCATCCGAGCCCTCGACGGAGAGTCCTGCGCCATCGTCATCGACGATGCCCACCACGCCGCCCGTGACGCCGGGCACGTCATCAGCAGGATCGCCGGCGAGCTCGGACCGTCGCAGCACCTCGTCGTGCTCGCTCGTCGCCTGCCTGCTGGTGCCGAGCGGCTGCGCCGGGGCGACGCCGTGCACCTCGGCGCCGACGACCTCGCCCTCCGCACGGACGAAACCCTCGAACTGTGCCGCTCAGGCTTCGGGCTCGACGTGGAGACGGGAGACGCCAGACTGCTCGACCAGGCGACCGGTGGATGGACGGCGGCCACCGTGCTCGCCGCCTCGCGGGCGAAGCGCACCGGTGAGGCGTTGCCCGCCATCGCCCGGATCGCCGGCGGTGGCAAGGCGCCGGCCGGCGCGGTCGCCTCGATCCTCGAGGAGGTCCTCGTCGGGTTCGGCGCCGAGCGCGAGCTCCTCATGCGCGTTGCCCAGCTCCCGCTGCTCGACAAGGAGTTGGTGGACGAGGTGACGGGGCGGGCGGGTTTCTTCGATCGTGCGCTCGAGCTCGGGCTGCCGCTCACGCCGGCACGAGACGACTGGTGGGAGCTTCCCGGGCCCGTGCGAGACCATCTCGCCGCCGCCGGCAAGCCGGAGCCTGCCGTCCTGGCGACGGCGGCGGCACACTACGGGCGTCGGGGCGAGCTCAGCACCGCCTTCCAGCTCCTCCTCGGCGCCGGCGAGCTCGAGGAGGTCGGGGAGCTGCTCGCCCGCGCCGAACCTCGCGACATCGAGCCGATCGACCCGCTGGAGCTGCGCTCGGTCATCAGCCGCCTGGGCGACGCGGTCCTCGAGCGCTTCCCGCTCGCCATGCTGCACGTGGCCCGCGCCTGTGAGTCGGCCGCCCTCTTGGAGCTGCGCGCCGACCTCATGGCCCGGGCCGTCGAGGCGGCCGGCCAGCTGGGTGAGCCGGCCCTCCTGCGGGCGGTCGAGGCCGAGCGCGCCTCGGACCTCATGCGTGACGCCGCCGGCTCGAGCGAAGTCGAATTGCTGGCACGCCGCGTGCTGAGCGAGACGGCGCCGGAGGAGCAGCTCACCCGTGCCCGCTTGTTGTCCGTGCTCGGCCGGGCGACGTGCTGGCGCCGCGACGAGAGCGGGCGCCGCCAGGAGGCGACCCAACCCGAAGCCGCCGGATACCTCGAGCAGGCTTCGCAGCTGTACCTCGAGCTCGGCCTGCGCGCCGCTGCGGCTGGGCTCGCTCCCTACCGCGCCATCTGGATTCATTTCGCTCTCGGCCGCCCCCTCGAGGCACTCGCCGTGCTGAACGAGGCGCTCGCCCTCGTTCTCGACCGCCCCCGGCGCTATGCCTACGTGCTCATCTTTCGCGCCGAGGTCCTCCTCGAGCTCGGGCGCTACGACGAGATGGAGGCTGCCCTCGCCGAAGTCGAGCGGATCGCCGAGCAGCTCGGGGGGTCCGATCAGCTGTCGGCCTACGCCCAGTGGCAGCGCCTGCAAGCGGCTTCCCTGCGTGGCGACGCCACTGCAGTCGTCGAGCACGCCCGCCTCGTCGAGGCGAGCCGAGGCCAGTGGTGGGACGTCGCCGGCCCCGACTTTCTCGCCGATGCGGCCGACTGCCTCGACCGGGTCGGCCACACCGCCCTGGCCTCGGAGTACCTCGAGCGGGCGATCGCCCGACCGGGCGACGCCACGGCCCTCATCGCCATGGCCAAAGGCGCCTTGCTCGCTCGCCATGGTGACCCGACCCAGGCCGAGGAAGCACTCGCCGAGGCGGTCGAAGCCGGCGCCGATGTCCGCGAGCACTGGCGGGTCACGCTGCTTCGCGCCTTTGCTGCGTACCGGCGCGGCGATCCGGAGGCCGGTGCGCTGGCAGCCCGAGCCTTCGAGGAGGCCGCCCGCATCGGGCAGCCCCAGTTGCCACTGCTTCGCGAGCGGGACATCACCGAGTCGTTGCTGGGTCTTGCCATCGAGACGGGCCAACCGGCTGCCCTCGCGCTCGAGGCCTCGTCGCTGCCGCTCGCCCTCAGCCTGCTCGGCCGGTTCGAGCTGAGCCAGGGCGGCCGGCCGGTCGCGCTCGGCGAGGGGCAACCTGCCCAGCTGCTCAAGTTCGTGGCCGTGAGCGGGGGCAAGGTGCCCGCCGAACGAGCCATCGAGGCACTCTGGCCCGAGGCCGTCGTCGAGGCCGGGCGCAACCGCCTCCGCACGGTGCTGAGCCGCCTCCGAGAGGCCGCCGGTGACGTCGTGACCCGCGAGGGCGAGCTGCTCGTGCTGGCGCCGGACATCCGCGTCGACCTCGCCCAATTCCACGCCGAGGCGCGGCAGGCCCTCGCCCTCGGAGCGTCCGAAGCCACTCCGGCTGTGGCGGTCGCCCGGTCGGCGGTGTCGCGGTTTCGGGGGGATCTCCTCCCGTACGACGTCTACGAAGACTGGCTCGAGGCGCCCCGGGAGGCTGCTCGACGGACCATGCTCGATCTGCTCGACCTGTGCGCCGAAGCTGCCGCCGCCCGCGCCGACCTCGACGAGCTGCGCCGCGTCGTCGAGCGCACGATCGAGCTGGCGCCCTACGACGACGCCCGCTACCTGAGGGCTGCTTCGGTGCTGCTCGAGCAAGGTCGCAAGGGGGCCGCCCTGGCGGTCGTTCGCCGCGCCCGGGCGGCGCTCTCCGAGCTCGGGCTGGAGCCGCCCCTGCAGCTGATCAGGCTGGAGCGCTCACTCGTCGCCTGAGCTCGGCCGTCGAGTGCTCGTCGAGCAGCCGGCACAGCGCCCGAGCACGGCAAAATGCCGGGGGTCGATGTGGAAGCCGAAACGCCCCTCGGCCCCCTTCGACAGGCTCGCGAACAGCTCCTCGGGCGCCTCCAAGGTCAGCCCGCAGCGCTCGCAGACGAGGTGGCCATGGGCTGACGACGACAGGTGATAGCTGGCGGGGCCGTGCCCGAGGTGCGTGTGCACGATCACGCCGAGCCGCTCGAGCTCGTCGAGGTTGCGGTAGATCGTCGAGAGGTGAATGTCGGGAGCTCTCGCCTGGATTTCGGCGGCGAGGTCCTCGGCGGTGCGGTGACCGGCGGACGCAAAGAGCGCCTCCAGCAGCTGCCGGCGCGCCGTCGTCACCCGCCCGCCGCGGGCACGCAGGAGGGAGAGGACCTCCTCGACCCGCTCGGCAGAGGTGCGCTCCGGTGCAGTCGTCACGAAAACCCAGCTTACGACGGTTGCGCCGGCCAGCGGTGCTGCGGCCAGCGGTGCGCCGGCCAGCGGTGCGCGGGCCGGCTGGGGGCCTAGGCCGAGGTTGCCGCCGGGCGGGCTCTGGCGTCGCGCACGACGACGGCGACGGGATGCTCAGCGGTGGCCGCGCGGTGCAAGGTCACGGCGAGGCCGGCGGCATCGAAGGAGGACTCGAGCTCGACGCCGCTCAGGTCGGTCACCGTCGATGCCGGACCCGTCTCGATCTCAGCCAGGGTGACGTGTTCCACCGGTGGATCCCCGGGGCCCGGCCGCACGAAGGCGAAGACGTCACGATCGCGGGCGGTGTAGCGGAACTCGGCACCGGGCGAGGACCCCTCGCAGTGCACCCACGGCCTCGTGCCGTAGAGGGCCGTGCCGTTCTCCGCCGTGAAGGACGCCAGCCAGTCGAGACGCAGCAGCTGGGCCGGGGCGATCGTGGCGTCCTCGCCGCGAGGCCCGACGTTGAGCAGGAGGTTGCCGCCCTTGGAGGCGATGTCGGCGAGCGACCAGAGCAACTCGCCGGCGGGGAGGAAATGCTCCTCGCCGGAGGCCCGGTTGTGGCCGAAGCTGTGGTCGATCCCGCGGACGCACTCCCAGGGGTGACGTTGCGGGGAGTGAAAGACCGTGTACTCGGGCGTCCGGACGTCGAAGAACGGCGGCCGGGGAGGGATGATGCCGGTGGAGGCGCGAGCCCCGCGGGCGGCCACCCGGTCGATCACGTCGCCGGCCGGGCCTGACTGAGCGAGTCGCCACAGCACCGACCAGGGCATGAATCGGTCGTTCACGACGCCGTCGGGCACGTCGCGGTAGTAGGACGCCAGCAGGGCCGCCAGCCGGCCGGCGGGGGCGGGCCAGGAGATGTCGTTCCAGAGCACGCTCGGGCGGTAGCGGGCGATGAGCTCGCGGACCTGTGACTCGGCATAGTCGACGTAGTCGCCCCGAGGCTGGGCGCGCAGCAGGTCGCTGAAGGTGCCGATCGGGTGCTCGTTGAACGTCCAGTCGAGACCGCCGGAGTAGTACACGCCAAAACGCAGCCCTCGCCCGCGAACCGCCTCCGCCAGCTCGCCCACGACGTCGCGGCGGCAGTTCCAGCCGGGGCGGTGAGGGTTCCGAACGTCGGTGGGCCAGAGGCAGTAGCCGTCGTGATGTTTTGTCACGAGGACGACATAACGGGCGCCACAGGCGACGAAGCGGTCCGCCCACTCGCCGGCGTCCCAACCCTCGAGGGCCGCCTCCCACTCGGCGGCGAACTCCCGGTAGTCGCGAGTCCCGTAGACGTCTCGGTGGTGCCGGGCGACGGGGCTCTCGGGGAAACGCAAGGAGTTCTCGTACCACTCGGCATAGGGCGACCACGCCATGGCATGAGGATCCCGCTTCGCCATGAGCGCGCCCATGTCGGCATCCACCGGCGCGAAGGCCGGCACCGAAGCGGGCGTCCAGTGCACGAAGATGCCGAGCTTGGCGTCCCGCCACCACGCCGGCACCTCGTGGCGCCGTACGGAGCGCTGCACTTCTCGGTCGGTCGGCATCGGCGGAGACTAACCGGGCGGCTCCTGCCGGTGCAGGGCTGCATCCACGGCCGACACCGTCGATGCAAGCTGTTCCGCCGACGAGCCAGCCTCGGCGAGCATGGCGGCCGTGGCGCCGAGGCCGGCCTCCTCCACGATGCCCTTCTCGTTGAGGGCCCACCGCTGTCGTTCGGCCAAGCGCGCCTGCGCCTCGCTCACCGTGGCGACGGCGAGGTTGCCGACGGTGGCGACGACGTCGCCGCGGTGGGCGTGGGCGCCAGCCGTACGGATGCCCATGTCGCGAAGCTGGCGCCAGCGCGGAGGCGCAGCCGCCGCCAGTGCCGGTGGGAACTGCGGCCGCGGCAGCACGCCGGAGAGTTGCTTGCCCAGGGCCAGCTCGCCCACGACGACATACGACGGGATGCCGGCGACGAAGGTCGCCAGGGCGTGGATGGAGAACTCGCCCCGCTCGGCGCCGGCGACGCAACTGAGCACCTCGTCGAGATCCCGGTAGCACAGGTCGACTCGCCGGCCCTCGACCGTCAGCCAGGCGCCTCCGTTGACGACCGGGCCCCACCCGCCCGGACCGGTGATCTCGCCTGGCCAGCCGAGCGCTCGCACGTCGGCCGGGTCGATCGATCCTCGGTAGTAGAGGCCGAAGTCCCAGTCGGAGTCCGCTCGGGCCGTGCCTCTGGCACGCGAGCCGCCGAGGGTCACGGCCACGACACCGGGAATTTCCGCCAAGCGGCCGGCGAGGTGCTCCATGGCTCGGGCTCCGGCGGGCTACTGCGCGCTACTGCTGGTAGTGCTCGACCGTCTCTGGCGGTCGAAGGTGGGCGGCATCGGGGTTCTCACCCATCTCGCGGCGCGCCCGGCGTTGCCGCAGCAGATCCCAGAGTTGGTCGAGCTTCACCTCGAGGTCGTCGAGGCGGGAGCGCTCGTCGTTCGTCAAGGGCCGCCCGCCGCCGGCGTGACCTCGGAGCTCGTGCTCCTCCGCCACCAGGTTGTCGATCCTCGTGACTATGTCGTGGTCGTCCAACTCATCACCTCCAGCTCACCGTCGCTCCGAAGCCGTATCTGCCGGCACCGAAGGTAGTTTGACCTTCGAAGTCCGACACGTGGCCAGAGACGGACCACTTCACCGTAGCCGGGAGGGCAGATGGACAAGGAGCGTGCGGGCGCATTGCTCGAAGCGGAGCGGGCACGGGTTGAGCAGCTGCTCGCCGAGCTGACCGCCGCCGCCGAGGCGGACGAGGTCGCCGCCGGCGAAGACGGCGACATGGCCGACCCGGCCGAACCGTTGACCTCCGCTGAGGGAGCCGAGGCCGTGGCAGCCGGGCTGCGTGATCGGCTCGCGGCGATCGCCCGCGCCGAGGCGCGACTTGCGGCCGGCACCTATGGCCGTTCGGTCGAAAGCGGGCAGCCCATTCCCGACGACCGGCTCGCCGCCGACCCTGCCGCCGAGCTCACCCTCGAGGAGGCCGAGCGGGCGGAAGCCGGCGGGGGACGGCTCGCTCGATAGCCGCCCGAACCTCCGGACGCGGCGAGGGTCTCTCAGACTTCGTAGGCTCGGGGTTACGCCCGACAAGGAGCCAACCGCCATGGCTGACAAATCACCCAAGAAACCCAGCACGAAGAAAGTTGGGAAGTCCTTAAAGGAGAAGCGGGCCGCCAAGAAGCTGAAGCACGACCCGTCCCTCGGGGCGAGCCAGATGGACGCCCTCCGTACGAACAAGAGTCGCTGAGCGCCGAGGAGCCCGGCCCGCTCCGGCGTGCCCGCCACGCCGCTCACCGGGGGGTAGCACCAGATGGAACTGACGCGTCGTCAGCTCTCGGACGCGGCCGCAATCGCAGAAGCCTGGATCGTCAACCGCGCCTACTTCCTCGGTACGCCGGCGGTGTCCTACGGCCTCGCCCACGAGGGCACGACCGTGCTCAGCGGCGCTCGGGGAGTGAGCGACGTCGGAGCTGGCACGGGGGCCACGGAGCGGACGGGCTACCGCGTGGCTTCGATCACGAAGACGTTCACAGCCACCCTCGCCATGCAGCTCGTCGAGCGAGGCAAGCTCCGCCTCGACGAGCCCGTGGTGTCCTACCTCGGATGGCTGGCGCCTGCTCTAGGCGACTCCGGGCTCACCGTGCGCCACCTGCTCACCCACAGCGGCGGCATCATCCGTGACGGTTCGTGCGGTTGGCGTCCGGGCGAGTTCCCGACGCGGGACGAGGTGCACCGCCAGCTGCTCGCTGGCGGGACGTTCGCGGCACCGGCGGTCGGGTTTCGTTACTCCAACATGGCCTATGCACTGCTCGGAGAGATCGTCGAGACCGCCGGCGGCCGGCAGTTCGCCACCGAGGTCGACCGCCGCATCGTCCGGCCCCTCGGCCTCGCCGCAACCGGAACACGGCTCACACCGCCGCTGCGGGCATCGCTTGCCACCGGCTACTGGCGGCGCCTTCCCGGCGAGGACCACCGGCCGATCGGCCAGAGCGAGGCGATGGCCTTCGAGCCGGCCGGCGGGCTCATCTCCAACGTGGGTGACTTGCTGGCTTACCAGCACGCCCACCTGCCTGGTGAGGCGAGCCTTCTCGGCGAGTTGAGCAAGCGCGAGATGCAGCGGGTGCAATGGCAACGTGCCGAGGAGCCCCACCACGGGCTTGGCTGGATCATCTGGACGGTGGACGGCATCGGCCTGCGCGGCCATAGCGGTGGCTATCCGGGCTTCACGACCCAGATCGGATTCGCCCCAGACCTCGGGTTGGCTGCCGCCGTGCTCACGAACACGATCGGACCGCTGGCGTCGGTGGGCCTCGACGTCATCTTCCATACCATCGCCCGCGTGCACGCCGTCTGGGACGACGCCGCCGGCACGGCCCACGGACACACGCGCAGCTCGCTCGCCCGGCTCGCCGGCCTCTACCGGGGAGACTGGGGCGACGTGCTCATCGCCCGCGTGAACAACTCCCTCTATCTCCTCCGCAGCGAGGACGACCGCCCGATGCGGCTGCCGTCTCGGCTGGCGCCCGTGGACGATCGGGGGCGTTTTGTCATCGTGGACAACGACGACTACGGCAACCGCGGTGAGCACGTGGTGTTCGAGGGGGCCGAGCCCGGCCCGGCTCGCAGTCTCCGCAAGGGCTGGCAGAGTTTGCGGCGAGTGGACGGCTGAGCCGAGCGGCTATGAGCTCGCCGTCCGCCGGAGTTAGCGTGGATCGCGATCGGATGGGTTCCAGTGCCGATCTCCGGACTGGGCAGGGAGGCCGACGTGACAGGGGCGACACCCGATGGATACGGATCCGACATCTATACCGAGGCCGAGGGTGATCCGGACACGCTCGGTCGGCTCGGTCCGCTGCGGCCGATGGCCGGCAGCTGGGAAGGTCCACGGGGTGCCGACGACCACCCGGTTGCCGAAGGCACCGAGAAGAACGACTTCGTCGAGCACTACGACCTCGAGCCGATCGACCGGCAGACGAACGGGCCGCAGATCTTCTACGGATTGCGGTACCACGTCCACATCGTGAAACCCGGCGAGATCGAGACGTTCCACGACCAGGTGGGCTACTGGCTCTGGGAGCCGGCCACCAAGACCGTGGTCTTCACGCTCGCCATCCCGCGCGGCCAGGTGCTGCTCGCCGGAGGCACGGCCGAGCCGGATGCGACCGAATTCGAGGTGACGGCCGCCCTCGGCTCTCCGACCTACGGCATTGCGTCGAACCCGTTCCTCGACCGCGCCTTTCGCACGACGAGCTTTCGCATGACCGTGACCGTCAACGACGACGGGACCTGGTCCTACGACGAGGAAGCCCTCCTCGTGCTGCCCGATCGCCCCGACCCCTACCGCCACACCGATCGCAACACCCTCACGAGAGTCGGGCCACCGGCGCTCAACCCCCTCGCCGCCGGCGGTGTCATGGCCGGTGCCGCCGGCGACGGCGGCCTTGGAATCGGCGACCTTCGACACGAAACGAGGAACCTGACGTGAACCATCTCCTACGAGAGCTTGCCCCCGTCACCGAGGGCGCCTGGAGTCAGATCGACGCCGAAGCGGAGCGCTCGCTGAAGCACTTCCTGGCCGCCCGCCGCCTGGTGGACTTCGCCGGCCCGAAGGGGTGGGAGCACGCGGCGGTCGACCTCGGCCGCACCGAGCTCCTCGAGAGCGGCTCGCTGGCACCGGTCGAAGCGGCCCGCCGCAAGGTCCTGCCGCTGCTGGAGCTGCGGGCGCCGTTCTCGCTGCTGCGATCCGAGCTGGCGGCGGCGGATCGGGGCGCCACCGACCTCGACCTCTCCGCCGTCATCGCCGCCAGCCGGGCGGCCGCCCTCGCCGAGGACGGGCTCGTGTTCCACGGGTACGGTCAGGGCGAGATCGCCGGCATCGCCGCCTCCTCCCCGCACGACCCGATTCCGATCAGCGACGACTACAGCCACTACCCCGAGCACGTGGCCAAGGCCGTGGCGACGTTGCGGGCGGCCGACGTCGCAGGGCCCTATGCCATCGCGCTCGGCTCACGGTGCTTCACCGGAGTCACCGAGACGACCGAGCACGGCGGCTATCCCGTCTTCGATCACTTGCGCCAGATCCTCGGCGGCCCGGTCGTGTGGGCGCCCGCCGTCGACGGCGCCGTCGTCCTCAGCCAGCGCGGGGGCGACTTCGAGCTCACCGTCGGCGAGGACTTCTGCCTCGGGTACCGCTCATCGGATGCCCGGACGATCGACCTGTACATCGAGGAGAGCGTCGCCTTTCGCATCAATGCCGCCGAAGCGGCCGTGTACCTCGCCTACAGCTGACGGTGGATCGTCCCGGCCGCTGTGTCAGGGGTGCCCGGTGAGCGGGCCGACGCGGCTGGCGATGCCCGAGGTCCGCCGTCCCTCCCGAAGCGTGTTGGCGTCGAGCCCGTTCGTGAGGTAGCAGAACGAGACGTCCACGTCCGGATCGGCAAAGGCGATCTGGCCGCCGGCCCCCGCATGCCCGAAAGTATTGGGGGACACCGTGCGCCCAAAGCCCCGCAGCGCAGCGTCGCCTCCCTCGCCGGCGATGACCGTGCCGAAGGCCCGGTTGGAGGAGACGTGGAACCACTGGTCGGGGAGGACCCCGTGCACTTCTCGCGTCCCGGAGGCGAGCACGGCCGGATCCCAGAGGCCCTTGGTGTTGTGGAGGAGCGCCTGGTAGTAGAAGGCGAGATCGGCGGCGGTGGAGATGCCGCCGCCTCCCGGCACGCCGATCTCCCGGATCTCCGGTCGGTTGAAGGCGAGGAGAGCTGCTTCGGTGACCTCGCCCTGCATCATCTCCAGGGTGACCCCCGGGATGCCGAGCACGGCCTCGAGCTCCTCGTTCGTCGCCGGCTCGCCGCGCACTTCGAGGTCGTTGATGTCGCCCTGGTCGGCGGGAGGCACGCCGAGCCGGAGCCGGGTGAGGCCGAGCGGGTCCAGGACGGCCTCGTGCACGAACCGGCGGTACTCGACGCCGCTCAAGCGCTCGATCAGCTCGGCGATCACCCAGTGGGCCGAGGTGGGGTGATATTCGAACCGGGTGCCCGGCTCCCAGTTGAGCCTCCAGGTGGCAAAACGTGCCAGGCGCTGCTCACGTGTGCGGTCCTGCTCGAGGTTCATGGGCGCCTGCGGGAAGCCACCCTCGTGCAGGAGGAGCTGGCGGACGGTGATCACGTCCTTGCCGTGGGTGGCGAACTCCGGGATGACCTCCGCCACGCGCTGATCGAGCGAGATGGCGCCCTGGCCGAGGAGCAGCCAGAACGCCCCGGCCACGACGGCTTTCGTGCAGGAGAAGATGACGTAACGGCTGTCGGGCGCGGCGTCGCCGAAGGTCTCGTAGGCGACGAGCCGGTCGTTGGCCGCCACCGCCATCTGGCACGACGGCAGGAGACCGTCGTCGACTTCTCGCCGGCAGCGGGCGATCAGCTCGGCGAGCGCCCCCGCATCGATCCCCACTTCGGCTGGGTCGGCGATCACTGCCCGTTCTGCGACGGCATCTGCCATGGCTTCCCCGCTTCCTCGAAGCTCCCCGGCCGAGCGCTCCGCAACGGCCGCCCTGCACCGTAGCCCCCGTCGCGCGTGCTCGAGGACCCGGAGGCGGACGGCACCTGGTAAAACCGGTGCCGCAGCGCTTCGACCCGATGGCCACGCCGATCGGGGCAAGGTGAGGTGGAGGAGGCGTCCCATGACAGATCTCATGACCGAGCAGACCACGAGCGACACCTTGCACGAGCGCTTCGAGGAAGTGCGACAACTCACCGAGACGCTCGCTGCGCCCCTCTCGGGCGAAGACCAGACGGTGCAGTCCATGCCCGACACGAGCCCGACGAAGTGGCATCGGGCACACGTGACCTGGTTCTTCGAGACGTTCCTGTTGGAACCGCAGGTGGATGGCTACGAGGCTTTCCACCCGCTCTACCGGTCGATGTTCAACTCGTACTACGAGGCGGTGGGCGATCGCTTCCCGCGGCCGCGCCGGGGTGTCGTCTCGCGTCCTGGAGCCGAGGAGGTCGGCACGTACCGGCGCCACGTGGACCGAGCCATGCGCAGCTTCCTCGCCGAGCGGCTCGACCCGGCCATCTCCGAACTGGTCGAGCTCGGGATCAACCATGAGCAACAACATCAGGAGCTGCTGCTCATGGACATCAAGCACGCCCTCTCGGCCAACCCGTTGCGGCCGTGCTACCTCGAAGTTGCGTCACCGGTCCTGTCGCAGCCAATCGCCGCCACGCAGATGGTGTTTGCCGGAGGCAGGGCGGAGCTCGGGTACGGGGGGGAGGGTTTCTCGTTCGACAACGAGCTCCCGCGCCACGAGGTGCTCCTCGGCGCCTTCGCCCTCGACTCCCGCCTCGTCACCTGTGGCGAGTGGGCGGCCTTCATCGACGACGGCGGCTACGAACGCAGCGACTTGTGGCTGTCCGACGGCTGGGCGACGGTGCAGAGCGAGGGGTGGGACCGGCCGCTGTACTGGTCGGAGCGCGACGGCCGCTGCACCGTGTTCACGCTCGGGGGCGAGCGTGCCTGCAACCCGGCCGAGCCGGTCTGCCACGTCAGCTACTACGAAGCCGACGCCTATGCCCGCTGGGCCGGCGCCCGCCTGCCGACCGAAGCCGAGTGGGAGGCCGTGGCGATCGAGAGCCCGGTCGAGGGCAACTTCCTCGACCTCGATGTGCTGCACCCGCTGCCGGCATCCGGCGGGTCTGGGCTCTTCGGGGACGTCTGGCAGTGGACGTCCAGCTCCTACAGCCCCTATCCCGGGTTCCGCCCGGCGCCGGGGGCGGTCGGGGAGTACAACGGGAAGTTCATGATCAACCAGCAGGTGCTCCGCGGCGGTTGTTGCGCCACTCCGGTGGGTCACACTCGGGCGAGCTATCGCAACTTCTTCCCGCCGAGCGCCCGGTGGCCGTTCACCGGCGTTCGCCTCGCCCACGACGCCTGAGCTTTGCGCGCCGTGAGCCGTGGGCGGGCGGTGCGGATCGCCAACTGCTCGGGTTTCTACGGGGATCGGCTGAGCGCTCTCGCCGAGATGGTGACCGGCGGCCCTATCGACGTCGTCACCGGCGACTACCTCGCCGAGGTGACGATGCTCATCCTCGCCCGCGCTCGGTTGCGCCAGCCCGAGAGCGGATACGCGACGACGTTCCTCCGCCAGCTCGAGCCCGTCGCCGAGGCCATCGCCGACAGGGGCATCAAGGTCGTCGTGAACGCCGGCGGCCTCAACCCTGCCGGTCTAGCTGCAGCGACCCGCCAGCTCCTCGAGCGCCTCGGTGTCGAGCTCTCCGTCGCTGAGGTCGCAGGCGACGACCTCCTCGCTCGACTGCCCGAGCTGCAAGGGGCGGGTCACGGCCTCGCCCACTTGGACACCGGGCGGCCGTTCAGCGACTTCGGGCGGCAGCCCCTCACGGCCAATGCCTATCTCGGCGGGTTCGGGATCAAGGCGGCGCTCGACGGCGGCGCCGACATCGTCGTCACGGGCCGGGTGGCCGATGCCTCGCTCGTCACCGGAGTGGCCGCCTGGTGGTGGGGCTGGGACCGCCAGGATCTCGACGCCCTCGCCGGCGCGGTCGTCGCCGGCCACGTCATCGAGTGCGGGGCACAGGCGACCGGGGGGAACTTCTCGGGCTTTCAGGACCTCGCCGACTTGCGGCATCCGGGCTTCCCGTTCTGCGAGGTCGAGCGCGACGGCTCGTCGGTCGTCGGCAAGCACGACGGCACCGGTGGCTCCGTCACAGTCGACACCGTCACCGCCCAGCTGCTGTACGAGATCGGCAGCCCTGCGTACCTGAACCCAGACGTCGTGGCGCGGATGGACTCGGTCGTGCTCACGGCCGAGGGGCCCGACCGCGTGCGCATCAGCGCCGTGGCGGGGGCGCCGCCGCCGGCGACGACGAAGGTGGCGATCTGTGCACTCGGCGGCTGGCGCAACTCCGGCACGGTCGTGCTCACCGGCCTCGACATCGATGCCAAGGCGGCGGTGTTCGAGGGGGCCGTCCGGTGGGAGCTCGAGGGTCGGGCTGGGATCGAGGATCTTCGTGTCGTCCGGATCGGCCGGGCGGCTGATGACCCGGCGGACCAGATGGAAGGCTCGTGCCTGCTCGAGGTGAGCGTCGACGGCGAGGAGGCCGCCTGCGGGCGGCCGTTCTCCTCGCTGCTCGTCGAGCTGGCGCTCGCCAACTTCCCGGGCATCTACTACACGGGGACGCCGTCGAGCGGCTCGGCCTACGGCGCCTACTGGCCCACGCTCGTTCCTCAGCACCTGGTCGAGCACACGGTCGTGCATGCAGACGGGCGCAGCGAGACCGTGGCCGCATTCCCCGAGCTCGGCTCGGCTCCGGGCTCCGAGCCTGCCGGGACGGGGGCGGCCGGGGTGCCGGGCTCCGAGCCGGGCGGGGCGGGAGCGGCCGAGTTGCCGGGCTCCGAGCCCGACGGGGTGCCACCGGCTGAGGACGGTTGGGGGCCGACGGAGCTCGGCCCGCTCGGTCGTCTCGTGCAGGCGCGCTCGGGCGACAAGGGGGGCAACGCCAACGTCGGCCTCTGGGTGTCGGAGGCGGCCGCCTGGCCCTGGCTGGCGTCGACGCTCAGCGTCTCGCGTCTCCGAGAGCTCGCCCCGGAGCTCGCCGGCCTCGAGATCGACCGGTACGAGTTGGCGAACCTGCGGGCGCTCAACTTCGTCGTCCACGGCCTGCTCGACGGCGGGGCGACCGAAGCGCGCCGTTACGACAAGCAGGCAAAGGCCCTCGGGGAGTGGCTGCGGGCGCGTTACGTCCCCCTGCCCGTTTCGTTGCTGAAGGGGCGGCCGCCTTCTCGCGGCTAGCCGTCGATCGTGGCTCAGCCGCCCTGCAGCGCGAGCGCCGCCTTCAGGACCGGCAGCAGCACTGGCCCGGCAACAGTTGCTCCGGTCGGGCTGTAGATGCCGCTCGAGCACTCGGCCTGGGTGACCGGCAGCATCGCCGCCACCGCCACCGTTGGCGTCTGGCCCTTGGCAGCGGGGCCGAGGGCGATGAGCCAGTTGTAGGTCCCACAGGTGTTCGAGGTGGGTTCCGCCGTACCCGTCTTGGCGGCGATGGTGGGGCCGCCGCCGGCGTACCAGCTGGCGAAGAGGCCCTGTGCCGTCGCCCCGGGCACGAGGGTGACGCCGGTCATGAGCTGGCGTACCTGCTCAGCGGTTGCCGCCGACGTGGCCCGCTTCCACATGTGAGGGTGGTAGACGAACTCGGTGTGCCCGTATGGGTTGACGGCCCGGTCGACGACGTGGGGGGCCATGATGACGCCGTTGTCGGCGATCGCCGAAGCCACCATCGCCATCTCGAGCACGGTCGCACCGTCGTCGAACTGGCCGATGGCCGTGTAGCCGATGTAGGGAAGGGCATTGCCGACGGCCGATGCGGGGGCGATCAGTGACGGTTGGGCGTTCGGCAGGTCGATCGGCGGGATGGCGTTCGGGCCGTCGCAGACGTTCTGCTCGGTCGCCAGCCCGGCGCAGAAGCCGAAGGCCTCCGCCTCCTCGGAGAGCGATTGGTAGCCGAGCTCGTCACCCACGCGCACGTAGGCGATGTCGCACGAGTAGGCCAGGATCGTGGGGAGGTAACCGGGACTGCCTGGGCAGGTTCCGCCGCCGTAGTTGTGGAACACCGGGGACCCGGGCGAGTGCGGGAACGTGTAGGTCGCCTGTGGCTGGAAGACCTGGTGCTCGATCGCCGGGTCATGGTCGAAGACGGCCGAGGTCGTGATCACCTTCATGGTGGAGCCCGGCGGCTCTCGCTGCTGGATGGCGAAGTTCGTCCGCGGGTCGAGGCCGGTGTTGACGCCGAGCTTGTAGTCGCGCTCGGCGAGCTTGTTGACGGCGGCGGGGTTGTGGACGGCGAAGGTGTTCGGGTTGTAGTTCGGGTATCCGTACATGGCAAGGACGGCGCCGGTGCGGGGGTTGAGGACGACGATGGAGCCGCGGTCCTTGGCCGGCGAGGCGTCGAGGGAGGCCATGGCGGCCGCTTGCAGTTTCTCCGAGAGCGTCAGGTAGACGTTGTCGGTCTCGTCGTGGTGTCCGAGCACGGCTCCGAGCGAGCCGGCCGGCGCCGGGTGCTCGGCGAGGTAGCTGTTGTAGCTCGCCTCGAGGCCGGTGTACGCGTCGACGGCGTTGGAGAAGTAGCCGGTGATGTCGGAGAACATGCGGGCCGTCAGCTTCGGGTAGACGCGCTGGTAGCCGAAGACGGACTTCGTCGGTCGAGAGTAGGCAAGGACGACGCCGTCGGCGCTGATGATCTCGCCCCGGGCTTCGGGGAACGTCGACGGCAGCGTCGTCGTCGTCTGGAAGAACGGGTTGTTGCTGATGGCGGACGACTCGCGGACCTGCAGGTTGTTCATCTGTACGAAGAGCACGATGAAACACAGGAGCAGGACGAGGCCCACACCCGTCACCCTTCGGTCGATCGACGGCAACCCTGCACCTCTCCAGTCGGCTGGCGGGACGCCCCCAGTGTTCCACGCCGGTAACTCAGGCCGGCGTCACCGGGTCGTCCCGAAGGCTCTGGGATTCGAAGTCGTCCGGCCCAGGCTCATGGCTCGCCGACAGGCCCGGTGCGGCCGCAATCGGTTCCCTAGACTGGCGCCATGAACGCCGGCGACCTTGCACCCGATTTCGAGCTGCCTGCTGACGACGGCAGCACGATCCGGCTCTCCGATCAGCTCGCCAAGGGCAGGGTCGTCCTGTTCTTCTACCCGAAGGCCATGACGCCGGGGTGCACGGCCGAGAGCTGCAGCTTCCGCGACCGCGGGCAGGATTTCTCGGACCTCGGAGCGCTCCGGCTCGGGGTCAGCCTCGACTCGGTGGACAAGCAGCACCAGTTCTCCACCAAGCACTCCTTCGACTTCCCGCTGCTGTCGGACCAGGGCGGCGCCGTCGCCCGCCAGTTCGGCGTGAAGCGGGCATTGCTGCCGGTCACGAAACGAGCCACGTTCGTCATCGACACCGATCGCACGGTGCTGGCCGTCATCCAGAGCGAGTTCGACACCGACCGCCACAGCGCCGAGGCACTCGAGGTCCTGCGGTCGAAGGCGGGCGCCGGCGCCGGCTGAACGGCGACGCCCGGCCGCGCGCAATCCCGACAGTCTCCTTGCCCGTAGCACTGTGAGCCGGCGTGCACGGAGCCGCGGCCGCGTATTTGGGGAGGACACCACATGACCAGCCAAGCCACCACCGACGCACCCGATCGGCGGCCTGAGGTTCTGCGCACGGCGCGACGGCGGACGGCTCGCATCGCCGTGGCCGTGCTCGCCGCAGCCGGCGTCGTCGCGGGTCTCGCTGCCCCGGCCGCAATGGCGGCGCCGGCTCGCCATGCCACGGTGCACGTGGCGACCCCTGCGACGAAGACACCCATCGTGGTGAAGGCCGCCACGCGGAAGGGTTTTGGCAAGATTCTCGTGACGGCGAAAGGCGGAGCGCTCTACCGGGACACGAACGACGGGCCGAACGACCCGACGTGCACGGGGTCGTGCGCCAGCATCTGGCCCCCCTTGGTGTTGCCTGCCGGCGACACCACACCGAAGGGCGGCAAAGGCGTGACGGGGCTCGGCACGGTCAAGCTCGCCAACGGCGACCTGCAAGTGACCTACAACACCGAGCCGCTGTACACCTTCGTCGGTGACTCCGGAAAGAGCGTGAACGGCAACGGAGACGGCCCCTTCCTCGTCGTGCCGGCGTGAGCCGGCGGGTACTGGCCTGACCGCTCGATCTGCGGTGGGTGGGTGAGCAGGGGAGCCGCCTAACCGGCGGAACCGGGGCCGGCGGCGGAGCCGGCACCGGTGCCGGTTGCGGCCGTCCACTGCCCGTACGGCAGCCCGTCGGGGATCTGCCAGAAACTCCGCGTGTGCGTGGACCCATCCTCGCCGAAGCGGTAGAGATCCACGCTGTCGATCACGACCGAGCGCCCCCTCACGGTGCCCTCGTTGCGGCAGACGGCGGCGGCCTCGTTCCCACACACGATGATCCGCTCGACGGTGATGTAGAGACGGTCGGTTCCGGTCCGGTCCCACACCTCGGCGAGGATGTCCCAGCCGTGCTTGGCGGGCGTGCCGATGGGGTCCTCCAAGGTGTGGAGACCGGGCGTGACCGACTTCCAGTGCGCCAGCCACCCGTCCCGGTCGTCGGCGTTCCACAGCTCGTAGCTGCGCCCGACGATCCGGGCGATCTCGTCGCCTGAGGGCACTGTCATGGCTTTCTCCTTCATCGTGAGCCCGGACGGCCGATAATTTCAGCTGTGAAAGTCGGCACCGACGAGGCAGGACGACGCAGGGCGCCCTCGGAGCCGGATCGCGCTCGTGCGATCGCCACGATACGAGCCTGTGGAACCCACGGCCTGCTCAGCAACCGGCAGGTGGACGAGCAACTCGAACATGCCTTCCGGGCCAAGACCGTGGCGGAGCTCGACGCCGTCCTGGGGGCCCTCCCGCGCTCTCCGCACGTCGCCGCCGGCGTCGTGATGGCCCACGGGCTCCCCATTGTCGCCCCGGCCCCGCCGAAGCCCTGGTGGCACGGGATCGTGGCGTGGGCGGTCGCTGTCAACGTCCTCTGGGTCGTCGTGTGGTTCATCACCGGGGGACCAGTGGGCTGGCTGGTGCTGGCGGTCGCCTCGTCAGGCATCGCTTTCACGGTCCGGTTCGCCTCGCGCCACCGCCGCCACGTCAGCGGCAAGGCGCCGCGGCGCCGGCGGAGGTACTGAGGCAGCCCGGCGGCACAGCGAAGCGTCGCTCGGCGGCGGCCCTTACCTCAATGCTCCTCGCGTACCACCAGTACCGGGCAGTGGGAGTGATGGACGCACTGGCTGGACACCGATCCCATGACGAGCCCCATGAAACCGCCGAGACCCCGCGATCCGACCACGAGCAACGTGGCCTCCCGGCTCGCCTCGATCAACACCTCGGCCGGGTTCCCCGGCACGCCGATGTAGTCCACGGCGAGGCCCTCGACCGACGGCCCGGCGGCGGCGACTCGTTGCAGCAGCTCTTTGGCATCGGCTTCGAGGTGGGCATACAGCTCGTCGCCGGTCGAGCCGGTGAGGGCGGACAGGACCGGGTAGGCGTGCACGACGTGGAGTCGAGCGCCGCGTAGCCGGGCTTCTTCGACGGCAAACGCGAGAGCGGTGGCAGCCTCGGGCGAGCCGTCCACGCCGACGAGGATCAGCGGCGATGTCGGGGCATCGGTCATGGGCAGCTCACTCCTTTGTGTGGCCGCCGGCGGTCGGCAGCAGTGGTCAGTGCTCCCATTCCAGCATGCGGGCAGGTGCGGCGCTCGGGGACAGGAGCGGCCGCCGAGGACTGCGGACCGCGACGCACCGGCCCGGTGGGGAGTTGCGGGCCGGGATGACGCCCCGGCCCGTCAGCTCACGGCGTGCGGGCTCCGGCCTGTCGCGGACCGGCGGGGGCGTTGGCGTACTGCAGCAGCGTGGCGATGTAGTCGTTGGTGTTCTCGGTGACACCGTCGTTCGGGTCGCTGGGGTCCGGTACGCAGACGTAGACCACACAGGAATACTGGAACTCGATGGGCAGCACGACGAAGGCGCAGTAGCCCGGGATGGCTCCTTCGGCGATGTTGGCGGCGCTCGGCGGGCAGTCGACGCCGGCGGTGCCCGGGTTGAAGGGCGTCGTGGTGCCGGTCTCCTCGACCGGGCCGTAGGCGGTGCCCTTCGGGTGCCCGAGCTTCCAGGTCTCGGTCCAGCCGTTGATGCCCGCCCCGTCCGTGGCGCAATTCAGCGTCCCCGGCAGACCGCCGAAGATCGACCCGAGCGTCTTCACCGTCGTGCACTGGTTGTAGGACGTCCCGTGGTAGTCCGGGGCGTTGTTGGGCCCGGAGTTGTAGTCCGACAGCACGACGATGTTGTTGAGGTCGCAGTCGCTCTGGCCCGTGGCGATGTCAGTGGCGGCAAGCGTGCTGCAGAAGAGGCCGGCTACCCAGAAGCCGGCGTTGCAGGTTCCAAACAGGGTTGGGCAGTCGGCCGGCGTCACCGGGCACTGCGAGCTCGACGGCGAGCCGAGCCAGTCGGTCTTGAGCGTCAAGGTCTCGCCGCCGCTCAGGTTGGTGGACGGCGAGATGTTCACGTGCCCGCAGGCCTTGTTGCCGATGCTGATGGAGTGGGCCGGCCTGACCGCCGTGCTCGCACCGGCCGGCGAGGCGGTCGCCGAGGCGATGGCGATCATGCCGATCCCGAGACAGCTCGCCAAACCGACCGTTCGCACCAGCTGTGTTGCGCGCCTGCGTGTGCCACACGACGACATGAGTTCCCCCTCTGTGCCCTAGCAGCTCGTCGCCCGGTGTCCCCGGGTGCGCTGCGTAGCTTACCAACCGGTCACCTACGGTGCCAGGGTCCTGCCACATCGTCGCAGCCGGCCGAGCCGATGCATCGGCGGCGTAGTGTCGGGCCATGAAGGCGCTCGTCTTCCACCACCAGCTCGCTCGCGAGGCGGCGGCGAAGATCACCGGCACGTTCGACAAGCGCGGCTTCGTCGCTCGCTACGGCCCGGTGAGCCTCGACGACGTGGCCGAGCCGGCGATCCCGGGACCGGGATGGGTGACGTGCGACACCATCGTGAGCGGGCTGTGCGGCTCCGACGCCAAGCAGATCCTGTTGAACGGATCGCGCGACAACCCGCTCACGGCGTTGCTCAGCTTCCCGCACGTCCTCGGCCACGAGGCCGTCGCCCGTCGCAGCGACACGGGGGAGCGCGTCGTGCTCAACCCGTGGTTGTCCTGCGGCCCCCGCGGGATCGACCCGCCCTGCCGGGCGTGCGAGCAGGGCCGCTACCCGTGGTGCCGGAACTTCACCCGCGGGATGATCCCGCCGGCGTTGCACCTCGGCAACTGCGCCGGGGCGGCGGGGGCGCATGCGGAGCGTTTCGCCGCTCACGAGGGCCAGCTCTTCGCCGTCCCCGAAGATGTCCCTGACGAGGTCGCCGTGCTGGCGGATCCGGTCAGCGTCTCGTTGCGCACGATCCTGCTGCACCCGCCCACCGCCGGCCTGCCGGCAGTCGTGTACGGCTCGGGCACGCTGGCCTTTGCCGCAGTCGCCCTCGTGCGCCTGCTCTACCCGGACACCGAGGTCTGGGCGGTCACCCGGTCCGGCCCGCGGGCGGAGATGGCCGAGCGCATGGGCGCCCACGCCGTGCTCCCCTCCGACCCCGACGCCCTCGTCGCCGCAGTCGCCGACCGGATGGGCCTGAAGACGCTCGTTCCGTGGAGCGGCCGGGAGTGGCTGCAGGACGGGCCGTCGGTCGTCTACGACACGATCGGGTCGATCGAGACGGTGGAGACGTCGCTGCGGATCCTCGATACCGGCGGGACGCTCGTGGTCAGTGGCGTGGAGCCGCCCGGTCGCTTCGAGTGGACGCCGCTGTACTTCAAGGAGCTGCGTGTGATCGGATCGAACGCCTTCGGCCTCGAGGAGGTCGGAGGCGTCCGCAAGCACGCCTTCGAGCACTACTTCGACTGGGTGGCGGGCGGCCTCGACTTGAGCCCGCTCGTCACGCACCGGTTCGCCCTCGACGAGTGGGACACGGCCGTGCTCACGGCCGCGCAGGCGAGCAAGACGGGAGCGATCAAGGTCGTCCTGCGCCCGTCTTAGCCCGAGGCGTGCTGCGCCCGCTCAGGGTCGAATGGGTGGCAGGCCGAGCTTGCGGTGATCCCAGCTGACGGTCCGCTCGACGTGCAGCTTCACGACGACCCGCTTGGCCAGCATCGTCTCCACGAACGGCAGCATCTCGTCGGTGTACGGGGCGTAGTACCGGCTGAAGACGCTCTTTCCGAGCTCGAGCAGGCGTTCGGGATCCTCGACGATCTCCGCCCGGCCCACGAGCTCGACCCCGCGCAGCTCGTCGTAGTGGTCGCCGTCCTCGAACATCACCGTGAGGCGCGGGTCCCGCCGGAGGTTCTGAGCCTTCTGGGACTTCGCCTTGGTCTCGATGGCCACGCACCCCTCGAGGAAGCCGTACCACATCGCCACGGCGTGGATGCTCCCGTCATGGTTGAGCGTGCACATCGTCATCGGCCTGCGCTCCTCGAGGAATGCCGCCACCTCGTCCGGCGTCATCTTGATCTGCGCACGCTGGTTCACTCCGCCGCCCATGCCGAGCGGGTGGACTTCCGGGCCTGCTTGCTCATTGGTCACGTCGCTTCCTTCCTCTTGTTGAACCGGAGCCCCGACCAGTCCGAGTCGATGGCACACACTTTGAAATCGACGAGGCCATGGGCGATGGCCGCGCGACGAACGACGACGTCCGACAAGTCGGAGGCGAGCGGCGACGTCCGCTTCGGCCAGGCGATCCACAGCCCGCTGTTGGCGCCTCGCGGAGCCATGAAGGCGATGCGGCGCTCCAGGGCCGAGCAGGATCGGACGAACCAGACCGTGAGATCCGCCTTGGACCGCGAACCGCGCCGGATCGTCGCACCCGCCGGCAGCTCACCGAGATCGAAACCCTCCGGCGCCTCCAGCAAACTCACGACGGACCCCTCGCGCACACCGAGCTTGCGCCAGAGCGGCGGACCCGGACGCTGCCCGGCACCGCTGCCGGCAGCAGGGTTCTGGGCCGCACACATGGCCCGCATGATGACATGTTGCAGCAGGTCGCGGCCGCTGACCGCCTCCGGTGACCTAAAATGCCCGGACCTCATGAGATCTGCTCGCTCTTCTCGTCGCGCCCCCATGCGGGCCGCCCTCGTGGCCGCCGCCCTCTTGGCGGCCGGCTGCGGGTCCGGCGGCGCCATCCACGTCTCGACGACGGCGCCCTCGGTGCCGCCGAGCTCGGCCACACCGGTGTCCACGCATCCGACGACCACGACTCGTGCCCCGGCCCGCAAGCGGCACCCGACCACGACGACCACGAGCACGTCGACGACCGGGCTCGGTGTGACACAGCCGACGGGCACGACGCCGTTGCCATCTCCCTCCTGTGCCGTCCCGCCGCTCCAGCCGCCGGCAGCGGGCCTCGTCGTCGGGCGTGTCACCGCCGTCGGCGACTCGGTCATGATCGACCTCGAACCGTCGCTCGAAGCCGACGTGAAGGGGATCGCCTTCGACGCCGTCGTCGGCCAGCAGTGGTCCGACGGCATCGGCGAGGTCCAGCAGCTCCGGTCCGACGGACAGCTCGGGTCCGTCGTCGTCATCGAGCTCGGGACGAACGGCCCCATCTCTGCCGGGCTCTTCGACGAGATGATGGCGCAGCTCCAAGGCGTCTCGCGAGTCGTGTTCGTGACGAACTACGTGCCGGACTCTTACGAGACGTCCAACAACGACATCATCATCTCGGGCGCCGCTCAGTACAAGAACGCCGCCGTGGCGAACTGGTACGCATTGGCGGCTGCCAACCCAGGGTGGCTCTGCCCGGACGGCTACCACCTGTCCTGTGGCGGGCCCGGCGCCGGCGAGCTGGCTGGCCTGATCGCGAAGTGCGTCTGATCCCAGAGGCCGAGCCGGCCGGCTGACCGGCCCCATCGGTCACGAGAGCGGCGAGGTTCGACCAGACTGACGAGGCGACGTTTCACAGACAGGAGCATGTGCCATGGAGCTTCACGAGGCGCTGTACACGACTCGGGCGATGCGGCGTGTCCGCCCGGACCCGATCCCGATCGACGCCCAAGCCCGCATCCTCGACGCCGCCATCCGTGCGCCGAGCGGGGGGAACTCGCAGCCGTGGCGTTTCGTGCTCGTCGACTCGCCGGCGCTCAAGGCCGAGCTCGGCCCGCTCTATCGCGAGAGCATGGCGGCGCTCTGGGCCACGGGCTACAAGGAGCGCGTGGAGAGTGCGCTTGCTCACCCCGAGCTCCCCGCCAGCCAGTCGTTCCTGAAGGTGCAGCGCTCGGCTCAATGGCTGGCTGACCACTACGAGGACGTCCCGCTCTACCTGTTCTGCTTCGTCCGAGGCAGTGCCGGCGCCGGCGGAGGCTCGATCTACCCAGCAGCCTGGAGCGCCCAGCTGGCAGCTCGGGCCGAGGGGATCGGGAGCGCCCTCACTTCGGTGCTCGGCGCCTCTCACCCCGCCGAGGTGCGCCGTATCCTGCAGGTGCCCGACGATGCCTGGACGAACAGCTGCATGCTCTCGTTCGGCTACCCGACCGGGCGCTGGGGCGTGGCCGAGCGCCTGAGCGTCGACAAGGTGGCGGCACGAAACTCCTGGAACGGTGATCTCGGTTGCTCCGTACCGGCGCCGCTGTGGCCGTCCGCCCTCGGGGAGGCGGCCGAAGCCGCCGCCAAACCCGCATCGTGAGCGGCTTTCGCGCCATTCTCGCCGGCCAGCCGGACGGTCCGGCCGGCCGGCTCGCCACGGTGGAGGAGTCCGAGCTGCCGGACGGCGATGTCACCATCGAGGTCAACTGGTCGAGCCTCAACTACAAGGACGGCCTCGCCATCGCCGGCAAGGGCCGTGTCGTGCGCTCGTTCCCGATGGTCTGCGGAGTCGACCTCGCCGGCACCGTGCGGGCGTCGGCTTCGCCCGAGTTCTCGCCCGGCGACGACGTGATCGTGACGGGTTTCGGGCTCGGTGAGGAGCGCTTCGGCGGCCTCGCCGAGCTCGCCCGGGTGCGCTCGGAGTGGATCGTGCGGGTGCCGGACGGCCTCGACGGGCGCCGTGCGATGGTGATCGGAACGGCAGGACTCACCTCGATGCTGTGTGTCATGGCGCTCGAGCAGCACGGCCTGACACCGGCCTCGGCGGCCGATTCCGGCCTGCCGGTCGTGGTCACGGGCGCCGCCGGCGGTGTCGGCAGCGTGGCGGTCGCCCTCCTCGGCGGGCTCGGCTACGACGTCGCCGCCGTGAGCGGGCGCAGCGAGCAGGAGCCCTACTTGCGTCGCCTCGGTGCCACGAGCGTCGTGCCGCGGGCGGAGCTCGCCGAGGCGCCCGTGCGCCCGCTCGACGCCCAGCGCTGGGCGGGAGCCGTCGATGCCGTCGGGGGTGCGACGCTCGCCACCGTGCTGCGCCAGATGCGTTATGGCGGCTGTGTGGCTGCCTGCGGCCTCGCCGGAGGCGCCGACCTTCCGACGACCGTGCACCCGTTCATCTTGCGGGCCGTGACGCTCGCCGGCATCGAGTCCGTCCGCTGTCCGGTCGAGACGAGGCAGGTGGCTTGGCAGCGGCTGGCTGACGGGCTCCCGGCCGACCTCCTCGAGGAGATGGCCGAGGAGGTCACGCTCGCCGACGTGCCGGCGCTGGCCGAGCAGATCCTTGCCGGCCGTACCCGCGGCCGGGTCGTCGTCGCCGTGCGACGGTAGATCGCCGGCCTGGACAGCGTGCCTGTCTTCGGTATCGACCCGGGTGCCTACGAAGGTGGCGGCGTGGTCGCCACGAGGGCGGAGCAGGATCCCTCCGCACGCGGTGCGGCCTCCGCCGCCGCGAGCGCCTCGGGCCTCCCGCGGCTCAGCTGGCCGGGGCGACCGGTGCGGACCGCCTTCGTGCTCGGCGGCGGCGGGAACCGAGGGGCCATCCAGGTCGGCATGCTGCGAGCGCTGAGTGAGCGCGGCATCGTCCCGGATCTGCTCGTGGGGACGTCCATCGGGGCGGTCAACGCCGCTGCCTTCGCCGGCGCCCCCACCATCGAAGGCGTCTACCTGGCGGCCGACCTGTGGCGGCGGATCGCCGCCGAGGACGTCTTTCCCCGCGGCCGCTTCGACGGCACCTGGCGGTTCCTGCAGCGGCGGGAGGCGGTCTACCCGATTGACGGGTTGAGGAGGGTGGTGCGGGGGTTTCTTCGGTTCGAGCACGTGGAGGACTCGCCAGTGCCGCTCGTTCTCGTCGCCACCCGCCTCGACGACGGCGCCGAGGAGTGGATCACCGCCGGCCCGGCTGTGGAGGCCGTGCTCGCCTCGGCCGCCCTCCCAGGCCTCTACCCGCCCGTCGAGCTGGCGGGATCGCACTACTTCGACGGCGGCGTGCTCGACAACGTCGCTCTGGCCGCTGCCCTCTCGGCCGGCGCCCGGCGGGTCTTCGTGCTGCTGTGCGGGTCCGTCGACATCTCCATCCCGGTCTTCAGCCGCCCCTACGAGGCCATGTTCGCCGCCTTCGGCGTCGCCCTCACCGGCAGGCTGAAGCGGGATCTGGCCGCCGTCGGGCGCGACGTCGACGTCGTCGTCTTCGAGGGACTCATGGCGAGCGGAGGCGGCCAGCCCTCCGACTTCTCCAAGACCGAGGAGTGGATCGATCAGGGCTACCGGACGGCGCGAGCGGCGCTCGACGGCTACGACGAGGCCATGAAGGCTCGCACGGCCGCCAGTACACGGGGGCGGAGCGCGGCGGCCATCGAGCGGGCTCGAAAGACGCTCAAGCGCTGAGCCCGGCGCGGTGCCTCAGCTCAGCTGGGCGGACTCCGGCTCGACTCGATACGACGTGGCGGCGCCGACTCCCATGCGCTCGGCCTGCCCGCGCAGGCGCAGGTACTCGAGGTGGGCGTACGTCTCGCTCTCGGCCATCATCCCCCATACAGCCGGGCGAAACAGCTCCCTGCTCAACTCGACGACCGTCGCCGGCCCGAGGGCGGCGCTGATCCTGCGGAGCTCGTCGAGACGGCCCTCGTGATGGGCGACGATGCTGTCGATGCGCCCTGGCAGATCGGCGAAGGGCTGGCCGTGGGCGGGCAGCACGAGAGAGACCTCGCCGAGCCGGCGTAGTCCCTGCAGCGACTCGAGGTACGACCCGAGCGGGTCGGCGAGCGGCGACAGGCCGGGCACGTGCGGGGTGATCGTCGGCAGGACGTGATCGCCCGAGAGGAGGAGCTTGGCCTCGGCGTCGAACAGGCAGACGTGGTCGCCGGTGTGGCCCGGCGTGTGCAGCACCTCCCAGTCACGTCCGGCGAGCCGCAGGTGGTCGCCGCCCCGGACGAAGTGCGTGGGGACGGGCGGTCGCATGTAGGGCAGCAGGTGCCAGCGGGCGAGGCGGGTCATCCAGATGCTGCGTCGCAAGTGGGGGATGGGCGAGCCGCCCCACGGAGTCTCGGCGCTCTTGATCGAGAAGAAACCCGTGTCGTCGTCGACGGCAACCTCGTCGCCCTCGCCCTCTGCGCCTGCCTCGTCGCCCGCGGCCGACGGCACGAGCAGCTCGGAACAGGCGTCCGGTCCGGCGGCGTGCACGTGACCGGCGTGGGGGTCGTTGCCGGCGGTGGCCGATGCCGGGCCGAGCGCCGTGCTCGGGCGCGGGAAGGCGGCCATGGCGTTCGGCTCGAGCCAGGTGTGAAAACGGCGCTCGGTCACGAGCTCGGCACCCGCCTCGTGGGCGAGCCGCCCGGCACTGCCGAAGTGATCAGGGTGCGAGTGGGTGACGATGACCGTGTGGACGTCGCTCACCTGGAGTCCGGCGGCCTTCAGGCGGGTGCCGAGGGCCTGCCACGTCGCCCGCCCGGGCATGCCGGCGTCGACGATCGTCGCACCCCGACCGTCGACGAGGGCGTAGCAGTTCACGTGCCCGAGCCCGGAGAAGAAGATCGGGATCTGCAGCCGCAGCACCGACGGCCCGACTTCGGTCACCTCCGTCGATGCGCCTTGCTGCTCCTGCTTGAGCGGGCGGGGCCGCGGCTCGTCGGCCGCCTCGGTCACCCGGCCTCACCCTGCGAGCCGCCGCCGGTGTCCGCGGGGGCGGCGCCGCCCGCCGCCGGAGCCGCCGAAGCGGGGCCGGTGATGAAGTTCTCGCGGTAGTAGGCGAGCTCGGCGACGCTCTCGCGGACGTCGTCCATCGCCCGGTGGGCGGTCTGCTTGTGCGGCCTGGCGGCGTATACCTCCGGGCTCCAGCGCTTGCAGAGCTCCTTCAACGTGGAGACGTCGATCGAGCGGTAGTGAAACCACTCGTCGAGCTCGGGCGCATGTTCCTGCAGGAAACGGCGGTCGACCCCGATCGAGTTGCCGCACAGCGGGACGACGCCGCCCTCGGGGACGTGGGCGCGGACGAAGGCGAGCGTCTCGTCGGCGGCCTCTTTCACCGTACGTGTCGAAGCGGCGATCTCGGGCAGCAGCCCCGACACGGTGTGCATGTGGCGCACGATGTCCTCCATCAACTCGAGCTGCTCGGCGGAGGCGCCGATGACGAGGTCTGGACCCTCGGCCACGATGTTCAGGTCGTCGTCGGTGACGATCGTCGCCATCTCGACGATCACGTTGCGTTCGGGGTCGAGGCCGGTCATTTCGAGGTCCATCCACACGAGCACGATTCGGGATCGTAGTGGCCCTCAACTACCCTGCGACCGTGCCAGACATCCCGGTGCTCCAGATCCCGGCGCTCCAGCTCGACGAAGGCCTGCCGGTCCCGTCCCAGGCGCGCCAGGGTGACGCCGGCCTCGACCTCGTCGCTCGCAGCGATGTCGTGCTGGCGCCGGGCGGCGGCCGGGCGCTCGTGCCGACGGGGCTCGCCCTCGAGCTCCCTCCGGGGTACGCCGGCCTCGTGCTCCCGCGCAGCGGCCTCGCCCTGCGACACGGTGTGACCTGCCTGAACGCACCCGGACTGATCGACCCTGGTTATCGCGGCGAAGTCGGAGTCATACTGGTGAACACCGATCCGGCCGAGCCCTACGAGGTGCATCGTGGGGACCGGGTCGCCCAGCTGCTCGTCGTCCGATTCGAAACGGCGAGGTTCGTGAGCTCAGCAGCCCTTGGGGCGAGCGAGCGGGGCGACGGGGGTTTCGGGCACACCGGACGGTGAGAGGAGATCCGAGATGCAGCGTTTGAGCGGACTCGACGCCATGTTCTTCTACCTCGAGACCCCCAACTCCCATATGCACGTCACCGGCGTGTACGTGCTCGAGCCGGGAGAGAGCGGGCTCTCGTTCGACGCCGTGCGGGAGCTCGTGGCGAGTCGGCTGCCGCTGGCGGCCCCGTTTCGCCGGCGGCTCGTCGAGGTGCCCTTCAAGCTGCACCACCCCGTTTGGGTGGAGGATCCGGATTTCGACCTCGACTACCACATCCGGCGGGCGTGCTTGCCGACGCCGGGTGGGCTGGAGGAGCTGGCTGGCTTCGCCGCCCAGGTCGGAGGGCTGCCGCTCGACCGTGCCCGGCCGCTCTGGGAGATGTACGTCGTGGAGGGCCTCGCCGGCGGGCGCGTCGCCCTCGTCGGCAAGATGCACCATGCCGCCATCGACGGCGTCTCCGGCGCCGAGATCATGGCGACGCTGCTCGACCTCGAGGCGGATCCGCCCGAGCGCCTCATCGTCGACACGTGGCGGAGCGAGCAGGTGCCAAGTGACGCCGAGCTGATGGCGATCGCCATGACGGCGCTCGTCGGCCACCCGATGCGGGCGCTCCGTACGGCGCGGCGCGTCGTCGAGACCGCCCTCCACCTCTCCGAGCACAACCAGACCTCCGGCGTCGCCCCGCCGCCGGCGCCCTTCAGCGCCCCGAAGACGACGCTCAACGGTGCCATCACACCGCACCGGCGGGTGGCCTTCACGGCCCACCCCCTCGACGACTTCAAGACGGTGAAGAACCATTTCGACTGCACCGTGAACGACGTCGTGCTCACCGTGTGCGCCGGGGCGCTGCGGCGTTACCTGCTCGACCACGGCGAGCTCCCGGAGGAGCCCCTCGTCGCCATGGTGCCGATGTCGGTTCGCACCGACGACGAGATGGGCGCCCACGGCAACCGCATCTCGGCCATGCTCACGTCGCTCGCCACGGACCTGGCCGACCCGGTGGAACGGCTCGGCGCCGTGGCCGAGGGGATGGGCCGCGCCAAGACCCAGGAGCGCCTCATCGGCGCCGACACCCTTACGGACTGGACCGAGTTCACGTTCCCGGCCCTCATCGGGCGGGCATCGCGCCTCACCGGATCGATGCGGGTCTTCGACCGGCTGCGGCCGCTGTTCAACGTCACGATCTCGAACGTCCCGGGCCCGCCGTTCCCGCTCTTCCTCGCCGGCGCCAGGCTGGTCGGCATGTACCCGCTCGGCCCCGTCACCGAAGGCGTCGGCCTCAACATGACGGTGATGAGCTACTGCGGGATGGTGTACTTCGGTCTGAACGCCTGCCGCGAGACGGTCCCCGCCATCGCCGAGATGCCGAAGATGCTCGACGAGTCGCTGACCGAGTTGCTCGAGGCGGCCGGACGCGGTGCCCGCCGCACACCGCGGCCCAAGGCTGATCCGCCGCAGGCCGATGACGCGCAGCAGGCGGCCGCTGGCTGACGGGCCGGTCCGGCGCCGGCAGCCTTGCCCTGGCCATCCCGAACGCCGTAGCATTGACTGTATGGTCATTCAAAGATCCTCCGAGGCGCGCACGCGTGAGGTTGCGCCCCTCGACCCGCGCGAGCTCGAGCTCGTGCTGCGCCCGTTCGGCGAGAGCCGCATGCTCCCGCGGGACGCCTATGTGAGCGAGGCGGTCTTCGCCTGGGAACAGCGGAACTTCTTCGGCGGCGGCTGGATGTGCGTCGGCCGGAGCGACTCGCTCGCCAACCCCGGCGATCAGCGGGCCGAGTCGGTCGGTCACGCCGGCGTGTTCCTCATGCGCGACGCCGAGGGCGTGCTGCGCGCCTTCGCCAACGCCTGCCGCCACCGCAACCACGAGCTGCTGGCGTGCGGTGAGGCCACGGTCAACCGCCCGATCGTGCTCTGCCCCTATCACGGCTGGTCGTACCGGCTGGACGGGTCGCTGCGGAAGGCGCCGGGCTTTGACGACGGCGCCATGGCCGGGTTCGACCCGGCGGACAACTCGCTCGTCGAGCTGCCGTCGACGGAGTGGCACGGCTGGATCTTCGTGGACGCTTCCGGCGGTGCCGGCCCGTTTCACGAGCACGTCGCCGGGCTCGAGGAGATCATCGGACCCTACGAGCCCGAGCGGCTGCGGGTGGCCGGCACGCACGACTACGTCGTCAACGCCAACTGGAAGATCCTCTCGGAGAACTACCAGGAGTGCTACCACTGCCCCGTCATCCATCCGGAGCTGTGCGCCGCCAGCCCGCCCACGAGCGGCGACAACTACTCGCATCCGACCGAAGGAGCCTGGGTCGGCGGTTGGATGGATCTCCGCCAGGGGTACGACACGATGTCGCTCGACGGCCGCTCCTTCGGCACGCCGTTGCGCGGCCTCGACGAGCACCGCCGGCGCATCGTCGACTACATCGGCTTGTTCCCGAACCTGCTCATCAGCCCGCACCCCGACTACGTCATGACCCACTTGCTGACGCCGCTCGGCCCGGACCGGACGCGCATCCAGTGCTCCTGGGCGTTCTCGCCGGAGGACCTCGAGCGGGAGGGTTTCGACCCCTCCTACGGCATCGACTTCTGGGACATCACGAACCGGCAGGACTGGGCCGCCTGCGAGTCCGTGCAGCGGGGTCTCTCGAGCGAGCACGCCGTGCCGGGGCTGCTGTCGGAGTCCGAGGACGGCGTCTACCAGTTCGTGACGATGCTGGCTCGTGGCTACTCCGGGCTACCGCTGACCGCCGGGGCGGTGGCGTCAGTTCGCTGACGGTTGCGATCCGCCGGTCACGGCGGTTCAGGCGAGGGCTCGAACGCCCCGCTTGGCGAGCTGCTGGGCGATGATCGCCCGCTGGATCTCGCTCGTGCCCTCCCAGATGCGCTCGACCCGCAGCTCGCGGTAGAAGCGCTCGGCGACGTTCTCGCGCATGTAGCCCCGCCCGCCGAAGATCTGCACTGCCCGGTCTGCCACCCGGTTCGCCATCTCGGAGGCATAGAGCTTGACCATGGACGCCTGCGCGTGCTGGACCTTGAGGTCGCGGCCCTCGTCGATCCCGCGGGCGGCCTCGTAGACGATCGAGCGGGCGGCGAACAGCTCGGTGACGCTGTCGGCGAGCATGGCGGCGACGAGCTGGTAGCCGATGATGGGCTCGCCGTAGACGACGCGCTCGCCGGCGAAGGCGGTCGCCTCCTCGATGAGGCGCTCGGCGGCGCCGAGGCAGCGGGCTGCCACCATCATCCGCTCGAAACGGAACCACTCGTACGAGTACGCCATCCCACCCCCCTCGTCGCCGACGCGATGGGACTCCGGCACGCGGACGCCCTCGAAGGCGACGATGGGGTGATGGTGGGCGATCGTGTGGCTGTAGGCGGGCGTGCGCACGACGCGGACGCCTGGCGAAGGCAGGTCGACGACGAACATGGCGTGCTCGCCGGCGTGCGGGCCGTCGGTGAGCTTGGCCTGGAAGAAGGCGTAGGTCGCCTCGTTGTAGGACGTCACGTGCCATTTGACGCCGTCGAGGACGTACTCGTCGCCGTCTCGCCGCGCCGTCGAGGTGATGGCGTCGACGTCGGAGCCGGCGCCTTCCTCGGTGATCGCATAGCACTCGCCTGCTTCGCCGGTGACCGTGGGCCGGAGCCACCGCTCGAGCTGGAAGTCGGTCGCCACCTCCGGCCACCACTGCGGGGGCGTCGAGACCATCCAGGCGAGGGCGTTCGTCGCACGCCCGACCTGCTCCTGCACGAGCACCTGCTGCAGTGCGCTGTAACCGCCGCCGCCGAGGTCGATCGGCATGTTCGTGGCAAGGAGGCCGAGCTCGCGGGCGCGGGCCTCGAACTTCTCCTTCACGGGGGCGGGCAGCTCGCCCTCGTTCATCTCCGCCTCCACCTCGTAGGGGATGAGCTCATCGACGAAACCCCGGGCGCGTGCCTGAATCTCGACGTCGTCCGCTGTAAGCCCGTGCATGACGGCTCGTTTCTCTTCGTTGGTCGCCAGTCTTGACTGACTGTTCAGTTTATGTCAGCGTTCGAGGATGCGCACGGGGCAATGGGCTGGGTCCGGTGATCAGGTGGCCGACGCCGTCGTCATCGGCGGGGGGACCGTCGGGGGCTGGTGCGCCTGGTGGCTGCGCCAGGCCGGCCTCGAGCGAGTCGCCGTCGTCGAGCGATCCACTCTCGGGCGGGGTGCTTCCAGCCGGGCGGCCGGCATGGTGCGGAGCCAGGGCGGCACGCCGGCGGCCGTGCGCCTCGGGATGTGGAGCCGTGACTTCTATCTGCGCCAGAGCGAGGAGCTCGGGGTCGATTCGGGTTTCGTGGCGCAGGGGTACTTCATGCCGGCCTTCTCGCAGGGCGAGGTCGCTGTCGGGCGCGCCCGAGTCGCCATGCAACGAGAGCTCGGCCTCGACGTCTTCTGGTTGGAGGGCGACGACGTCGCTTCGGTCAACCCGACGATGGCGGCGTCGTGCTGCCTCGGGGGCTCCTATGCCGCCGGCGACGGCTACCTCGATCCGCCGCGCAACGTCCTCGCCTATGCCGTGGCACTCGCTCGTGCCGGCGTGTCGTTGCGGGAGCGCACGGAGTTCTGCGGGCTGCGGGTCTCCGCCGCCGGCGCCGTGACCGGCGTGGCGACGAGCGGCGGCACGATCGCCACCGAGCGGGTGGTGTTGACGGGGGGGCCCGACCTCGCCAGCGTCGGACGGATCGCCGGCGTCACCGTGCACGCCGGCGGCACCCGGCACCAGGTCGCCGTGACCGAGCCGCACCCGGCCTTCTCGCCAGAGGTCATGGGCGCCATGGTGTTCGACCTCCCGAACGGCCTCTACTGGCGGCCGGAGGACGGCGGGCTCCTGTTCGGCATGTCCAACCCGGACGAGCCGCCCGGGCCGGCCCGGGACGTGGACTGGCCGTACCTCGAGACGATGCGAAGCCGTCTGGCCGAGCTCGTCCCGCTGAGCGCCGGCTTGGCGTTGCGGCGGGTGTGGGCGGCCACGATCGACTACACATCCGATCACCTGCCGATCCTCGGGCCCGCCCTCGGCCCGGACGGACCGCTCGTGGGCGTCACGGTGGCGTCCGCCGGCGGTCACGGGATGATGTGGGGGCCGGCGGTCGCTCGTGTCGCCGCCGATCTGGCCCTCGGCCTCGAGACCACCGTCATCGACGACGTTGGTTCCCTTGGGCTCGACCGGTTCGACGCCGAGGGCAACAGCCGTCTGGACCCCGACCCGATTGCACTGCCATTTCCAGAAAGGACTGCTCTTTCATGACTGAGACCGCTGCCGGCCCCGTGGGGCTCCCGAAAGTGAGCGACGCCGCTTCGGCTGAGCTCGAGGACTGGGGGCCGCTCGAGGAGGCAACCGGGCCGGAGATGACGACTCGAGGCTTCACGCTGTGGAAGAACGAGGAGACCGAGGCTGAGTCCGGCATCTGGGAGTGCACCGCCGGCCCGTCCCGCTGGAAGCTCGAGACGAACGAGTTCGTGCACGTCGTCTCCGGCGAGATGACCGTGACCGAGGACGGTGGCTCGCCCGTGCACCTCGGCCCTGGCGACACCGTCGTCTTCCCGCTCGGCTGGAACGGCACCTGGGACATCCACTCCACCCTGCGCAAGCTCTACGTGATCTTCTGAGCCCGGCGCCGGCGTGGCGCGCCGCCAAACCGTCGCACGCCGGCGAATTGGCGGCGCACGCCGGCGGCGACCGCCACGCCAACGCCGGGCGGCGAGCCGACGGCGAGGGTCGGACCGAGCAGGACCTCAGCGACCCACGACGAGGGCGTCGAGAGCGAGGGCCCCCCATGGCCCGCAGCGCAACGGGTTCACGTCCAGTGCTTCGACGGCCTCCCCGAGCTCGCCGGCGAGGCCCGACAAGGCAACGACTGCTGACGCCACGGCGTCGACGTCGGCCGCCGGCGCCCCCCGCACGCCATCGAGCACCGGGCGCACGGCAAGGCGGTCGAGCAGGCGGTGGGCGCCGGCGAGGTCGAGGGGCGGGAGCCCGACGGCGCGGTCTGCCAGCACTTCGACGAGGATGCCGCCGGCTCCGACGACCACGACCGGCCCCAGCAAAGGGTCGCGGACGATCCCGAGCGCCAGCTCCGGGCCCGCCGGCGCCGTCGCCATCACGAGGGCGCCAGGGCCGAGGCGTCCCGCCAGCTCCTCGTAGGCCCGGGCGACCTCGCCGGCCGAGGACAGCCCGAGGACGACGCCGCCGACGTCGGACTTGTGGGCGACCGCAGGGTCGTCGGTCTTGAGCACGACAGGAAACCCGATGCGCTCGGCAGCAGCCACGGCCTCGTCAGCGCCGGCAACGCCGGCGAAGCCAGGCACGGCGAGGCCGTAGTCCCCGAGGAGAGCCAGCGACTCGCCGCCGGCGAGCGGTTCGGTGGACGACAAGCGAGCGAGCCATCGCCGGCGGCGGGCGACATCGACCACCGCCGGCTCGACTGCCACCCGGCGCTGGTTCTCGCTGAAGGCGAGCAGGTGTCCCAGCGCCAGCAAGCCGCTGCGAGTGCCCTCCAGTACCGGGATGCCGGCATCGCGAAGCCGCCGGGCCTCCGGGCGGTCGAGGGCGCTGGGGACGTTGGAGAGGAGGCAGAGGGGTTTCTCGGTCACGTTCCAGGTGTCGACGAGCGCTTCGGGGTAGGCGGTGTCGCCGTCGAGCTCGGGGATGAGATCGACGCAGAGGGCGGCGGCGTCGACGGCCTCGTCCTCGGCGAGCACGAGCAGGCAGTTGCCGAACAGGTCGCGGGTGCCGGCACCGGTGCCCCAGACGTCGAGCGGGTTCGCGGGTACGAGCCCTGGGTCGAGCATGGCGGCCAACGCCCCATGGGTCGCCTCGGAGATCTCGGCGAAACCCACCCCGACCGCATTGGCCACGTCGGCCACGAGCGCCCGCTCTGCGCCCGAGTCGTGCACCGAGGCGATGCC
>JBEKYM010000009.1:0-117538 GCA_049510975.1 Acidimicrobiales bacterium
CCTACGGATGGGATAAGCGCTGAAAGCATCTAAGCGCGAAGCTCGTTCCAAGATGAGGTCTCCCACAGGACAACCTGGTAAGGCCCGTGGCTAGACGACCACGTTGATAGGCCGGAGGTGTACGCACGGCAACGTGTTCAGCCGACCGGTACTAATCGGCCGAGGGCTTGGGGCTCGTGCTCGCTATGGAAGGCTCACAGGGGCGGCGGTCAACGCCTGCCCTGACGGCCCGTCACTCGATCGGATCGCTGCGCGCGGCGCGGCCGGTCTCGAGCGACGGGACCGGAAGAGCGAAAGGTTTCCGGTGACCATAGCGGCAGGGTCACACCCGTTCCCATCCCGAACACGGAAGTTAAGCCTGCCAGCGCCGATGGTACTTGGGGGGAGGCCCCCTGGGAGAGTAGGTCGTCGCCGGAATATTTCTCAGCAACAGCCCCGTGCGCTCAGCGCACGGGGCTGTTTCGCGTTCCGGGCCCGACGACTCGGCTCAGGGGGCCGGGGCACGGGCGGTATCCTGCCTCCATGCCCCCCCGGACACCCCCGCCCGATCGCGCCCGGGGACGGGCACGCGGTGGCGCCGGCAACCCGGGCACCTCGAGGCGCCGAGTCGTCGAGCAGCCGGAGGCCGGCCGGTACCGATCGCGAGGCGAACGCAACTTCGAGTTGCCCAAGGGCATTGCCGAGGAGCTGCGCGTCGGGACGGCAAGCGCGTCTCCGCGGGCGCGTCGGGCTCCGCTCACGCTCGAGCGGCGCATGGCGAACGCCGCCATGGCTTACGAGCGGGACCGGTACCAGGATGCGCTCTCGGCACTGAAGCCGGTCATCGATGCGGCTCCGCGGTCGGCCTCGGTCATGGAGCTGCACGGCCTGATCCTCTATCGCCTCGGGCGGTGGCGGTCGGCCGGCAAGGAACTGCGGGAGTTCCACGCCCTCACGGGTTCGTACGACCAGCACCCGGTCATCGCCGACTGTGAGCGGGCGATGGGCCATCGGGACAAGGTGCGGGCGCTGTGGGACGAGCTCCGCCGTGCCGGGGTCGACCGGGAGGTCCTCGTCGAGGGCCGCCTGGTCATGGCGGGGACACTCGCAGACGAGAACAACTTCGAGGAAGCCATCGAGCTGCTGCGTCCCGAAGGCAAGCTGCGGCGCAACCCCGACCTCGCCCACCTGCGCCAGTGGTATGCCTTGGCCGATCTGTACGAGCGAGCCGGCGATCTTTCCCGGGCACGGGAGCTCTTTGCCCGGGTCGCTCAGATCGCCCCCGACGTGCTCGATGCCCCGGAGCGTCTCGCCGCTCTCCGGTAGCCAACCCGGAGCAGGCTCGACCGGAAGCACGCCATTCACACCCCCGGCGATCGGGTCCGAGCACGGCGCCGCCGCCGAAGAAACCCATCCGGATCACCTCGCCCAGCAAGACTGTCGGCATGCTTCTGCTGCTGAGGCTGATCAAGGTGAGCCGCAGGCGACACATCCTCATGTTGCTCGCCGCTCTCGTGGGCGTCGTCTTCGCCGGGGCGGCGGCCTTCGCCGCCACCCAGCACATCCCGTTCACGACGGGCCTCTACTGGGCGATCACGACGGCCAGCACGGTCGGCTACGGGGATGTCACTCCGCACAACGCCTCGGGCAGGGTCGTGGCCTCGGCAGTCATGCTCACAGCCATCCCGCTCCTGGGCGCGACCTTTGCCCTCATGACCGGCGCCGCAGCTGCGGCGGGACTACGGAGGTTCCTGCAGATGGGTACGACTTTCCCAAGCGGCGGATACCGGCTGGTCGTCGGCATGCACCCGACTGTCCCGGCCATCATCGAGGAGCTCGTGAAGGCCGACGACGCCGTCGTGCTCGTCGCCGACGTCGACCCGACGAGCATCCGCGAGGACGTGCACGTCGTGCGCGGTGATCCGACGGACCGGGCGACGCTGAGAAAGGCGCGGCCCGAGGGCGCCCAGCACGCCCTCGTGGCGGCCGTCAATGACGGGGATGTGCTCATCATGGCGGTGCTCCTGCACGAGCTGGCCCCTGAGCTCCCGGTCTCGGCGCTCAGCAACTCGGGGCCGGTGAGCGAGGCGCTCACCGCCATCGGCGTGAAGCAGACCATCTCGGTGGAGGAGCTCGTCGCCCACACGCTCGCCAAGAGCCTCGAGACCCCGCACGCCGGCGACCTCCTGCTGCGCCTCGTCGACTCCGAGGAGCACCGGCTCGTCGAGACCGAGGCTGAGGCTGCCGAGGTGGGCAAGCCGCTCAGCAGCGTCCGGGAGGACCGCAAGGGCTTGGTGCTCGGCTTGGTGCACGACGGCTCCGTCCAGCTCGGGATCGGCACCGACCCCGTCCTCGCGGTGGGCGACCGCCTGCTCGTGGCGGAACCGGCCGTCAAGTAGCCGGCGCGCAGGGCGTCAGGAGCGCGCAGCCACTTCGAAGACCTCGATCGACGGCGAGCCTTCGGCGAGGGCGACGGCGCGCCGGACGAAGTCCCTCGAAGCCGGCACGGCGAAGTGTGCGTCGACCGCTGCCTGGTCCTCCCACTTCTCGAGAAACACCAGCCGCAACGGGTTCTCGACGTCTCGATGCACGCCGTGGGCGATGCAGCCCGGCTCGAGGCGGGAGCGGCGCACATGTTCGAGGCTGAGCGCCTCGAGCTCGTCGTAGTGCTCGGCCTGTGCGACAAAGCTGCCCGTGATGACGATCATGGCGGCCGACACTACGCCCCGGCTGGCCACAGCGCCGGCGGCAGCTACGGTCGAGAGCAATGGATCGCCTCGGCCTCGTCGGCCTGCCCAACTCGGGCAAGTCGGCCCTCTTCAACGCGCTCACCGGAGGGCACGCCCTCGTGGCGTCCCATCCCTTCTCCACGACCGAGACCGAGGTCGGCGTGGCCCACGTGCCGGATCCCCGCCTGGAGGCGCTCGCCAAGATGAGCGAGAGCCGCAAGGTCGTCATGGCGACGTTCGAAGTCGTCGACATCGCCGGCGTGCAGAGGTCATCCGAGCACGCCGGCGACGGCCTCGGGACGAAATTCATCGCCGGCATCCGCGAAGTCGACGCTCTTGCCTACGTGCTGCGCAGCTTCGAGGACGAGTCGGCGCCGGGGGACTCCGACCCGATCGAGGCGCTCGGCGTCCTCGAGCTCGAGCTCGTCCTGTCGGACGCCGGCACGCTCGAGAACCAGATCAACAAGAAGCGCCGCGCCTTTGCCCCCGTCGAGCCCGCCCTGGCGGCCGCTCTCGAGGTGGCACCGAAGGCGCTCGGGGAGCTTCACGCCGGGACGCCGCTCTACCGGTCCGGTTTGGCGGCCTCCGAGACCGACGCGCTCCGGCCGCTCTTCCTCCTCACGAACAAGCCGGTCCTCGCCATTGTCAACATCGGCGAGGCAGAGCTCGGCTCGAGCGAGGAGATCGTCGCCCAGGTCTCGGGCGAGCTCGGCGGTGACGCCGAAGTCCTGGCGGTCTCGGTGCAGCTCGAGGCCGAAGCCGCCCTCCTCGACGCCGCCGAGCGAGCCGAGCTGCTCGAGGGCCTCGGCCTCGGGGAAGGCGCCCTCGTGCGAGTGGCGCGGGCTGCCTACGACATTCTCGGGCGCGACACGTTCCTCACGACAGGCGACAAGGAGTCGCGGGCCTGGACGTTTCGGCGTGGCGCCAAGGCGCCCGAGTGCGCCGGAGTGATCCACTCCGACTTGCAGCGGGGTTTCATCAAGGCTGACGTCATCGATTGGAAGGAGCTGCTCGAGATCGGCTCGTTCGCGGCCGCTCGAGCCAAGGGCAAGGTCCGGCTCGAAGGCAAGGACTACGTCGTGCAGGACGGCGACGTCCTCGAGATTCGTTTCAACGTCTGACGGGCGGCCGTTAGGCTCGCGCCAGCACGCAAGCTCGAGATCGCACCCGAGCACGACGCCGACGCGTCGCATCGACAAGGAGACCGGAGTGGGCACCGACGTCTATCAGTTGCTCGGCGACGAGGCCGAGTCACTCCTCAACCACAAGGCCGAAGCCTTCCCGAGCGAGCACCTCGTGCTGCCGGGGCCCGACTTCATCGACCGGGTGTTCGTCGCCAGCGACCGGCCGCCGGCGGTGCTGCGCAACCTGCAGGCGACGTTCGGCCATGGGCGCCTCGGAGGCACGGGTTACCTGTCGATTCTGCCCGTGGACCAAGGGATCGAGCACTCGGCGGCGGCGAGCTTCGCCAAGAACCCGGCGTACTTCGACCCCCAAGCGATCGTGGAGCTGGCATTGGCGGCGGACTGCAGCGCAGTCGCCACGACGCTGGGCGGTCTCGGCATCGTCGCCCGCAAGTACGCCCACAAGATCCCCTTCATCGTGAAGCTGAATCACAACGAGCTCCTCACGTACCCGTCCCGCTACGACCAGGTGCCCTTCGGCAGCGTGCGCCAGGCCGTCGATCTTGGCGCCGTCGGCGTCGGGGCGACCATCTACTTCGGCTCGGAGGAGTCCACCCGCCAGATCCGCGAGGTGAGCGAGATGTTCGCCGAAGCCCACCGGGCCGGCCTCTACACGGTGCTCTGGTGCTACCTGCGCAACCCGGCGTTCTCGACGCCGGAGGCGGACTACGACCTCTCGGCCGATCTCACGGGGCAGGCGAACCATCTCGGCGCCACGATCGAGGCCGACATCATCAAGCAGAAGCAGCCGGTGAACAACGGGGGATACAACGCCCTCAAGTTCGGCCGCACGGATCCGCTCGTCTACTCCAAGCTGACGACGGACCACCCCATCGACTTGACCCGCTGGCAGGTCGTCAACTGTTACGCCGGCAGGATCGGCCTCATCAACTCCGGTGGCGAGTCAAAGGGCGCCAGCGACTTGGCCCAGGCGGTCCGCACCGCAGTCATCAACAAGCGAGCCGGTGGTACCGGCCTCATCGTCGGTCGCAAGTCGTTCCAGCGCCCGCTCGACGACGGCGTCGCCCTCATCCACGCCGTGCAGGACGTCTTCTTGGACAAGACGATCGAGATCGCCTGACCCGAACGGACTCCTCAGTCAGGCCTCTCAGTCGGGCGCTGGTGCCCGCGCCGAGCGCACGAGATAGTTCCCGCGGGCCACGACGACGGCGCGGCCGCCGACCTCGACCCGCTCGATCCGCAATGCGTCGCCGACGGCGCGCGCTCGCAGCACCGACGGCCGCCCGATCTCTGCCCCCTGACGGATGAGGATCTCCTCGCCGAAGGCGATCTGCCCGTGGCGGGCGAGGTGGACGGCGAGCGGGCCAGCCGCCGAACCCGTGCCCGGGTCTTCGTTGACACCGAGGGAGGGGGCGAACATGCGCGTCTTCCAGTGGTCCTCGGCGCGGGCGAAACAGTTGGCGCCGATCCCGCGGTGCTCGCCGAGGGCGGCAAAGTTGGGCTTGAGGGCGGCGACCTCGGCCGGAGACGAGAGCATCACGAACACGTGCCGCGGCCCGTTCCGGTACGCCTCCACGGGCAACTCGGACCGGGGCACGCCGAGGGCGCGAAGCAGCTCGGCGGCCCGCTCGTAGGGAGAGAACGTCGGGATCGGCTGCTGCATGAGGCCGAAAACGATTCGAGCCCCCTCGCGGGTGATCTCGATCGGGATCGTCCCGAGCGTGGTCTCGAGCCGCACCGAGCCCGTTGCCAGCGCGTCGGCCACGACGAAGGCCGTCCCGAGGACGGGATGGCCGGCGAAGGGCAGCTCGCTCGTCGGCGTGAAGATGCGGATGCGGGCATCGCCATCGGCTTCGGCCGGCAGGAGGAACACCGTCTCGGAGAGGTTGAGCTCTCTGGCGACCTGTTGCATCTCTTCGTCGGTGACGCCCCTGCCGTCGAAGAAGACGGCGAGCTGGTTGCCCGAAAGGGGATTAGCGGCGAAGACGTCGAGAATCGTGTACTCGATCGTGCCACCCGCGGCGACAGCACCGTCAGGGCTCGCCTCGTCGAAGAGCTGCCGGGAGGTATTCACGGCCGCAACGCTACTGGGGCAGGGCACGCCCGGTCGTGACCTTCGCCCAGCGGGGCCAAAGCGGAACCGCCAAGTGCCTCCGGTGCGCCGGTACAGTGGGAACGAGCACGTACGGGGGATGGATGGAGACGACGTGACAGCCAGTACCGATACGGCCAAGCCGACGCGACCGGTCGAGTCGATCGACCAGATCGTGATCCGTTTTGCGGGGGACTCGGGCGACGGCATGCAGGTGACGGGCGACCAGTTCACCAACGAGAGCGCCATTTTCGGGAACGACCTCTCCACGCTGCCCAACTTCCCAGCAGAGATCCGTGCACCAGCGGGCACGCTCGCCGGGGTGTCGGCATTCCAGGTGCACATCTCCGACCATGACATCCTCACGCCCGGCGACGCCCCGAACGTTCTCGTGGCGATGAACCCCGCCGCGCTCCGCGCCAACTTGAAGGACGTGCCGATCGGCGGCACCCTCATCGTCAACTCGGACGCCTTCGACGAGCGCGCCCTCGAGAAGGCCGGGTACTCGGCCAACCCGCTGGAAGACGGCTCGCTCTCGGGGTATCGCGTCTACGAGGTCCCGATGACGACCTTGACACTGGAAGCCTGCAAGCCGACCGGCGCCAAGCCGAGGGACGCCGAGCGCAGCAAGAACTTCTTCGCCCTCGGCCTCGTCGGATGGATGTACCAGCGCCCGACCGACGCCACGGTCTCGTGGATCGCCGAGCGCTACGGGCGTAACTCGATCGTCGTCGAGGCCAACACGTTGGCGTTTCGGGCCGGCTACCACTTCGGCGAGACGGCCGAGCTGTTCGAATCGGCCTACGAGATCCACGCCGCCGCCCACGAACCGGGGATCTACACGAACGTCACGGGCAACACGGCCCTGGCTTGGGGCCTGCTGGCTGCCGCGCAACTGGGCAACGTGCCTCTCTTTCTCGGCTCCTACCCGATCACGCCGGCCTCGGACATCTTGCACGAGCTCTCCAAGCACAAGAACTTCGGCGTGCGCACCCTGCAGGCAGAAGACGAGATCGCCGGGATCGGCGCCGCCCTCGGCGCCGCCTTCGGCGGCGCCCTCGGGGTCACGACGACGAGCGGACCGGGGATCGACCTCAAGTCGGAGACGGTCGGGCTGGCCGTCTCGCTCGAGCTCCCGTTGCTCATCGTCGACATCCAGCGGGGCGGTCCGTCGACGGGCCTGCCGACCAAGACCGAGCAGTCCGACCTGCTGCACGTGATGTTCGGGCGACACGGCGAGGCGCCTGTGCCGATCGTGGCGGCCATGACGCCGTCGCACTGCTTCGACGCGGCCATCGAGGCGGTCCGTATCGCCCTCAAGTACCGCACACCCGTCTACTTGCTCTCCGACGGGTATCTGGCGAACGGGTCCGAACCGTGGAAGCTGCCTTCGATCGCCGATCTGCCCGACATCTCCACGACTCTCGCCACCGAGCCGAACTCCGAGCCGGCGGCCGAGGGTTCCGAAGGCGTGTATCTGCCCTATCTGCGGGATCCGCAAACCCTGGCGCGGCCGTGGGCCATTCCGGGGACACCGGGTCTCGAGCACCGCATCGGCGGCCTGGAGAAGGAAGACAAGACCGGCAACGTCTCCTACGACCCGGTGAACCACGAGCGCATGGTCCACCTGCGGGCAGCCAAGATCGCCGGCATCGCCAAGGACATCCCGCTGCTCGAGTGCGACGACCCGACGGGCGACGCCGAGGTGCTCGTGCTCTCTTGGGGTTCGACCTATGCAGCCGCACTCGCAGGCGTGCGCCGCGTCCGCAAGAGCGGCGGTCGGGTAGCCCATGCTCACCTCGTGCACATGAACCCGTTCCCGCGCAACCTCGGCGAGATCGTGCGCAGCTACTCGCGCCTGCTCATCCCCGAGGGCAACCTCGGCCAGCTCGCCAAGCTCGTGAGGGCGGATTTCCTCGTCGATGCCCGGTCCCTCTCCAACATGCAAGGGACGCCGTTTCGCGTCTCCGAGGTGCAACGAGCCATCGAGTCGTTGCTTGCCGAGGCCGGCGCCCAGGCGACCGAGAAAGCGACCGACTGATGACCGAACTGGCGATTCCTGTCACGACCCGCAAGGACTGGATGAGCGACCAGGACGTGCGCTGGTGCCCGGGTTGCGGCGACTACTCCATTCTCGCCGCCATGCAGTTCCTGCTGCCCGAGCTCGGAGTGCGACGGGAGAATACGGTCTTCGTCTCCGGCATCGGCTGTGCTGCGCGGTTTCCGTATTACATGAACACCTACGGCATGCACTCGATCCACGGGCGGGCGCCGGCGGTGGCGACGGGGCTCGCCGTCACCCGTCCCGATCTCGACGTGTGGGTCGTGACTGGCGACGGGGATGCCCTCTCGATCGGCGGCAACCACCTCATGCACTGCCTGCGCCGCAACGTCAACCTGACGATCCTGCTGTTCAACAACCAGATCTACGGTTTGACGAAGGGCCAGTACTCGCCGACGTCCGAGGTCGGCAAGGTCACCAAGTCGACGCCCTTCGGTTCACTCGACACCCCGTTCAACCCGATCAGCCTCGCCATCGGTGCGGAGGCAACCTTCGTCGCTCGTACCCACGACATGGACCGCAAGCACATGATGGAGGTCTTCCGCCGGGCTCACGACCACAAGGGCGCCTCTTTCGTGGAGGTCTTCCAGAACTGCAACGTCTTCAACGACGGCGCCTTCGAGCAAGTGACGGGCAAAGCCCAGCGCGAGGAGATGCTGATCGACCTGCGCCACGGCGAGCCCATCCGATTCGGTGCCGACGGCCACCGGGGCGTGGTCATGGAAGCCCAGGGGAGCCTGCGCCTCGTCGAGGTCGCTGACGTCGGGGAAGCGGCGCTCCTCGTGCACGACGAGACCCGGGAGGACCCTGGCTTGGCCTTCGCCCTCTCGCGGCTCTCGCGAGGTCCCTACGAGCCGACGCCCGTCGGCGTCTTTCGCGCCGTCGAGCGTCCTGACTACGGCTCGCTCGTGGATGCTCAGCTCCTCGAAGCTCAGTCGCGCAAAGGCCCTGGCGACCTCGGCGCCTTGCTGGCGTCCGGCACGACCTGGACGGTCGACTGATCCTGCCGGAACGAGCAGCCGGCGGCTGAAGCTTCAGGCAGGATCCAGCTCTCGGAACACCATCCCGGTTCTCGGCTTGGGCTGGAAGAACGTCGACTTCGGAGGCATGCGGCGGCCGCCGCGGGCGGTTCGGGCGATCTGGTCGATGGAGACGGGTCGCAACAAGACGGCTGCGTCCGCCTCGCCCGACAGCACGACCTCACGGGCCAGGAGTGCGCCGTGCTGGTAGTGAACCTCAGTGATCCCGAGATCGGCGAGGGCAGCGGCGAGGCGGCTCGAGTCGAGGTCGTCCTCAGCCTTGACGAGCAGCTCGGGGCGCGGTCGAAGGAGGAACGAGCCTTGGCGGGTGACGAGACCGAGGCCGCCGGCGCTCCCCATGAGGTCACGCAGCTCGATGGGGTCGTCAGGTCCGGGCTCGACCTCGAAGTGGCGGTCGAGGAGCGTCGGTAGGGCACCGGCGTCCACGCCGTTCAACAAGCGGTGGATCGCCTCTACAGCCAGCTGCTCCTCGGCCAGCTCGACGACGAGCGCCAAGACGAGATCTGCCCCCCGCTTGCCTGGTTGCTCGCCGAGGAATGTACAGGCGGTCTCGTACCGGTGGTGACCGTCGGCGATCAACACGGGCCAGGCGGCCACCGCAGCCGAGATGGCCGCCGTCGCCGCCGGGTCGGTGACCGTCCAGCGCTCGTGCACGACCCCTTCGGAGTCGGTTGCGGTCCAGGGCGGCCCGCTCGTGGCGATCGCCGCCTCGCATGCCTGTGAGAGGCCCTCACCGACAGCGAGCCCCCAGATCGGGGAGAAGTTGGTGCCGGCGGCCCGCAGCAGGGAGAGCCGGTCACGTTTGTCCTTCGGGATGGTCTGCTCGTGGGGCAGGACGTCGCCCCGGTGCAGGGGATCGAGGCCGAGGGCCCCGAGCACGCCAGTGGTGGTCCGGGTGGAGCCGTCCTCGACGACGAAGGTCATGCGGTACACGTAGAAACCCGCCTCCTCCTCGACCACCACGACGCCCTCACGGTGCCACTGGTCGAAGATCGCGGCAGCGTTCTCGTAAGGGTCGAGACCGGCCTCGGGGTGGGCGAGGGGCAGTTCCACCGTGATGGAGTTGTAGGGACTGCGGGAGGCGAGAGCCACCCAGTCCGCCTGGTTCACCACGTCATACGGCGGAGCGATGACGTCATCAGCCACGATCTTGTCGGGGGAGTAGAGGGTGCCGCGAAATGCTTCGAAACGTGCCATCGGACATGAGTAGCACATCGGCCGGTACGCCCTTTCCTGGCGTGCGAGCATCTACCGATGACCTGGGTGCTCGACTGTGACGGTGTCATCTGGCTGGCGGACGATCCCATCCCTGGCTCGGTGGAGGCCGTCACGCGGCTGCGGACGAGCGGCGAGCGGGTCGTGTTCATCACGAACAACTCCTACCCCGAGCGCGCCGACCATCTGCACAAGCTCGCTCGCATGGGCATGGCGACCGCCGACGAGGATCTCGTCACGTCCGCCGGCGCTGCTGCCACCCTGATCGAGCCGGGCGAGCGCGTGCTCGTCCTCGGCGGCCCGGGCATCTTCGAAGCCTTGCGGGGCCGCTCCGTCGAAGCGGTCGAGCCGGGCAGCGCCGTCGGCGATGCGCCGTTCGACGCCGTCGTCGTGGGCTTTGACCTGAAGTTCGACTTCAGCCGGCTGGCGGCCGCCACGACGGCGCTGCGCAACGGAGCGCGTCTCGTCGCCAGCAACGACGACGCCACGTTCCCCACCTCGTCGGGGTTGCTTCCCGGTGCCGGATCCTTCGTCGCTGCCGTTGCGACGGGCGGCGGCGCCACCCCGATCTTTGCCGGCAAGCCCTTTCCTCCCCTCGTGGACCTCGTGCGGAGCCGGGTCGGGGACGTCGACATCGTCGTGGGGGACCGCCCCTCGACCGACGGCGAGCTGGCGGTTCGCCTCGGGGCGCAATTCGGGCTCGTCCTCAGCGGCGTGACGCCTCCTGGGCACGGTCCGGTGAGCCCGCCGCCCTCGATCGAAGCACCTGACCTCGCGCACCTCGTCGCGAGTCTTCTGGACCGGCAATGAGCCCCGCCCCGGGTGCTTGCTCTTGCAAGCAGTCCTGCTCAGGGGTATGATAGGCGTATGGCTAAAGCTAATCCGCTCGACCGGTATGTCACTGCCGGCATGGACTTCACAAAAATCACCCGCAAGCGCGCCGAGTCCCTCGTTCGGGACCTCGTGAAGGAGGGCGCCGTCGGCCGCGAGCACGCCAGCGACTGGGTCGAGGACCTCGTCGCCCGCAGCCGCCGCAGCGCCGAGCACCTCTCCGAGGCCGTCGCCAAGGAAGTCAGGCGCCAGGTCGAACACCTCGGCCTCGTGAGCTCCGACGACGTCACGAAGATCGTCGACCGTGCCCTCGGCGCCGCCCGTTCCGCCGGCGAGCAGACCGTTCGCAGCGTCACCAAGCGCGCCGAGAAGGCCCGGCGCCTCGGCGAGGGCGAGGTCGAGAGGGCTCGTAAGGAAGCCGGGTCGGTCGTCACCACCGCCGTCGAGCGCGTGCAGGGCGCAGCCACATCGGCAGCCGCACCGATCCGCCGAGCGACTGCCCCGGCTCGCAAGGCCCCGGCCCGCAAGACGGCCGCCCGCAAGGCGACCACCCGCACGGCGACGACCCGCACGGCGACGACTCGTACGACGACGGCACGGAAGTCACCGGCCCGCAAGGCTCCGGCGAAGCGCACCGCGGCGACGCGTCCCTCCACAGCTTCGGCGGCGAAGGCTCCGGCCAAGCGCACGGCGACGGCCAAGACCGCTGCCAAGCGCGCCCCCGCCAAGAAGGCCACCGCCTCCAAGGCGACGACCAAGCGGGCCGCCGGCGCTCGTAGCTCGTAGCTCCCATCACGTCTCGCCGTCACCGGGCGGCGGAAACCGCGGGGTACTGGCAAAGGGTGCCTCCACCCGCGAGGATGAGTCCGTGAGCTCCGTGCTCTTTCTCGTCCACCCGGACCGCCCCGCTGCCAAGGAGCTCGCCGCAGCGGCGCGGGCCTGGTGGGAGTCGCACGGTTATGACGTCGTGGACAGCGAGGGCGATGTCGACTCCGGCGCAGCAGCGTCCTGCGGCGGTGGGCACGCCTTTGCCGTCAGCTTCGGCGGGGATGGCACGATGCTCCGCACGCTGCAAGCGGCCCTCCCCGAGTCGATTCCGGTCCTCGGGATCAACCTCGGCCGCATGGGCTACCTGGCCGAAGTCGAGCCGTCCGCCATGGAGGGCGCCTTCGAGCGCCTGCTGTCGGGCGACTACCGCGTGGAGGAGCGCCTGGCACTGGAGGTGTCCATCGTGCGCGCCGATGGCACCGGCGTGCCGATGCGCTGGTCGGCCATGAACGAGGCCATCGTCGAGCGCAACGCCCCCGGGCACACGATCCGCGTGGCCGTCGACATCGCCGGCGTCCGGTTCCTCACCTACGTTGCCGACGGCTTGCTCGTGTGCACGCCGACCGGCTCGACGGCCTACAACCTCTCGGCCCGAGGTCCCGTCGTTTCGCCGAACCTGCAGGCGCTCGTGCTCACGGCCGTGGCGCCGCACCTCGTGTTCGACCGATCGCTCGTGCTCGGTCCGGACGAGCCGGTCACGATCACGCTGCTCGAGGGTCGGGGAGCGACCCTCGTGCTCGACGGCTCCCACAGCGAGCCGCTCAGCGACGGTGACGCCGTCGAGTGCACCGCCGCCCAGCTGCCGGCACGTTTTGTCACCTTCGGTGACAGAGACTTCCACGCCGTGCTGCGCTCCCGCTTCGCCCTGGCAGACCGCTGAAGGCGATGCTGCTCGAGATTCGCGTCAAGGACCTCGGGGTCATCGAGGACCTCCATCTGGCACTCGGTCCAGGAATGACCGCCCTCACGGGCGAGACCGGCGCCGGCAAGACCCTCGTCGTGGAAGCGCTCGAATTGCTGGTCGGTGGGCGGGCAGATACCTCCCTCGTCCGGAGCGGCGCCGAGTTCGCCGTCGTGGAAGGCCGGTTCCTGGCGCCGGCCGCGTCTCCCGAGAACCCGACAACCGAGAGCAGCGACCAGCTACCCGACGGCGAAGGTGAGGAGCTCGTCGTCCGACGGGAGATCCCGGCAACCGGGCGCTCCCGTGCCTACATCAACGGTCGGATGGCGACCGTAGCTGGCCTCGAGGCCCTCGGCGCCGGCTTGGTGGACCTGCACGGCCAGCACGCCCACCAGTCGCTGTTGCACGCGCCTGCCCAGCGCCATGCCCTGGATCGCTTCGCCGGGGTGGACACGTCCGAGGCGGATCTCGCCCGTGGGCGCGTCAGCGAGATCGAGGCTCGCTTGCGCGAGCTCGGCGGGGACGCACGTGAGTTGGCGCGTGAGTCGGATCTGCTCCGATTCCAGGTCGGCGAGATCGAAGCCGCCCAGCTGACCGACACCGGCGAGGAGGACCGGCTCGAAGCCGATGAGGCGCTGCTGGCCGCTGCTGACGCCCTCCGGCTCGCCACCGACACCGCACGCTCGCTGCTCACCGAGCCGGACGGTCCGACCAGCCGGTCCGGCGCCGAGCGTGCCGGCGCCACGGAGCTGCTCGGGATCGCCGCCGCCGAGCTGGCGCCGCATCCGCCGCTGGCCGATCTCGCCGAACGGCTCCGGGTGGCTCTTGCCGAGGTGACCGATGTCACGGCCGACCTGCGCAACCGCGCCGACGGGTTCGAGTCCGACCCGGAGCGCTTGGCCTCCGTGCAGGCTCGCCGCCGGAGGTTGTCCGAGTTGCGGCGGAAGTACGGAGAGCAGCTGAGCGACGTCATGGAGTTCGAGCAGGCGTGCCGTCGCCGGCTGGCCGACCTCGAGGCCGGCGACGAGCTCCGCCTCGAGCTGCAAGCCGAACGCGAGGCTGGGAGAGCCGCCCAGCTGGCCGCCGAAGAGCGCCTCGGTGACGCCCGGCGGTCGGCTGCGCCCCAGCTGGCGGCTGCCGTGGCGGCCCACCTCGCCGACCTTGCCCTCCCACGAGGCCGCCTGGAAGTGACGGTGGGAAGCGGCCGCGGCGACGACGTCGCCTGGCTCTTCGGGGCGAACCCGGGCGAGCCGGCGTTGCCGCTCGAGAAAGTCGCCTCCGGAGGCGAGCTCGCCCGCGTCATGCTCGCCACCCGCCTCGTGCTGAGCGAGGCACCGCCGACTCTCGTCTTCGACGAAGTCGACGCCGGCGTCGGCGGCGAAGCCGCCCTTGCCGTCGGGCGATCGCTCCACGAGCTCGCTCTCGCCGGTCATCAGGTCCTCGTTGTCACGCACCTCGCCCAAGTCGCCGCCTTCGCGGACGCCCAGGTGGCCGTCACCAAGAGCGAACGCCAGGGTCGAACGGTGGCGGCGGCACGTCCCGTGGAGTCCGACGAGCGTCTCGTCGAGCTCTCGCGGATGCTGTCGGGCCAACCGGGCTCGGCGGCCGCCCGCCAGCACGCCGAGGAGCTCCTCGGGCTCGCCGGCGGTGGCGCACGCCGTTCTTGAGGGTCCTTCGACGCCGCAGAGCGCTTCGTCGAGCAGCCGCTGCCTCCCGGCGCCTCAGATTCGGCTCTCGTGGCCCTCCCAGTAGGGTGCCCGCAGATCCCGTTTGAGCGGCTTCATGGCGCCAGAGAGCGGGAGCGGATCGGTACGGAATTCAACGGACTTCGGGACCTTGAAGCGGGCGATGGTTGCCCGGGCGTGCTCCTGCAGGTCTTCGGCGGTGGCACTGGCGCCAGGTTTCAACACGACGATGGCGTGCACCTGCTCGCCCCAGGTCTCATGCGGGATGCCGATGACGGCGACGTCGGCGACGGCCGGGTGCGTGGAGAGGGCGTTCTCGACCTCGATGGAGTAGACGTTCTCCCCGCCGGTCACGATCATGTCCTTCACCCGGTCGACGAGGTAGAGGTAGCCGTCCTCGTCGAGATGCCCCATGTCGCCGGTGTGGTACCAGCCCTCCTCGAACACCTTCTCGGTTTCCTTCGGGCGGTTCCAGTACTCGCGCATGAAGTTGCCGCCGCGGGCGCACACCTCACCCTGCTCGTGGGTGCCAAGGGCGTTGCCGCCCTTGTCCTGGACGGAGATCGTCACGCCGAGGGGCGGGCGTCCGGCCGAGCGAAGGCGATCACCGCCTCCGCGATGGTCCTGCGGAGTGAGGAACGTGAGGATGGAGGAGCACTCGGTCATCCCGTACCCTTGCCACAACCTCAGGTCCGGGAGGGTGTCCTGCACCCGCTGCAGCAGCTTGAGCGGCATGGGCGAGGCCCCGTAGACGAGGTCGCGCAGCGATGCCAGGCGCTCGGGCTTGAACTCCGGGTGGTTCATCATCATGGCGACCATCGTCGGGACCATGACCGTCCAGTCGACTTGGTGCTGCTCGACGAGGTCGAGCATCGCCCCCGGCTCGAAGAGCGGCAGCATCACGGACTTCGAGCCAGTGGCGGGGATTCCGATGACCGCAGCCATCGACGCCGCGTGGAACATCGGAGTCTGGTGCAAGTAGACGCGGCCCGGAGGCATGTCGACCGTGAGCCCGACGTGATAGAGGTTCAGCATCTCGGCCCGGTGGTCGAGGAGGGCGCCTTTCGGCAGCCCCGTCGTTCCCCCCGTGTACATGAGCACGACGGGATCGTCCTCCTCGGCCTCGTCGGGAGGGACCGGATGGCCGTGCTCGACGAGATCCTCGTAGGCGAAGTCATGGGGCACGTCTCGGTCCCCGATGAGCACGACGCGCTTCAAGGCGAGGTCGGCACGGACACCGGCGATGTTGCGCAGCAGGTGCTCGGCGAAGAGGGAGTCGACGAACACGACCTCGGTTCCCGAGTCGGCCAGGATCGTCTGCAGCTCACGACCGGCCAGCCGGAGGTTCAAGGGGTTGATGATGCCGGCGCCGAGGAAAGCGGCGTGGTACAGCTCCAAGAACTCGTGACTGTTGGCCGCCATCACGGCAAAGCGGTCGGACTTCGTCAGTCCGAGCTCGTTCTTCATGGCGTTGGCGAGGCGCAACACGCGGTTGGCGTGACGTGCGAAGGTGGCGTCGTAGGCGCCGTCGTGGACCGCATCTGCCTCGGCGAACCGTTCGAAGGCGGGGAGCAGCACGCGGCTTCCGACGAGCTCTTTCATCGCTACCTCATCTGCTGTGGCCGGACGGTCACCCCCACCGCGCCGGCGCCGAGGGCTCGCAGAGCCCGTGATGGCTCGAATCTAGTGTGCAAGCGCAGGTCCCCGCCGATCCGCTCGGCCAGCCGCATCCTCCAGTACCCTGTCAAAGCGGGCACCTGGACTGGACTGAAGGAGCAGCCTTGACCAAGTACGTGTTCGTGACCGGTGGCGTGTCGAGCTCGCTCGGCAAAGGCCTCACAGCCTCGTCCCTCGGTCGGCTGCTCAAGTCCAGGTCGTTGCGAGTGACGATGTGCAAGTTGGATCCGTACATCAACGTCGACCCCGGCACGATGAACCCGTTCGAGCACGGCGAGGTCTTCGTCACCGACGATGGGGGTGAGACCGACCTCGACCTCGGCCATTACGAGCGCTTCATCGACGAGAGCTTGCACAAATTCTCGAACGCCACGACCGGGCAGATCTACTCGTCGGTCATCGCGAAGGAGCGCCGGGGCGACTATCTGGGAAAGACCGTCCAGGTCATTCCTCACATCACCGACGAGATCAAAGAGCGTGTCCGCCGGCTCGGCGCCAGAGAGGACGTCGACGTCGTCATCACCGAAGTCGGCGGAACGGTCGGCGACATCGAGATCGTCCCGTTCCTCGAGGCGATCCGCCAGTTCCGCCGCGAAGTCGGCCGCGACAACGTCTGCTACATCCACCTCACCTACGTCCCGTTCCTTCGTACCGCCGGCGAGCAGAAGACCAAGCCCACCCAGCACTCGGTCACCGAGCTCCGCAGCCGCGGCATCCAGCCCGACGTCATCGTCTGCCGCAGCGAGCAGCCGATCTCGGACTCGCTGAAGCGCAAGATCTCGCTGCTGTGCGACGTGCCCGTAGAGGCTTGCGTCTCTGCGGTCGACGCCGACCCCATCTATGCCATCCCGATCGCCCTGCACGACGAGGGACTCGACGACATCGTCTGCCGGATCCTCCGCCTCGACGGTCCGGAGCACCCGATCGACATCTCCGGCTGGGAGCACCTGCTCGAGCGCATCGCCGCTGCCACCGAGAGCGTTCGGGTTGGCGTCATCGGCAAGTACGTCAACCTGCCTGATGCCTACCTCTCGGTGATCGAGGCGCTGCGCCACGCCGGCTTCGCCCACGGCGTGAAGGTCAACGTCGAGCTCGTGCAAGCCGAGGAGGTGACGGGCATGCTTGCAGCGACCCTCGACCACCTGGACGGCCTCGTGATCCCCGGGGGGTTCGGCGAGCGAGGGATCGAGGGCAAGATCGCGGCTGCCGGCTTTGCCCGCGAGCACGGCATCCCGCTGCTCGGCCTCTGCCTCGGGTTGCACACGATGGTGGTGGAGTTCGCCCGCAACGTCGCCGGCATGGAGAACGCCAACACGAGCGAGGTCGACGTCCGCACGCCGTACCCCGTCATCGACCTGATGGACGACCAGGTCGAGATCACGAACAAAGGCGGCACGATGCGCCTCGGCGCCTATACGGCGCGGCTGCGCCCCGACTCTCAAGTCGCCGCCCTGTACGGCGACGTTGTGGTCTCCGAGCGTCACCGCCACCGCTACGAGCTCAACCCGCGCTTTCGCGGCCGGCTGGAGGAGGCCGGGCTCTCCTGCTCGGGCATCTCGGCCAAGGATGATCGCCTCGTCGAGTTCATCGAGCTGCCGAGCCACCCGTTCTGGGTCGGCACCCAGGCGCACCCGGAGTTCAAGAGCCGGCCTGACCGGGCTCACCCGCTCTTCTCGGGGCTCGTCGGGGCTGCCCGGGCGAGAGCGCGCAGCCGCGAACCTCGCTTGCTCGAGCTGGACCTCGACCTCGATGTCGTCTCCTGAGTCTGGTGAGAGCCCGTTCCGCCGGTTAGGGGAGCGAGAGCGGTTCGACGGGGGTTTCTTTCGGGTGGCGACGGGGACCTTCGTCGGCCCGGACGGCTTTGCCTTCGAGCGTGAGGTCGTGCGGCACCCGGGCGCCGTCTGCATCGTGCCGCTCGAAGCGGACCGGCGCAGCGTCCTCATGATCCGCCAGTACCGCGGAGCGGTCGACGCCGCCCTCCTGGAGCTCCCCGCCGGCAAGCGGGATCTGCCGGACGAGGATCCGGCTGTGTGCGCCGAACGGGAGCTGGAGGAGGAGATCGGGCGGCAAGCCTCGGTGATGACCGAGATCGCCCGCTTCTACAACTCGCCTGGCTTCACCGACGAGGAGACGATCTGCTTTCTCGCCGACGGTCTTCGCGAAGTGCCCCGCCGCTCACACGGCGTCGAAGAGGAGCACATCGTCGTCGAGCGCATCTCCCTCGGAGACCTCGAGGACTTGATGGAGACCGGCGACCTCGTAGATGCGAAGTCCATCATCGGGCTCCTGGCGGCACGGGTGGCCCTCGGCTGGACAACCCGCGCCCCAGGCGTGACGCCGAGACCTGCGGAGGCTTCCGAGTCCGCCCCCGCGCCGCGACAGCAGCCGTCGCCGGGGCCGAGCGGCGCGCCTGCGGCAGGTGAGCAGTAACGGCCGTCGCAGCACACTCCGAGACCGGGACGGGCCGGCAGCCGCTCAGCCGGGACGCCGAGGAGTGGCTGAGCTTCCTCACCGTCGAACGCGGGCGGGCGCCGGCGTCGGTCGCTGCGTACCGGCGTGATGTACGGGCCTACGAGGAGTTTCTCTCCGGTCGGGGCGTCACCCTGGCCGACGTCGGTCCCCGCATCATCGAGGACTACCTGGCGTTCCTTGCTGCCTCGGGCCGGCGAGCGACGTCGAATGCCCGCGCCTACGCGGCGATTCGCGGGCTGCATCGGTTCTGTCTCGACGAGCGGGGTGCCGCCACCGATCCCACGGAGGGTCTGGCCGGCCCGCGCCTTCCCCAACCGATCCCGAAGGCACTCAGCGAGTCCGAGATCGTGCTGCTCCTGTCGGCCGTCGTCGGCGACGATCCGAAGGCGCGGCGGGACCGGCTGATCCTCGAGCTCCTGTACGCGACCGGCATGCGCATCTCGGAGCTGGCGGCGCTGCGGCTGGCCGACCTGGACCTAGATCGCCAGATGGCGCTCGTGTTCGGGAAGGGCTCGAAGGAGCGAGTCGTGCCCTACGGCCGGCACGCCCGCGCCGCCCTCGAGGCATGGCTCGGTCCGAGCGGGCGGGGCGCCATGGCCCCGGACCGCTGGGCGCGCCGCGCCGACGAGGAGTCGCTCCTGATCTCGACCCGAGGCAAGCGGATGTCGCGCCAGACCGTATGGGTCGTCGTGCGGGCGGCGGCGGTGCGGGTCCATCTCGAGGACAAGGTGACACCGCACGTGCTGCGGCATTCATGCGCCACCCATCTGCTCGAGCACGGAGCCGACATCCGAGTCGTGCAGGAGCTGCTCGGGCATGCGGCGATCACGACGACGCAGGTCTATACGAAGGTCTCGAACGACCTGCTCCGCCGCGAGTACGAGGCCGCCCACCCACGGGCACGTGGGCGCTTACCGGCCCAGTAGTGTGTCTCCGTGTCCAATGATGCAGCCGTCGACTACCGCTCCTTGCTCGAGGAAGAGCGTCACTCGCTCGAAGAGCAACTGCAGGAGCTGGGTTATGGAGATGCGGGAAGGGTCGAGTACGACTCGAACTTCGCCGACTCCTCCCAGGTCACGGCAGAGCGCGGCGAGGCCGAGGCACTGGCGGTACAGCTGCAGGATGCACTCGCCGCCGTCGTGGCGGCGTTGAAGAAGCTGGACGCCGGCACCTACGGCACTTGCGAGCGCTGCGGCAAGCCGATCTCGGCTGCCCGGCTCGAAGCCAAGCCGGCGAGCACGCACTGCATCGACTGCGCTTCAGCGCTTCGCCGTTGAGCCTGCAGCGCCGCTGGCGCACGGCCCGCGTCAAGTACTCCGCACCCAATGTCGTCATCGCCCTGGCGGTGGTGGGCATCCTCGGGCTCGTTCTCGCCATTGCCATTCAGCGCGGCTACATCGGCGTCGTCACGGCCATCTTCCTGCTCTCGTTCATCCCCTCGGTCATCCTGCACGAGGTCAGCCATGGCGTCGTGGCCCTCTGGTGCGGTGACGACACGGCGAAACGAGCGGGCCGCCTCACCCTGAACCCGCTCCGCCACATCGACCCGCTCGGCTCGATCGTGGTGCCGATCCTGATGGTGCTCGCCAACGGGGCCGCTTTCGGCTGGGCAAAGCCGGTGCCCGTTCGGGTCGATCGGCTGCGTCATCCGCGAGATCAAGCCGTGCTCGTGTCGCTCGCCGGGCCGGCGACGAACATCGTGCTCGCCTCGATCGCCGGCGTCATCTACCACTTCGTCGCCCTGCACAATGCGACCCTGCTCGAGCTCGAAATCCCGTTCTATTTCGGGGTGGTCAACCTCGTGCTCGCCGTCTTCAATCTCATCCCCATCCCGCCGCTCGACGGCTCGGCGCTGCTCGAGCGGTTCCTGCCGGCGTCGATGCTGCCGGGCTACTACCGGATGCGGTTCGGGTTCATCATCGTCATCGTCTTGATCGTGCTGTTCGACCGCAACGCCCTCTCGACGCTCTTCTTCCATCTCGAGAACTGGTACGGCAACGTGTTCAGCTGAGAGCACCGGGTGCTTGGAGCCGGCCGGTGAGAGAACAGGGTCTCAGAGGGTTCCCGGGACGAGGAGTCCGATGGCTTGCTGGGCGCGACGGAGCGTGCCGGTTGCCACCGCTGAGGCTTTGGCAGCGCCCTTCTCGAGGATGTCCTCGATGGTGGCGGGATCGCCCTCCAGCTCCTCGAAGCGGGCCTTGACAGGCGCCAAGACGGCGATGAGCGCCTCGGCGACATCGGTCTTGAGTGGCCCGTACTGCTGGTAGGAGCCCACGATGTCATCGATGGAGCGAGATGTGGACGCTGCCAGCAGCTCGATGAGGTTCGCCACCCCGGGTTGTTCCGCCGGGTCGTAGCGGACCTCGCCGAGGGTATCGGTGACGGCCTTTCGGACTTTCTGTGAGATCTCGTCTGGCGTATCGAGGACGTTGACCGTGCCGAGCGGCGACTCGACCGACTTGGACATTTTGCGCGTCGGGTGCTGGAGGTCCATGACGCGCGCTCCCACCTTCGGGATGGCAGGTTCCGGCACGACGAAGGTCTCGCCGTAGCGGTTGTTGAAGCGAATGGCCAGGTCGCGGGTCAGCTCCAGGTGCTGCCGCTGGTCGTCGCCGACGGGCACGCGGTCGGCGTCGTAGATGAGGATGTCGGCCGCCATGAGGACCGGGTAGGTCATGAGACCGGCGCGCACCGACTCCACACCGCGGCTCTTCTCCTTGAACTGGGTCATCCGCCCGAGTTCACCGACCGTGGCGGTGCACTCGAGGAGCCAGGCGAGCTGGGTGTGCTCGGGGACGTGGCTCTGCACGAAGATCGTGCAGGAGTCCGGGTCGAGGCCGGCGGCGAGCAGGCCGATCGCCGTCTCGAGCGTTCGCCGGCGGAGGTCGTCGGGGTCGTGCTCGGAGGTCAGGCCGTGCAGGTCGACCACGCAGTAGAAACTCTCCGCCTCGTGCTGGTCCACCGCCCACTGCCGCAGCGCGCCGAGATAGTTGCCGACGTGGAGCGCACCGGAGGGCTGAATGCCCGAGAGGACTCGTGTCATCGGTCAATGATAGGGGAGCAGTGCCGCGCCGCTCAGCATCGGCCGAATCCTCCCAAAGCATCCACGGAATCCCGCCGATCCGGCGATATCCTCGCCCTGATGGCCTACGAAGTGCGGACCGACGTCTACGAGGGCCCGTTCGACGTCCTCCTCCGTCTCATCACCGAGCAGCGCGTGGAGCTGTACGACGTCCGTCTCTCCGACATCGTGGACGGCTTCCTCACCGAGATCGACCAGCTCGAGCGGGTGGATCTGGAGTCGGCGACCGAGTTCCTGCTCATCGCCGCCATCCTCGTCGAGCTGAAGAGCCGGCGGTTGCTGCCCGACCGGGACGGCACGATCAGCGACGAGGATCTCGCCCTCCTCGAGGAGCGCGACTACCTGCTCGCCCGCCTCGTCGAGTGCACGACGTTCTCGGCGGCCGGCCGCCGCCTCGCCGAGATCGAGAAGGACGCGTCCCGGTCGTACCCGAGGTTGGCCGGGCCGGACGAGCGTTTCGAGGGCATCGCCCCCGACCTGCTGGCCGGACTCACGCTCGAGCAGCTCCGGCGCGCCGCCGAGCGAGCGCTCGCCGAGCGTCCGAAGCCGGTCATCGATGTCGAGCACGTCCTGGTCGATGAGGTGACCGTGGCGGAGGTGGTGGAGCGGCTCATCGGAGCGCTTCCGGGCAGCTGCCCGATCAGCTTTCGCCAGCTCACCGAACACGCCACCTCGCGCATCGAGATCGTGGTCCACTTCCTCGGCGTGCTCGAGCTCTACAAGCAGGGCCTCGTCGAGCTCGACCAGGTGGCGACGTTCGGGGAGCTCATCGTGAGCTGGGTAGGCGCCGGCGAAGGCGAAGGCGACGGCGATGACGTCATGAGCGACCTCGTCAGCTCTGCGTACTTCTCCGGCAACCTCGCCGACCTCGAGTATCGGGGATGAGCGACTTCCAGCCCGCCGGCGATCTCGGCAACACCGGTCCTGGCCGCCTGCAGGCAGACTGCGCGGCGGCGGTCGAGCCGTCGGACGACGTCGAGCGCTCGGATGCGGTCGATCGCACGACCGAGGCGGCGGTCGAGGCCGTCTTGACGGTGGCGACCGATCCTGTCCCGCCCGGACTGCTGGCCGAGCTGCTGGAGCTCTCGGTGGAACGAGTCGAAGCCCTCTGCAGCGAATTGGCGGCCAGTTACGAGCGCGAGGGCCGGGGCTTCAAACTGGCGAGAGTCGCCGGCGGGTACCGCTTCCAGAGCCACGAGACCTACGCCGGCCATGTAGAGAGGTTCGTCCTCGACGGTGCCCCGACGAAGCTGTCGGCGGCCGCCCTCGAGACCCTGGCCGTCGTCGCCTACAAGCAGCCAGTCTCGCGGGCACAGGTCTCGGCCATCCGGGGCGTGAACGCCGACGGCGTGCTCAGGCTGCTGGCGGCGCGGGGGTACGTCTCCGAGGTCGGACGGGACTCAGGTCCAGGTCAGGCAGTATTGTTCGGGACGACGGAGGGGTTTCTGGAGCGGTTGGGACTCGATCATCTCGGGGAGCTCCCGCCTTTGCAGGCATTCGTCCCGCCCGCCTCGACGGTCGAGGTGCTCGAGCAAGCGCTTCGCCCCGAGCCCGAGTCCGGGACCTAGGCGCGAGTTGTCGGCTGCTCCTCCGCCGGATGGAGAGCGGTTGCAGAAGGTGCTGGCGAGGGCTGGTTTCGGGAGCAGGCGGGTCTGCGAGAACCTCATCGAGGACGGGCTCGTCACGGTCAACGGCGAGGTGGCCGAGCTCGGGCGGCGCGTCGACATCCACAACGACGACGTCGTGGTCGACGGCACTCCGGTCGGGGTGCTGCCCGGCCTCGTGCACTACCTCCTCAACAAGCCGGCCGGCGTGGTGACGACGGCTTCGGATCCGCAGGGCCGGCCGACTGTGGTCGAGCTCGTGCCCGACACGCCGCGGGTGTTCCCGGTCGGCCGCCTCGACGCCGCCTCCGAGGGTCTCCTCATCCTCACGAACGACGGCGTGCTCACCCAGCTGCTGTCGCACCCGAGCCACGGCATCGAGAAGGAGTACCTGGCCGAGGTCGAGGGACGACCCGCCGCGGGAGCGGTGCGCACCCTGCGGGAGGGGGTAGAGCTCGAAGATGGGCTGACGAGCCCGGCGAGAGTCTCGCTCGTGGCGCCGTCGGTCCTGCGCATCGTGATCCACGAGGGAAGAAACCGCCAAGTCCGCCGCATGTGCGAAGCCGTCGGCCACCCCGTTCAGCGCCTCGTCCGGACGCGCATCGGGCCGCTCGCCGACCGCCAGCTGGCGCCAGGCTCCTGGCGGGAGCTGAGCACCGACGAAGTCCGCCAGCTGTCGAGAGCTGCCGTCGAGCCGCCTGCTCGACGCAAGTCAGGGCCTTCCAGGGCGAACCGGTAGGCTCCGCGGCCATGCCGGCCGCCTCGAACGCCTTCCTGGTGCGCGGTCGTCGACGCGGCGTTCGCGACGCCGTCAGCCGGCGGGCGGACCGGTTGTGAAGCGCCGTGCCCAGGTCGTCGGGTTGGGACTCGTGGGGTCCTCGATCGCCGGCGCCTTGCGAGCTCGCGGATGGCACGTGACCGGCTCCGACCTCGATGACGCCAGGGCCAACCGGGCGGCCGAGCTCGGCGTCGTCGACGTGGTCGGGACCGACGCGTCGGCTGAGATCGCCTTCGTGGCCACGCCGGCGTCCGCCGTCGTGCCGGCAGTCCGCGAGCTCGTCGCCGCCAGCGAGTTCGACGGGCTCGTCGTCACCGACGTCGCCGGCGTGAAGGGGCCGATCGTGGCGGAGCTGTCGTACCCGCGATTTGTCGCCGGGCACCCGATGGCCGGATCGGAGCAGGAAGGGCCAGACGGGGCGGACCCTGAGCTGTTCGTCGGGGCGACCTGGGTCCTCACGCCCACCGACGACACCGACCCGTCTGCCTTCACGGCCCTGCAGTCGGTGATCGCTTCCCTTGGCGCCGACGTCGTGGCCCTGGCGCCGGACCGCCACGATGAGCTCGTCGCCGTCATCTCGCACGTTGCCCGTGCTCGACCGCCTCATCGTCCAGCTCACCGAGGTGCGGCGCATCGTCGCCGACGGGGACCGCCAAGCGCTCTCCTCGCTGCTCGAGCGAGCACGAAACGCCCGCCAGAACCTGCCGCCGCGGGGCGTGCGTCCGGCCGCCGTGGCGGAGCTTCGCGTCGTCGTGCCCGACCGGCCGGGAGTGCTCGCCGAGGTCACCACGCTCGCCGGCGAGCTCGGCGTCAACATCTACGACCTCGAGATCGCCCACTCGGCCGAAGGGCCTCGTGGCGTCCTCGTTCTCGTCGTCGATGCGTCCCTGGCCGAGGCGGTCGTGACGCCGCTGCGAGCTCGCGGCTTTCGGGTGTCGTGGACGACGGCATCGTGAGCGGCTCCCGGGCGAGTGGTTCGCCTGCCGCTACGGTCATCGCCATCGACGGCCCGGGCGGCTCCGGCAAGTCGACGGTGGCGCTGGCCGTGGCCGATCGGCTCGGCTTCCGGCACCTCGACACCGGTGCGATGTACCGGGCGGTCACCCTGCTCGTGCTGCGAGCAGGCGTGCTCGGCGACGACGAGGCGGCTGCCCGGCTGGCCCACGACATGGAACTCGAGGTGAACGGGATCGTCGTCCTCAACGGTGAGGACGTCAGCACTGCGATCCGCACGCCCGAGGTCGACGCCGCCGTCTCGGAGGTGTCCGCCGTCCCCGCCGTGCGCGCCAACCTCGTCGAGCGCCAGCGAGCTTGGGCGGCCGAGGGTGGTGGGGCCGTCGTGGAGGGACGTGACATCGGCAGTGTGGTCTTCCCCGAAGCGGCCTTGAAGGTGTTCCTGACGGCGGATCCGGCCGAGCGCGCCCGCCGGCGGCTCGAACAGCTCGCCCCCTGGGGCGGCGACAGTGCGGGCGGCAGGGTCGCGGGCGGGGTGATCGGCGGGGTGGTCGGCGGGGTGGTCGGGCCGACCGAGCAGACTGCCTTGTCGCTTGCCCGGCGCGACGATCTCGACACGTCGCGGGCTGCATCCCCGCTGAAGGTCGCCGATGGTGCGATCGTGGTGGACTCGACCGGACGGTCGGTCTCCGAAGTCGTGGAGGAGGTGCTGTCGTACCTGTGACCGAGAAACCCCCACCAGGGCCGCCGAGCAAGGGCGAGCTCCTGACGTACCGGATCGCACGAGGCATCGCCGTCGGTGTGTCGCGGCTGTACTTGCCGGGACGTGTCACCGGTCGGGAGAACCTGCCTCCGACCGGGGCCTACCTCGTGGCGCCGGTGCACCGTTCCTATGTCGACTGGCTCATCGTGGCCCGGATCACCGCCCGCCGGCGCCTCCGCTACATCGCCAAAGCAGAGATCTGGAAGTCGAAGGTCGTCGGGCGCATCCTCGAGGCCCTCGGCGTCTTCCCCGTCAACCGGTCGGGTGCCGACCGCGAGGCGCTCGAGCGCTGCCGGCAGGTGCTCGCCGGCGGGGAGCCGCTCATCATGTTCCCGGAGGGCACGCGCCGGTCGGGGCCGGTCGTCGAAGACCTGCGCGAGGGCGTTGCCTATCTGGCGGTGCGAGCGGGCGTTCCCGTCGTACCCATCGGGATCGGCGGAAGTGAGCAGGCGATGCCGCGAGGGTCTGCCATCCCGCGACCCCACCGCGTGGAAGTCGTCATCGGTAAGCCGATCTGGCCGCCGAGTGCAGGCGATGGAGCTGGCGGTGCCGGCGAGCCGGCTGTCGCGGCCGCCGGCGGTATCGAGGCCGGCGGTATCGAGGCCGGCCGTCTCGGGGCCGCCGCGGGGGAGGTCGCCTCGGGGGAGCTTGTTGAGGCCGCAGGCGCTGCGGCCACCAGCGGTGCAGCGGACGGCGCCAGCCGGCGGAAAGCCGGGCGTGTGTCCCGGCGGGCGACGAAGGAGTTCTCGGACGAGATCGCTGCCGGCATCCAGCAGGTCTTCGACGACGCTCAGCGGCGGGCAGGAGTCCGTCGGCCGTAGCTGTTGCTCGAGCTGGTAGGGGTTGCAGCTGCGCCCCTGTCGACCTCCCGCTGTGACTGTCACTGTACCGTCTGGACGGTATAGTGTCTCTATGCCACGGGTCACCGACACGCGCGAGCGCATCGTCTGCGCGGCCGAGGATGTCGTGATCCGCGATGGCGTCGCACGGCTGACGATCGAATCGGCCGCTGCCGAGGCCGGCGTGAGCAAGGGCGGCGTGCTCTACCACTTCCCCACTCGGGCATCGCTCGTGACTGCGATGGTGGAGCGTGTCGTCGTTGGTTTCGATGCCGATCTCGAGAGCTACGGCGCCTACTCCGGTGAGCCCGGTGACTTCATCCGCGCCTATGTGGAGGCCACGCTGGACCCGACGGGCGACCCTGCCCACGACCGCGAACGCCATCTCGGCAGCGCCCTGCTCGCCGGTGCTGCCTCGGATCCGGAGCTGTTGGCACCGCTGCGCGAGCGCTGGCTCGCGTGGCAGTCATCAGTGGAGTGGGACGGCGTGGACCCAGCTCTCGCCACGGTCATCCGCTATGCGGCCGATGGGATGTGGCTCTGCGACCTGTTCGGGTTGGGACCGATCAGAGACGACCATCGTCGGGCCGTCGGCGAGGCGATGCGCGCCCTCATCGAGCGCGCCCGCCGGCCATGAAGGCCTCGACCTCGCTGAGCCCTGACGAGTCCCGCGCCGTCCGGCGCGTGGTTCTGGCGCTGTCGGCCTCGGCGTTCACCGAATGGTGCGGAGCCACCGCCGTGCTTCCGCTCCTGCCTCTCTACCTGCGCCACCGCGGGGCATCCGCCACGCTCATCGGCGTCACGATGGCGGCCTTCTTCGCAGCAGCCCTCCTCGTGCAGTACCCGCTCGGACGACTCTCCGACCGCATCGGGCGGCGCAAGATCCAAGTCGGCGGCTTGGCGACCTACGCCGTGGCGAGCGTCCTGTTCGCCGTCATCGGGACGCCCGTGCTGGCGCTCGTCTTCCGTGCGCTGCAAGGGTGCGGTGCCGGCGTGGTCGACGTCGCCAACGCCGCCACGATCGCCGAGGTCGTGCCGGAGTCGCACCGGGGACGGGCGTTCGGCTCGTTCTACGGGGCACGAAACATCGCCATGGCGATCGGGCCGTTCATCGGCGGTCTTGCCGGCGTCGGCGGGATGCGCTGGGTGTTCCTCATGGCGGCCGCCGCCTCGTTCGCGGCCATTGTCCCGGTGCTGCTGTTCCTGCCGTCGCGCCGCCGGGTCTTTGCACCCGCCGACGAAGCCGTCGTGCGGGTGTCCCTGTGGCGCAACCGGGCTTTTCTCGGGGTGGCCGTGGCGTTCGTCAGCGTGGGTTTCGTCATCGGTGTCTACGAGGTCTGCTGGAGCTTGCTCTTGCAGGTGAAGGGTGCGACCGCCTGGCAGATCGGGCTGTCGTGGACGCTCTTCGCGGTGCCGTTCGCCGTCATGTCCTTTCCGGCCGGCTGGCTCGTCGACCACTTCGACCGGCGGTACCTCGTCGCCCTCGCCATGGCGGGATCGGCGGCGTTCGCGATGACCTATCCATTCGTCGGAAGCGTCGCCCTCCTGATCGGGCTCGGCGCTTGCGAAGCCGTGCTCGTCGCCGTGGGTGCGCCGGCCGAGTCCGCCCAGCTTGCCCAGTCGGTCTCCGACCGCGAGTTCGGACGGGCCCAGGGAGCGGCAGCGTCGGCCCAGACGGCGGCGACCGCTGTGGCAGCAGCGGTGGCGGGGACCCTCTTCGCCGTGCACCCCTGGGTGCCCTTCGTCGGGGCAGCGGCCGCCATCTTCGTGGGTGTGGCGCTCTTGTGGCCGCTCTGGCGCGGCGTGCCCGGTCGGACGGCCCGAATGACGCAGCCCGCCGGCGAGGTCCAGCAAGCCGCCTGAGGTGTGGCGGGCATCGTAACGAACCGTCCCTTGCCGCCGGCGTGGCAGTGGTGCGCACGAGAGCAGGAGCCCGGCGCCGGCCCGCCGGCCCGAACCGTGTGCACAGGATGACCGCACACCCCACCGGGCGGTCACTTCGTGCACACGGTTCGCCGGGACGGACCATCGCCGCCGCCGTCGCCGGCGGACCGCTACAGAGCTACCCCCGGCACCGATACCGTGCCCCAGTGAGCGTGACACCCGACTGGCTGACCAAGCCGACCCTCCTCGGCTCGCTCGTCCGCCTCCGGCCCTTCAGCGACGAGGATCTTGCTCCCTTGGGCGAGGCCCTGGCGGACCCGGACGTGCTCCGGCTCACCGGGAGCGTCCACTCGAGCGAGGAGGCCGCACAGCGGAGCCCGACACCGGATGCCGGCCAGCTGGAGTGGCACCGGAGCCGCAACACCGCCCCTGATCGCCTCGACCTCGCGGTCGTCGACCTCGCCACCGAGGCGTGCGTGGGGGAAGCGGTCCTCAACGAGTATCAAGCGCCTAACGCCTCCTGTAACTTCCGAATCTTCATCGGGCCGAAGGGACGCGATCGCGGTCTCGGAACCGAGGCGACGAGGCTCATGGTCGACTACGGCCTCCACGTTCTCGGCCTTCACCGGATCGAGCTCTCCGTCTATGCCTTCAACCCGAGAGCGCAGCGCGTCTACGAGAAAGCAGGCTTCCGAGTCGAGGGCGTGGCTCGCGACGCCTTGTGCTTTGACGGCGCCTGGATCGACGCCGTGTTGATGTCGATCCTCTCCACCGACTGACGACGGACGACTGACGACCGACTGACGACCCTCGCCGGAAGCGTCGACCGCTCAGGCCGTCGGGCGCAGTACCTCGGCCGCAGACACCGATCGGTCGCCGGCGGTCGGGCCTTCCTCGTCCGGCGGGGACCCGAGCGTCAAGGACAGGCCGGCAGCCGCCACCCGCAAGAGGTCGCGCAGCTCGGGGGGCGGAGGGAAGTACTCGTCTTCGTCGGTGAAGTGGACGACCTCGACCGACTCGCCCGGGTCGAGGCGGTGCACGATCTCCCGCACGAGCCAGTCCGGTGCCGACGCACCCGCCGTCACACCGACCACGCCGCTCAAGTCCTCCGGTACCTCTTCGGGGGCGTTCACCCGCACGACCCGCCGGCAGGTGCCGGATGCGACCTCGGCGAGCGCAAGGGTGTTGGAGGAGTTGGAGGAGCCCACGACGACGACGGCGTCGCAGAGGGGAGCGAGTGCCCGTACTGCCGCCTGGCGGTTGGTGGTGGCGTAACACAGGTCGGAACGGCCCGGCATCCACAGATCGGGGAACCGCTCCCGAGCGGCGTCCACGATTCCGGACCATTCCTCGTGAGCGAGCGTCGTCTGAGCGAGCAGCGCCACCGGCGTGCCGGCGGGGATGGTGGCGGCGGCTGCCGCCAGCCCTTCGGCGTGCTCGACGAGGCGAACCGCCTCTGGCGCCACAGCCATCGTGCCGATGGCCTCCTCGTGACCCTCGTGGCCCACGTAGAGGACCGTGTAGCCCTTGCGTGCCCGGACCTTCATCTCGTGGTGCACCTTGGTCACGAGCGGGCAGCAGGCGTCGACGACGATGCGGTCGCCTTCGGCCGCCTCGGCCTCAACCTCCGGTGCAGAGCCGTGGGCCGAAAGCATCACGGCGGCACCCGCCGGCACGGACGCGATGTCGTCCACGAACACGACGCCCCTGCGTTGGAACTCTTCCACGACGATGCGGTTGTGGACGATCTCGTGGTAGCAGTAGACCGGCGGCTCGAAGATGCGAACCATCCAGTCGAGCGCCTTGATGGCCATCTCGACTCCCGCACAGAAACCCCGCGGCTCTGCCAACAACACCTTCTCGACCCGCATAACCAACAGGCTAGGGGCCGAAGCCGTCGCCCGATCGCGTCCGCTGCTCCGGTGCTCGGGTCCGGTCAGGAACCCCGCCGCCTCCAGCGCTTGCCACCCTTCGAGCCACGCCCCTTCATGAGCCACTCATCGGGGTCGGGCGTGGCCCGTTCACCCGTGGAGACTCCGCCGGGAGCTTGGCTGACCGCGCTGGCACCTTCCAGGGCGGCCGAGCCCGGGCCGGGACCCTCACCGCCTGTTGTGGCGCTGTCCTCAAGTTCGGGCTCATCGATCGTCGGCAGGGGCTGGCTCGACGGAGCGCCGGCGGACGGAGCGCCGGCGGACCCAGCGGCGGAGCTCGCCAGCTCGGCGAGTTCGGCGAGATCGCCCAAGTCGCCGATGTCCGGCAACTCGGTGACCGGCGCCGCCTCGGACACCGAAGGATGCTGCTCCGGCGAGTACCAGTTGCCGTCCGACGCCTGCCACCACCCCGGAGCTGGTGGCACGGCGGCGACGGGCGCCGGGACCGCCGGTTCGTGCTCAGCGATGAACGAAGGGTGCTGCTCGGGCGCGTACCACTTGCCGTCCGACGCCTGCCACCAGCCGGGCCCGGGTGACTGTGCGCTCACGGCTCGAGTGGGTTCTGCACGATCTGCACAAGCTCAAACTAAACCCTTGCCGGGCCGGTCGGGTGCCGTCACGACAGTAACCTGGGGAAATGCCACTACCTCAGGTGGTGGCCGTGGCCGATCCTTCCCCGGCATCGCGTGCCGGGCTGTTGCCGGGTGACGAGATCCGCTCGATGAACGGCCAGGTGCCACGTGACGTCATCGAGTACCAGCTCATCGCCGATGAGGCCGTTGTCGACCTCGACATCTCGCGGGGCGGTTTCGATCTCTCCCTCTCGGTCGACAAGGCCGCCGGCGAGCCGCTCGGTGCCGAGATCGCCTCGGCGCTGTTCGACCAGGTCCGCACGTGCGACAACCACTGTGAGTTCTGCTTCATCTACCAACTGCCGAAGGGCATGCGGAAGAGCCTCTACTTGAAGGACGACGACTACCGCCTGTCGTTCCTCTACGGGAACTTCACGACGCTCACCCGCTTCACCGAAGCCGACCTCGAGCGCGTGATCGATCAGCACCTCTCGCCGTTGTACGTGTCGATCCACGCCACCGATCCCGAGGTGCGCGCCCGCATGCTGCGCAACCGCCGCGGCGCCCTCTCGCTTCGCTGGCTCCGGCTGCTGCTCGATCACGAGATCGAGGTGCACGGTCAGGTGGTCGTGTGCCCGGGGGTCAACGACGGTGCCGTGTTGTACGACACCTTGGCGGGCGTGCTCGACCGGTTCTGCGATCTCGCCACCGTTGCACTCGTCCCGCTCGGGATCAGCCGTTACACGACCGAGGCCGCCATGCGGGCGCACACGCCGGCGGAGGCCGCAGGCGTGCTCGACACGGTGGCCGAGTGGCAACAGATCTTCCAGCGAACGCTTGGACGTCGCCTCGTGTATGCCGCAGACGAGTATTACTTGCTGGCGGGGAGGGGGTTTCCTGCGGCCGAGGAGTACGACGGGTTCCTGCAACACGAGAACGGCATCGGCATGGCCCGAGCCTTCGAGGCCGATCTGCTCGGCGCCGAGACGGCCGCCATGGCAGGAGCAGCCGGTCACACGACCGGTTTCTTCCAGTGGGTCGAGGGAGCGCCGGCGACGGGCTACCGGGCGCCCCGCACCGCCGCTGCCTCGCAGGCCGACGCTGGCGCGCCGAGGTCGGGCCGCGTGGCGCTCCGCCGGCGCAGCCAGCACCCGCCGACGGTCCTCACCGGCGAGTACGGCGCCAAGGTCTTGCGACCGCTGCTCGCCGGAATCGGCCGCGAGGACGTCGGGCTCGTGGCAGTCCCGAACAACTTCTTCGGCGGCAATATCGCCGTCAGCGGGCTCATGACCGGGAGCGACCTCGCCGCTGTGCTTTCGGATCTTCCAGAGGACCGCAGGTATCTGTTGCCCGACGTGTGCTTGTCGAACGGGCGGTTTCTCGACGGCATGCAGGTGTCCGAACTGCCGCGCCCGGTCGAGGTCGTGGCCACGGACGGGCGATCGCTACTGCAAGCCCTGGGGGCACGATGAAGTCAACCCTTCCCATGGTGGTCGTCGCCGGCCGGCCGAACGTCGGCAAGTCGACGCTCGTCAACCGGATCATCGGCCGCCAGGTGGCCATCGTCGAGCGCCACCCGGGCGTCACCCGTGACCGCCTCGAGGTGACGGTCGACTGGGCGGGCACGGACTTCCGCCTCGTCGACACCGGTGGGCTCGTCGAGGGCGGTGACGTCCTCGACGCCAAGGTCACCGAGCAGGCGGTCCGTGCCATGAAGTCGGCGGACCTCGTGCTGTTCGTCCTCGATGCCACGACGGGCGTGACGGGGGAGGACGCCGCCGTCGCTGCTGTGCTGCGGCGCCTCGGCGACAAAGTCATCGTCGTGGCGAACAAGGTCGACTCGGAGCGCCGCGAGGCGGAGGCCTGGGAGCTGTCGTCGCTTGGGCTCGGCACCCCGTTTCTCATCAGCGCACTCCACGGCCGCGGCGTCGGGGATCTGCTGGACGTGGTCGTGGCAAGGCTTCCGAAGGTGACCGGCGGCGGCCTCTTGAGCGCCGACACGCCGCTGCCGATACCGACGCGGTCGTCGAGTCGCTCACGCAGCGGCCTCGAGCCCATCGAGGACGGCGATGCCGCCCCGACCGCGACCGAGGCGGCGCCGGCGATCTCCTCGGTCGCCATCATGGGACGACCGAACGTCGGCAAGTCGACGTTGTTCAACCGGCTCGTCGGGGAGGACCGCTCGGTCGTCCACGACCTGCCCGGCACGACCCGGGACGCCATCGACACCGTCATCGAGACCGACATGGGAGCCCTCAGGCTCGTCGACACCGCCGGCATGCGGCGGCGGGCACGCGAGGGCGACCCGCAGGAGTACTTCTCCCTCGTGCGGTCGTTACGTGCCCTCGACCGGTCCGACGTTGCTCTGCTCGTGCTCGATGCCACCGAGGGCGTCACCCATCAGGACCAGCGCCTGGCCGAGCGGATCGACGCCTCGGGCAGTCCCGCCGTCCTGCTGCTCAACAAGTGGGATCTGCTCGACACCGACGAGCGCCTCAACGTCGGTGAGGAGATCGGGGAGAAACTCGCCTTCCTCGGCTACGCCCCCGTCCTCCGCGTCTCGGCCAAGACCGGGCTCGGCGTCCACCGCCTCCTGCCGGTGATCGACGAAGCGATCGCCGCCTACCACCGTCGCATCCCGACGTCGCGCTTGAACGAGGCGCTGAAGGCGGCCCAGAGCGCCCACCCGGCGCCGGGCGCTCGTATCCTCTACGCCGTGCAGGGTGCCATCGACCCACCAACGATCACGCTGTTCGCCACTCGCCGGTTGCCGCCGCCCTATCTGCGGTATCTCGAGCGGTCGTTGCGCGAGCGCTTCGAGATGGGCCCAACACCGATCGAGATGCGTGTCCGAGTGAGGCAGCAGCGGTGACCGAGGACGCTGAGCGCATCGAGGCGGCGACGGATCGAGCCCTCGCCGGCAACCTCGAGAGCGGGGCGGCCAAGCTCAAGGCGCAGAACAAGTTGTTCGTCAGGGAGCGCTTGTCGCTCCTCCTCGACGCCGGCTCCTTCGTCGAGGACGCCCTCCTCGCCAACTCGCTTGCGGGCGATCTGCCGGCAGACGGCGTCGTCACCGGTCGGGGCCGCGTCGACGGCCGTCCCGTGTGCGTCATGGCCAACGACCCGACGGTCAAAGCCGGCTCTTGGGGGGCGCGCACGGTCGAGAAGATCGTGCGGCTGACGGAGTACGCCCTCGAGCACGAGCTTCCCGTCTTCTATCTCGTCGACTCGGCCGGCGCTCGCATCACCGACCAAGTCGAGCTCTTCCCCGGCCGCCGCGGGGCCGGCCGCATCTTCTACAACGAGGTGCGCCTGTCGGGGCGCGTGCCGCAGATCTGCTGTTTGTTCGGGCCCTCGGCCGCCGGCGGCGCCTACATCCCCGCCTTCTGCGATGTCGTGTTCATGGTGGAGGGCAATGCGTCGATGTACCTCGGCTCGCCCCGGATGGCCGAGATGGTCGTGGGCGAAGTCACCGATCTCGAAGAGATGGGCGGCGCCCGCATGCACGCCACCGTCTCGGGTTGCGGCGACAACCTCGCCGTCGACGATGCTGGCGCCATCGAAGCCGCCAAGGACTACTTCTCCTACTTGCCGGGCTCGTGGCGGGAGGCTGCGCCCTACGAGCCGGCTCGGCCACCGTCGGGGGCGCTGACGGCCACGACGATCCCCGACTCTGATCGGGTCGGATACTCGATCTACTCGGTCATCGACGGCCTCGTCGACGAGGGTTCGTTCTTCGAGATCAAGCCGCTGTTCGCGCCCGAGCTCGTCATCGGATGGGGGCGTCTCGAGGGCCGCTCGATCGGCATCGTCGCCAACAACCCCGCCTCCCGCAGCGGCGTACTCTTCACCGACTCAGCCGACAAGGCCGCTCGCTTCATCTGGTGCGCGGACGCGTTCAACGTGCCGCTGCTGTTTCTGGCCGATGTGCCCGGCTTCATGATCGGCACGAGCGTCGAGCGCGAGGGCATCATCCGGCACGGCGCCAAGATGATCACGGCCGTTTCGGAGGCGACCGTGCCGAAGATCTCGGTCATCTTGCGAAAGGCCTACGGTGCCGGCCTCTATGCCATGGCCGGCCCGGCCTTCGCCCCCGACGCCTGCCTGGCCCTGCCCTCGGCCAAGATCGCCGTCATGGGACCCGAACCGGCCGTCAATGCCGTGTTCGCCAACAAGATCGCCGCCATCGAGGACACCGCTGAGCGGGAGGCGTACGTGGCCGACCGCCGCCAAGAGTACGAGGCAGATGTCGACCTGCTGCGGCTCGCATCCGATCTTGTCATCGACGCCATCGTCCAGCCCGAGGACCTGCGAGGCGAGCTCGTGCGACGGTTCGCCCTCGCCGAGTCGAAGACCCGGTGGTTCACCGACCGCCGGCACGGCGTCCCGCCGGTGTGAGCTTGTCGTCGCGATCGCCCGGCGAACCCGGCCCGCCCGACGGTGAGGCTCGCAAGCCGAGGCCCGCCGCCGGCGATGTGCCTGCCGCCAGCAAGAAACCGCCCGCCCCGAGGCCCGCCGCCAACGACGTGCCAGCCGGCGACAGGCGCCCGACCGCCCCGGCGCGCGGGGGCAGCGATCGACCCGCCGCCGGCAGGAAGCCACGCACCGCGAGGCCGGCCGCCGGCGATGTCCCCGCCGCCAACAAGAAACCGCCCGCCCCGCCCCCGAGCGATCCCGCCGCGAGCGGCGACAGCCAAGAGTCGGACGAAAGCGAGGAGCGCCAGGCGAAAGCTCCCTGGCACTTCAAGGTCATCGTGGTTGGATCGGTGATCTATCTCGGTTGGCGCCTCTACCAGGGCATCGGCTGGCTCGCCCACCATCTGTGATGGCGTCGCGGCTTGCTGGAGCGGACCGCTCCCTCATGCGACGGTGGCCGGCTGTTCAGCGGTTGGCGCAGGCGCAGCCAGGTCCGCAGCCACCGCCGCCGAAGTCGCCGGCAGGAGCGCTCGAACCGGCTGCCTTGCCGGCGGTGGCGAACACGGACAGCACCCGCCGTGTCGCCGTGTGCCCGCTCGGACAAGTGGGAGGCGTCGCGTCCGACAGTTCCGCCGGCCGGCGCGCCTCGAAGCGCGCCTCGCACTCTGAACAGCGAAACTCATAGATCGGCATGACCCAACAGGCTACCGAACCGTCTGGCCCGCTCGTCGTTCTCATCACCGGACCACCGGGGACGGGCAAGAGCACTCTGGCGGCCGCCGTTGCCGATCGGCTCGGAGGGTGCACGGTTCTCGGTTGGGACTGGGTCATGGCGGGGCTGATGCCGTTTCCCGCCCTGCAGGAAGCGGTGCGCTCGCTCGAGCTCGACGACCACCGGCGGGTGGGGTGGAGCATCATGTGGTCGGTGGCGGAGGCACAGCTCCGGATCCGTCGCTCGGTGGTGCTGGAGGGCGTCGCACGTGACGAGCATGTCGCCGGCACACGCGCCCTCGCCGACCGTCACGGTGCCCGGAGCATCGTCGTCGCACTGGAGTGCACCGACGCCGTCGTCCTCCGGAACCGGGTGGAGGGCCGCACGCGCGGCATCCCGGGATGGGCGGAGCTCACCTGGGAGGACGTCAGCCGCGTGCACAGCAGCTGGGTTGAGCCTGCGGACGTCGATCTGTCCATCGACACGGCGGGCGGGGCCCCGGCGGCATCGCTCGTCGAGGAGGTTCTCGGGCTGGCGTTCGGTTGAAGCGCCACGGCTGGCGTTGAAGCGCCGTGCACCGTTGGGGGTCAGACGGCTGCGGCCAAGGGTCTTCCGCCCGTCCGGCCCGCTCCGTCGGCTGCGGGCCGCAGCACGGACGCAGGTAGCTCGGCGCCGCCCAGATAGCTGGCAAAGCCCTCCGTAGCGGTGACTCGCCCCTGCTCGTCGACAGCGAGGGCGTCGGCTCCTGTTCCGCCGATGATGTTGAAGGCGAACTCGGAACCGTTCAGGAGGACCGCCTTGGCGAGGACCTCGGCCTCCCATCCCTCGCCGGCGATGACGGTGACGTGGTTGAGATCGCTGTCGGAGGGAAGGCCGGAGCGGGGGTCGATGAGATGGTGGCGCCACTCGCCGCCGACGAGCCAGCGCCGGCGCAGCGTCGTCGAGGTGGCGACGGCGCCCCGGGCGACGCCCACGAGCGCCAGCGGAGCCGCCGACCACGGATGGTCGACGCCGATGGTCCACCCGTCGCCTTCCGGGCTCGAGCCGGCGACGCGCAGGTCACCTCCGAGGTTGACGCAGGCTCCGTCGGCGCCGCGATCCAATAGCTCGGCGATCAGGAGGTCGGCAGCGAGGCCCTTGCCGATCCCTCCTGAGTCGAGACCGACCCCGTCGCGCAGGCGCACCGTACGACCCCGGATCTCGACCGGCGGCGAGTCGTAACCGGCAAGGACCGGCACCGTGGTCGCGCCCGGCGCGCCCGGCGGCCCGCTTTGCTCACAAGGCTCGCCCAACTCTGGCGGGAGCACTGCCAGCTGCTCGAAACTGCGGTCGTAGCCGGCCTCGATGACGGCACCGAGCATCGTGGCATCGAAGGCGCCGCCGGACAGGTCCCAACCCTCGAGCGCCCGCCCGACGAGCAGCAGCGTCTCGGGGGACACCTCCATGGCGGCGCCGGCGGAGGCGTTCAGGCGGCTGATCTCGCTCTCGGGACGGAACCTGCTCCAGCGCCCATCGAGCTCGTCAATCCGAGCCCGCGCCACGTCGAGCAGCCCGGCAGGACCACCGACGACGATGACGTGGGCGTCGCTGCCCATCGTGCGCCAGCGGAGCTCAGCTGCCACTGGTGCTCGTCGACGAGCTCGACGACGGGGTCGATGCGCTCGGAGTGGTCGTGGTCGTCGTCGAGGACGTCGAGGAGCTCGCCGAGCTGCCGGCGCTCGCGGCCGGGGTGGTCGTGGTGGACGTGGAGCTGGTCGACTTCGCCGAGGAGCCGGCGCCCGAGGATGCGGTGCCTGCTGCCGAGCCGGACGAGCGAGTCGATGCCGCCACGGTCGGGGTCGTGGCCGATGCTGCCATGGCTCCGACGATCGCCACCGTCGCCGATGCACTGGCGACGCCGGCGACGAGCCGGGCGCGGCGAGCGGGGTGGCGTCGCCCCGGTTCGAGCCGGCCGGGGGAGGAGGGGGCAAAGCCGGCGGTGCGCTCGACGTTGCTTCGAGAAGGACGATCCACGAGAAACGGTTCCTTTACTGACAAAAGCAGGACGGGACGCGAGTGATCTTGCCCGCACAGTCTTTGAGGTTGCTGGGAGGCACCTCCGACTCTCCCGCCAAAGTGACGGTCTCGGTGGGAGTTCCCGTTTGGCTCACAGGCTTCACACAGCAACACCGGTCAGAGTGCATCCCATGGACAGCAAGCTCATCTGGTACACGGCGCGGGCGAGTGGGCTCGTCACCTGGGCGCTGCTGGCGGCAAGCGTCCTGTGGGGCCTCGCCCTCAGCACGCGCCTGTTGCAGAACCGGGCCCGGCCAGCGTGGCTGCTCGACCTGCACCGCTTCCTTTCTGCTGCCGCACTCGTGTTCCTCGCCATCCACGTGAGCTCGATCATGCTCGACAGCTACGTGCACTTCGGCATCATCGAGGTGCTCGTGCCGCTCACGGGGTCCTGGCACCCCGTTGCCATCGCCTGGGGAATCGCCGGTCTCTATCTGATGCTGGCGCTGCAGGTCACCTCGATGTTCCGGGCACATCTGCCGAAGCGGCTGTGGCGCTCCGCCCACTACCTGAGCTTTCCCCTTTTCGCCGTTGCCACGGTGCACGGGCTCACGGCCGGCACCGACCGGCATACCTTCGCCATGCAGGCGGGCATGATCGGTCTCGCGAGTGTCGTCACCCTGCTGACGGCATACCGCGTCGTGGCCTCACGTCGTCTGCGGCCGGCGGCCCACGCGCAGCCTGCCCGCACCCTCGAAAGGACCCCAGCATGACTCCGGTCGCCACGTCCCCTCCGATGCCGGTGCGTTGGCGCCGCGCTCGGCCACCCAACAGCGAACCGGCCGGCGTGGAGATGATGCTCGTCGGCGAACCGGGCCCCACCCGGCTGCTCGCACACCTGCCGCCGGCGGGGGAGTGGCGCAGCCTGGCCGAACACCGGACCGTCTATTCGATGCCGCCGGCGCCACGCTCGAAGCCGAACCAGCGCCTCATCGATCTCGTCGGGCGCGCCGGCTTGCGAGGCCGCGGGGGCGGCGGTTTCCCGACGGCGCGCAAGCTGCAGGCCGTCGCCGACGGCGCTCGACGGGGCGTCGTGGTGGCGAACGCCACCGAGGGCGAACCTGCCAGCGCGAAGGACCGTCTGCTCGTCTCCCGGCTGCCGCACCTCGTGCTCGACGGCGCTCTTCTGGCGGCACACGCCGTCGGTGCCGAAGAGGTGATCGTCTGCGTCGACCGCACTCGCCTCGGGGCGGCCGCAGCCATGAACCGGGCCGTCCTCGAACGCCTGGAACGGGAGCCGATGGCGTGTCCGGTCCGTGTGGCCCTCACGCCTCCCCGTTATGTCGCCGGCGAAGAAACCGCACTCGTCAACTGGCTGAACGGCGGCCCCTCGAAGCCGACCTCGTCGCCACCTCGGCCGTCGGAGCGTGGCGTCGATCGGCGTCCGACGCTCGTCCAGAACGTCGAAACGCTGGCGCACCTTGCCCAGATCGCCGCCTCTGGCGCCGACTGGTTCCGCCAGGCCGGCACGACGGACGAACCAGGTACGGCGCTGTTCACGGTGAGCGGCGCCGCCGGAGCGAGCGTGCTCGAGGCAGCGCTCGGGACAACCGGTGGCGCCTTGCTCCGCCACGGCGGCGTGCTCCCTGGCGGGGACGTGCAGGCGGTGCTGGTCGGGGGTTTCTTCGGTACCTGGATGGTGGGCAGCGACTTCGTGCGCACTCCGCTGTCGCGCTCGGCTCTCGCCCCCTTCGGCGCCAGCCCCGGAGCTGGCATCGTCGTCGCCCTCCCGCCGTCCGCCTGCGGCCTGCTCGAGACGGCCCGCATCCTTGCCTGGTACGCCGGCGAGAGCGCCGGCCAGTGCGGCCCGTGTGCGTTCGGCTTGCCCGCCCTCGCCGGGGTGGTCGCACAGCTGGCGGCGGGTCGAGCTCAGCCCGATGACGTCACCCGGATGCAGCGCTGGGCAGACGACATCGACGGACGTGGGGGCTGCCGTCATCCCGACGGCGCCGTCCGGCTGCTGCGATCTGCCCTGGCCGTGTTCGGCGCCGATGTCGACACCCACCTGAGCGGACATCCGTGTCCCGGATCCGGCCGGCCAACGCTTGCAATACCGGTATCGACGGGGGAGTGGAAGTGAGCCGCCGATCGGCGCGAGTGCTCGCCGTCGACGCCATCGCCTGCGACGGCCACGGCGTCTGCGCCGAGCTGCTGCCTGAGTGGATCCGCCTCGACGACTGGGGGTACCCGATCATTCGAGAAGGCGCCGTGCCCCCTCATCTGCTCGCACAGGCGCGCTGGGCCGTGTCGAACTGCCCGGCTCTGGCGCTCTCGTTGAGCGCCGAGTCCGTCCCGGCGGCACGGGCGGCTCCCTGACCGCCGAGATACTGTCTGGACTCCGTCTGGATTTCGTCTCAGTGGACGGCTTTTGACACCTCACCGACCGCGGGGGCACTTCGATGGCGCATCTGATCTACTCGACAATCGCCTCCCTCGATGGCTGCGTCGAGGATCGCGAAGGCAGATTCGAGTGGGGCGCCCCCGACGAGGAGGCGTCCGTCTTCATCAACGAGCTGGAGCGGCCGATCGACACCTACCTGTACGGACGGCGTATGTACGAGACGATGGTCTACTGGGAGACCGTCCCGCTCGACGAGAGCCTGTCGCCCGCTGAACGCGACTTCACCGAGATTTGGCAGGCAGCAGACAAAATCGTCTACTCCCGGACACTCGAATCGGTCTCGAGCCGGCGGACGCGGATCGAGCGGTCCTTCGATGCCGAAGCCGTCCGGCACCTGAAGGCAAGCTCCGAGGGGGACTTGACCATCGGAGGGGCCGATCTGGCGGCTCAAGCCATCAAAGCCGGCCTCGTCGACGAACTGCAGCTGTTCGTCGTCCCGGTCGTCGTCGGCGGGGGCAAACCGTGGTTGCCCGAGGACGTGCATCTGGATCTCCAGCTGTTGGACACCCAACGCCTCGGCAAGGGCATGGCCTACCTTCGCTATCGCCTGGCGAGCTGATCGGGCGCTCGTCCGTTTGCTAGCTCTCGAGGACGCGCCAGACGCCGGCTGGCCACTGGGCCGGATCGAGGCCGTGACGGTCGAGCAGCGCCAGGGTCACCCGCTCGAGCCCGAACCCGATGCAGGCGGTCGTGGCCGGCGAGCCGTCGGCCAACTCGATCCCGAAGGCGGTGCTGAAGTGATCGCGATGCTCGTTGGCGGACATCAGCGCTGTGCTCGGGACGTCGCTCGCCACGGCGGCGATCAGCTCGTGCTTGAGCTCGGACGAGAGCATGCTCTCGCTCATGAGGCCGCCTCCCCGCCCGAAGAACGGGTCGCTCGCTACGACGCGTTGCACCTCGAGACCGAGCGATTCGAGCAAGTCGGCGCCGCGATCGAGCCACCCGTCGAGGTGCTGGCGCACGCCGTCGGAGGTACCGAGGTAGACGACGTCGTGCTGGCGGAAGGCCTGCATGCGACAGGGGTCGAGGGACGGTTCGTGGCGGAAGCACCAGCCCGTCACGTCCACGAGACGTCCGCCAACTGGCAACCGGCCGGACATGAGCGGGTAGAGGGGTTGGCAGCAGGCCGAGCACAACACCGTCGGAGCAGGGCTGAGGGCGCTGCTCCAGTCTTCGCCGGCGTTGATTCGTCGCAGCATCTCGGCGTGGTCGCGGTCGTTTCCCGTAAAGACATGGACCGAACCGGCCAGGTGCGGGAACGACGCCAGGTAGCCCGTGCGCTCCAGGCTCGCCCGTGGCTGAATGGGCGCAAAGCTCCACCGTGTCGCCCCCATCGCCGTCGCTCGCCTCGTGACGAGGGCGTCGAAGGCGAGCGCGACCCGCTCGAAGGCGTCCGAGCGGGCGTAGAGCCCATCCTCCGCCGTCGCTGCCAGGATGCCGGCGGCAAGGAGCTGCTGGCGGAACTCTGCGGGCGTGGCGGCACTCACGGGCACGGCCACGAGCTACGGACGCTCACCTGTCGGACGTTCTGGGCAATTCGCTCACGGCGCCGGCCAGGCTAATCGGCCCGGCCGGAGTAGCTGACCACGACGGTCTCCTCGATGCTCCGGTACAGATCCCGCAGCTCCGGGTAACCGGTGACAGCTCCCGAGGCAGCAAAGACATAGCCGTGATTGCCGATCCGCCAGTCGAGCACCGAGCCTGGACCTCGGTGCAGCGTGACAGCCGTGACCCCCGCAAGGCTGCCGGCTGCATCCAGCCCTTCGATGGCGGTGACTTCGGTCGCCCAAATGGGTGCATGGAAGAGGAAGCGAAACCCGATCGTGTCGGCCGTCGGCTCCACCAGCTCACCCGGGTCGATGCCGAGTGCGACTTGCATGGCGAGGCGCACCGCCAAGGCGCCCGTGGCGAGCTCGAACATGAGCGGGATGCCGCCTCCGAGCCGACCGTTGACTTCGATGACACGGGGTCCGTCGGGAGTGAACTTGATCTCGGTGTGCAGGCATCCCGTTTCGATGCCGATCGCAGCGATGGCGGCCGATGCCACCTCCAACACCGCATCGCGGTCGGTGCCGCTCACGGTCGAGGGGATGAAGAATCCGGTTTCGCGGAACGGCTCGGCCGGCGGGAACCGTCCGGTGACGGCGAAGTGATGCGGATCGCCGCCGCGCACGAAGGTCTCGACCGAGAGGTAGTTGGCAAAGCCGTCTCCCAGTCGGGGCTCGGTGTCGGCCAGGTACTCCTCGACCACCATGGGAACCGCGTCGTTGCCGGCGTTGCTCGCTTCGATGAGCTGCCGCAGGCTCGGGGCATCGGCCACCGGGTAGACGCGCTTGCTGTCATTGCCGAATTGAGGCTTGAAGATGGCGGGGTAGGTGACCTCTTGGAGCAGATTGTCGGAGTCCGGCGAATGCCCGGCAGGCACGACCCACGACCGTGGTGTCGGGAGGCCGGCGTCGCGAAAGGCCTGCCGTTGGCGGGCTTTGTCCAGCAGACGCCCGGCCACCTCGGGCGAGTGGAATGGCAGTCCGAGCTCGCGCGCCATCTCGGCGAAGGCGACCATGTTGGTATCGAAGAACGTCAGCATGCCGGCCGGCTCGTAGACGGCAACGGCGTCGGCCCATGATCCCGGCGGGAGCCCGGCCAGATCCACGATCGTTCCGAAACGCTTCATCATTCGCTCGATGGCGGCGGTGTCCGGATCGCTCAGGTCCACGAGCCACAGCAGGTCGCAGATGCCAGCAGCCGCCTGGGCGAGGGCAAGCGGTGACAGGATGGCCCGCCCGAAGGGGACGGCCAGCCGGGGTTTGCCGGAGGTGGCGGGGCTACTCAACGAAACTCCTCGGCGCCGGGTCGATGAACGACGCCCTCGGTTCGCAATCTACGGCCTCGCACCGGCCCTGCCGTGACTCGGTGGCGCGGTCGGTGCTGAGCACGTGTCGGCCGGAGGCGCGCCCCGTTGGCAGCGACGGGCGTCAAGCCAGGGTTGACGAACAGGTTCTCGTCAACGTAATATTGACTTATGGCCGACTTTCCCGTTCCGCTGGACAACCTCATCGCCTACGTGAAGGGCTTGCGACCCGGCGACGGACCTCTCGAGCTCGTCTCGGGCGCTGTGACCGTGGCAGATCGACTGGAGGAGCACTCCGATGCGCTCGTCGGCTATTTCGTCGATCAGGCGCGGCGCTCGGGTGCTTCCTGGAGTCAGATCGGCGCCAGCATGGGAGTCTCGAAGCAGGCAGCCCAACAGCGGTTCGTCGCTCGGGACGACGATCTCGAGCCAGAGGCGAAGCGCTTCGGCCGTTTCACGCCCCGGGCACGTAATGCGGTCGCCGCTGCCGGCCGGATGGCAGCGAGCGCTCAGGCCGACTCGGTCGACGTGGCGCACATTGCCGCGGGACTGCTGGCCGAGCCCCATGGTCTCGCTGCCAAGACGATTCACCGCTTGGGCGTCGCCGATGAGCAGTTCTACGGCGCGCTCGGACTGGTTCCTGTCACCGGCGCCTACGACTCGGATCCGGTCGCACTTCGCGAGCTCCACTTTTCCGATGCCAGCAGAGCGGCCTTTCGAGGGACGCTGAAGGCGGCGCTTCGGCTGGGCCACAACTACATCGGAACCGAGCACCTGCTCCTCGGCGTGCTCTCCGTGGAGAGCGATACGACCGAGTCCTTGGCGAAGCTCGGCCTGAGCCCCGCATTGGTCGACCGGGCGCTCGCGGTCGAGCTCGCCAGCTTCCGACTCGACCAAGAGCGCGGAACGGCCTGAAATCTCCGCCGGTTCCGGGGTGCCCGTCTGCCACGGTAGGATCGCGCAACGTTTTGGAATAGGCACCCGCCGGCAGGTCTTCCCTCGGGACTTGCCGGCGGTCTCGCGTCCGGTCACCGATCGAGCGGGTGCTGGCTCGGCCCTCTCGCACCGCCTTCCGCTCAGCCGCTCGTGCGACCCGCCACGTCGCCGGCCCGATCCTCGCCGAGTAGCATCGCCAGCGATTCGGGTTGTTCTCGTTGGCTCGAGTTGTCGTCGGGTTGCGATGGAGGCGGGTTCCTGACGGGCCGCCGCCATTACCGACGTAAAAGTGCACGTCAGAGGTGTACGGGCTGTGGCGCAGCTTGGTTAGCGCGCTTGACTGGGGGTCAAGAGGTCCCGGGTTCAAATCCCGGCAGCCCGACTCGGAAGCGACATCAGGAATCGGCGGCACCTCTCTTGCGACCGACTGCGAGGATCATCCTCCCAGGAGGGAGATGTCGCGGACGCAGAAGCCGTGGTGCTCCCACTCCTCGTTCAGCACCACGTGCACGCACTCGAGCACGGACTTGCCTCGGGCGTAGGGCGGCCACCCCGAGCTCGCCGGAACTGGCGCAGGCATCGACAGCTCGCCAGTCGTCACGGTCGACAGCCAACGGTCCAGCTCGCCATTTTGCAGCTCGCGCACAGCCAAGACGTCGTCGAGGCTCGGGGTTGCCGCGGGGTCCAGGCGCGGTTCGTGCTCAAGTACTTGGTCGGTAACCAGCCCGAAGGCGGTGGGCGGCCGGGTCGATCCCAGGCAGCAACGACTGAACCAGCAGTCGTGTACATACACCAGGTGGCGCAGGGTCTCTACCGGCGACCACTCGCCACCGACGCGCCGATGTTCCGAACCGCTGGGCATCCGTCGGAGTCGTTCGAGCGTCGCCGACCACGCGGCCCGCAACTCGCGGAAGCCCCTGAGCAGTTCGATCGGATCGGCTGATCGGATCAGCACCCGCACCGGATGTCGCCGGTCAAGCTCCGCCTCGACGTACGAGCACACCTCAACTCCGTTGATCACCAAGTTGCCGACCAGCCCGTCAATGACGGCGTCCTGCATGACCACGCCGATCAACCGGGCACGAGTGAAGTCGCACTCGCGGAACTCGGAGTCGGTCAGGTCCTGGTCGTCGAATCTGGTCATCCTCGCCAGTATCGACCCGAGTCGTGACATCCGCACGGCATGACGCCGACCAGCTCTTGGCTCCGGGCTACCCGCTGGGGCGAAGCAGCTCAGGAACACTCGGAGCCTGGAAGTGGCCGACCCCGGTCAGATCCGAAGAACCGCATTTGTCTTCCGTGTGTTCAGTGCGCAGGTCGGCCGTAGGACACTGATTCGGTGACTGCCGGAGGTAAGGACTCGACGAGCTGAGCATCAGGGCCGGCTCCGAGGGCGTCGTTGACGGTGGAGAACGCCACCCGCAGCGCCACGAAGGCCGTGATGGCGAAGATCTGGGAATCGGTGAGCCCGGCGTCACGAAGGTCCTGGACATCTGTGGGGGTGGTGGCGTTGGGATCACTCACGATCTTGCGTGCCCAGGCCGCCATGGCCCTTTCCTGGTCGTTGAGGCCGGTGTCGGTGCCGTTGAGCACTGCTGCCGCAAGGGTCGGGTCCGACACGCCGGAGAGCTTGCCGCCCCATGCCAGGGAGCAGTAGGAGTCGCCGAGGGTCGACGCGGCGGCGGTGACGAGGATGCCGCGCTGGCGGAAGTCGAGGCCGCTGGGCTTGAACGCTTGCGACATCAATTCGAAGAGGCGCTCCATGCTCACTGGCTGGTACGCCCAGAGGCGCGACACGTTCCATACGTAGCCGCTGTCTTTGACATCCTCGTCATAGAAAGCCTGTGCCTCTGGACTGATTGGGGGCTCGGCGAGAAACCCAGCAGTCATCGACAATCATCCTCCTGGTACTTGCGGGGTACGTACCCGACACCGTTGATGTCGGGCCGAAGCGATCATGCCACTGTCGGTTCGGGCGTCTGGACGATGAAGGTGAATGTCAGCGAAGGCCCGCCCGCGCGGCGGACCACCCGATGGTTCCGGTCTCGCGGAGGGGGACGGAGGAGGGCCGGCGCTCCAACTCATCGCCGGAACCTCGGCGCGTGCGGTCCTGTCGAGGGCGTCGTAGCCTTCCGCCCGACGGAGGAGGTGACGAGTGCGCTGCCCAGCGTGCGGAGGCGACAACCCGGACGGCAAACAGTTCTGCAAGCACTGTGGCGGTTCGTTGGCTCACGTCTGTTCCTCCTGCGGGGCGTTGCTCGAAGTCGACGACCGGTACTGCGGTGACTGCGGGGCGCTCGTCGGTGCGCCGCTCCCCAGGCAGAGCGACCCGGCGCCCGCCACTGGGGCGGCCGAGGCGGATCGTGATGCGGCGACGCCAACACGCGAGCTCCGTCATGTCTCGGTGCTGTTCTGCGATCTGGTCGGTTTCACGCCATTCTCGGAAACGCGTGACCCGGAGGACGTGCGTGACCTGCTCACGGGCTACTTCGAGCTGGCCCGCTCCATTGTGGGGCGCTACGGCGGCATCGTCGAGAAGTTCATCGGCGATGCCGTCATGGCTGTCTGGGGCGTCCCGCTGGCAAACGAGGACGATGCCGAGCGAGCGGTCCGGGCCGGCCTCGAGCTCCTGGCCGCCGTGCCCGACTATGGCAGGGCCCACCAGACGGACCTGCAGGCTCGGGTCGGGATCGTGACGGGCGCCGCCGCCACGACCTCCGAGGAAGAGGGCATCGTCATCGGCGACCGCGTGAACACGGCCGCCCGCATCCAGTCGGCCGCCTTGGCGGGGTGCTGCTATGTCGACGACACGACGCGGGCGGCCACGGCAGCTGCCATCGGATACGAGGACGCCGGCCCGCACGAGCTGAAGGGCAAGGCCGAGCCGGTTCACCTGTTCCGAGCGCTGCGTGTCGTCGCCGCTGTCGCCGGCTCGCAGCGGTCCGCCGTCATCGAGGCGCCCTTCATCGGCCGAGACCACGAGCTTCGCCTCGTGAAAGAGCTCTTCCATGCTTCGGCCGAACGCCGCGCTGCCCGCATGGTGCTCGTCTCCGGCGTGGCAGGCGTCGGCAAATCGCGCCTCGCATGGGAGTTCTTCAAGTATCTGGACGGCTTGGCTGGGCAGGTGCTCTGGCACGCCGGTCGCTGCTTGTCCTACGGCGAGGGAGTGTCGTACTCGGCCCTCTCGGAGATGGTCCGAGCCAGGCTGCAGATCGGAGAAGCCGACCCGCCGGAGGTCGTCGCCGATCGTTTGGCGGGCGGCCTCGAGCGCTGGATCACCGACACGGCGGACCGAGAGTTCGTCGAGGCGCGCCTCGGTCAGCTCCTGGGACTGCCGGCCTTCAAGGCTCTGTCGAAGGAGGACGTCTTCTCGGGCTGGCGCCTTTTCTTCGAGCGACTCTCCGAGAACCAGCCGGTCGTCATGCTGGTGGAGGATCTGCAGTGGGCTGACGCTGGGATGGCCGAGTTCCTCGACCACCTCCTCGAATGGTCGGGCGACCATGCCATCTTCCTCCTGGTGCTCACACGGCCCGAAGGGGCTGACCGGAGGGAGCTCGTCCTCTCCCGTCGCAGCGTCACGACGCTGCCTCTCGACCCGCTCTCGGGCAAGCTCATGGGGGAGTTGCTCGACGAGCTCGTGCCCGGCCTGCCGGGGGACGCCCGAGGGCGCATCGTGGCCAGAGCCGGGGGCATCCCGCTGTACGCAATCGAGACGGTCCGCGCGTTGCTCGACAAGGGAGTACTCGAGCGCGCTGGCGACGGTACGCTGCGCCTCGTCGGCGAGCTCGGCGACTTGGAGATCCCGCCCGGCCTTACGGCGCTCATCTCCGCCCGCCTCGACGCGCTGGATACCGACGAGCGCCGCCTCGTGAAGGAGTGCGCCGTCCTCGGTGAGAGCTTCTCCCGGCAGGCGGTCGAAGCGGTCTCGGACCTCGACGCAGGTGTGCGCGCCGAGGTGATGGCTTCCCTTGTCAGAAAAGAAGTGCTCACGGTGCGAGCGGACAAGTACTCGCCCGATCGTGGGCTGTACACCTTCACGCAGTCGCTGATCCGCACGGTCGCCTATGACATGTTGACGAGGGCGGAGCGCAAGGCCCGGCACCTCATGACCGCTCGACATCTCCGCGCCCTCGTGCCGGACGACGGCGCCGAAGTCGCCGAGGTGATCGCTGCTCACCTGCACGAGGCATACGCGGCCGCCGGCGACGATGACGATGCCGATGACCTGCGCGCCGAGGCTTGCCGGGCGTACGCCTTGGCAGCTGAGCGGGCGGAGTCGGTCGGTGCTCCCGAGGCAGCCGAGGTCGGGTTCCTGCGGGCCGCAGAGCTCAGCTCGAACGAGCCCGAGCAGACGGCGTTGGTCGAGAACGCCGGGCGAGCAGCGGTGGCCGCAGGCTGGCACGAACGCGCCGTCGGCCACTTCGAGGCGGCGATCGCCGCCCATGTCAAGGCTGAACGGGTCGTCGAGGCCGCCCGAGTGACGTGCCGGTACGGCGTCTCCCTCAACGCTCTCGGCCAAGGAGAGCGGGCGATCACTCAGATCACCGAGGCGCTCGCCTCGCTCGATCCGGCGGCGGCGCCTCCGGCCATCGTGGCCGAGCTGCAGAACAGCCTCGGAGAAACCCTCGTCTTCGCCGGTCGCAGCGAGGAAGCAACTGCACCGATCGAAGCGGCACTCACGCTGGCACAACACTACGAACTGCCCGAGCTGCTGGCTTCGGCTCTCAACTCGAAGGCGATGGTCCTCCAGGTCCTCGGACGCGTGTCGGAGGCTCGCTTGCTCTACGAAGGTGCGATCGCGGCCGCCCGCCGCAGCGGTGTTGCGCGAACCGAGCTGAGCGCCGAGAGCCGCCTGGCGGACCTCTGCATGACGCGGGATCTCGAAGGAGCCGAAACCCACGGTCGTGCGGCCCTTGGCCTTGCCCGGCGCTGGGGCCTCCGCGGCTTCGAGGCGGACTCGGCGAGCAACCTCATGTACATCCTCACGATGGCCGGGCGCCTCGACGAGGCCACACAGCTCGGGGCGGAGCTCTGCCCGGCCGGCGGCGACGAGCGTCCGCGCACCGACGGGATCCGGTTCCGTCTCGCATGCCTCGAGGCGCTCCGCGGCAATCCTGCAGGTGCCCGCGAACATCTCGCGTTCTGCGACGCTTGGTCGGTCAGTGACAGCGTCCAGGACAGGGCGCTGTATGCCGCTGCCGATTCGGCGGTCCGTCTCGCCGGCGGGGACGCCGATGGCGCGCTCGGGGCCGCTCGGCGTTGCATCGACGAGTTGGGTTTCTACGTGGCTCACGAGGCGGTGCGCCTGGCGTTCCCGCTCGCCCTCGAGGCTGCTGTCGCCCTCGGCGACCTCGACGAGGCCGAACGTCTCACCCGGCTCGTGATGGCGCACCCCCGCGGAGACGTCCCGCCGTTCTTACGGGCTCAGGTCAGGCGGGCAGATGCCCTGGTCGCGAGCGCACGGGACGATGACGGGGGTGTCGAAGAGAGCCTGTTAGCCGCCGAGGCCGCGTTCCGTCAGCTCGGCTACCTCTACTGGACAGCGAGAGCCTTGTACGACCGAGCTGACTGGCTCGCTCGCCACGGCAGGCTCGGTGAGTCGGCGACTGCTCGCGGGGAGGCCGCCGCCATCTCTGCAGCCGTTGGCGTGCCGGCATCTCCCGCAGGTTCGGTGACTTAGCCCGGCGCTTGTGGCTCCTCGACGACGTGGAACTCGACGCGATAGACGAGCGTGTCCTCGTGGATCGGCCCGGCATGAGCAGCGCGTCGACGCAGGGCCTCCCGGTCCCGTTCGCCGGTGCGTGCGACGTCGGCCGGCGGGATCGCCGCGAACGGCATGAGCTCCATCGAGTCGATTTCGAGCTGGACCGGGCCGACCGGGTAGCGGCCGCCCACTCGAACCTTCGGGCTGCGCCACAGCCGGAACGACACCGAGATCTCGCCCGAGACGACCCGGTCGCGCAGCTCCCGACTGAACTCCATCGGTCGAGATTATGCGGCGAACGCACGATGTGGAGAGGTGCCTGACCCACCCCGTGTGACGTTGGTGTGACGCTGCTTTCGTACCGTCCGGGTGGGGGCAGTTGCAGCCGCAGCCCCGACTCGAGCGGAGGCGCACATGCGATCAGGACACGACCGACCGAGGCCTACGGGGCCAGAAGTCGAACACCATTCGGCCGGAGTCACCCGAGGGCTCGGCGCTCGTTGGCGGCAGCGGCTCGCTGGGGTGGCGTTGGTTGCTGCGGTGATTTGCGTGAGCGCCGCGCCGGCGTCTGCCTCCATCAACGGCTCGATCTACAACAACGTCGCCGCGGTGAACGGCTACGGAAACGCTGTTCAGTTGAACTCGGTCTCGTGCCCGACGGTGACCTTCTGTGCTGCCGTGGACAGCTCCGGCGGCGCCAGCACGTTCGACGGCAAGCACTGGTCGCAGCCGACCCTCGTGAACACTGAGCTTCCGGGTTTCTTTGTCGGGCTCGTGTCGGTGTCCTGCACGGTCACGCCGAGTGATTTCTGCGCGGCGATCGACGATCGGGGCTACGCCGAGACCTACGACGGGGTTTCGTGGTCCCCGCCGGTACACATCGACTCGAACGGCGGCACGACCATGGTCTCGTGTGCGACGGCAAGTTTCTGCGAGGCTGTCGACAACTTCGGAGATGTCGTCACCTACGACGGCACCGGTTGGTCGAGTCCCGTGCAGATCGACTCGAGTGACGGCCTGCCGACGGTGTCATGTCCGTCGACGACCTACTGCGTCGCAGGTGATGACGACGGCACCGTCGTGACCTACAACGGCTCCAGCTGGTCGGCGCCGGACGCTATCGACACGACCGCGATTGTCGCTCTGTCGTGCGTGACCGTGCCGACGACGTTCTGTGCCGCCTCCGACGGTAAGCACGCCATCACCTACAACGGGACCGCGTGGTCCGCTCCGGTCGAGCTCCACGGCGGGATCTACCCCGTCCAGTCCATCTCCTGTGCGTCTGCGACCTACTGCGAAGCGGTGACGAGCTTCGATGCCACGACGTTCAACGGGACGAAGTGGTCCTCCGAGAAGAGCGTCCCGACCCTCGATGACCTCACGTCGGTCACGTGTCCGGCGGCGCGGGACTGCACGGCCGCCTTCGGCGACTACGTGACCACGCGCAAGGGGACCAAGTGGGCGTCCCCCGTTACTGTCGAGGGCGGCTCACTGTCTTCCGTCTCGTGTGCGACCTCGACGTTCTGCGGTTGGGTGACCGGTACGCAAGGCGGTACGTTCAATCCGACAACGGGAAATTGGACGCCCTTCACGACGGTCGCGCCGGGCGATGACCTGGTGTCGATCTCATGCCCGACGAAGAAATTCTGCGTCGCCGTGGGACCCTCCGTTGCCGTGACCTTCAACGGTTCCAAGTGGTCCCAACCCGTAGCGCTCCCACTGAGCACCGTGAGGGTCTCATGTACCAGCTCCACCTTCTGCGTCGCCATCGGCAGTTCCGGCGGAACCAGTGAAGTCGAGATGTGGAATGGCGTTACATGGACCGCGCAAAGCGTCGGCCCGAACGACGGGCTGGACGGCATCTCCTGCACGTCGTCTTCGAGCCTCCTGTGCGTGGCCATCGACGGTGTCAACGTGTTCACCTACAGCGGGTCGACGTGGTCGTCGCCCGAGCCGATCACCACGAACGGCGGTTACTCGTCCATCTCCTGCCCGACGACGACGTTCTGTATGACCACGAACGGCTCCACCACGATCAGCGGCAATCCGTCCACGGACACCTGGTCAGCGGCGATTCCTACCGGCATGCAAGCCGAGTCCGTCTTCTGCGAGACGATGTCGGGCTGCGCCGCAGTCGGGGCTCAGACCGAGACGTCGACCTACGACGGCACGAGCTGGGCGACCCCGAGCCAGCTCGACGACCCGGCCTTCTCACTCGGGTCGGTGTCCTGCTGGGCTTCGAACGACTGCGTCACCGTCGGTGATCAAGGAAAGGCCTACTGGTCCTGACGACGCTCACGAGCGCGGCCGTTACGGCGATGACAGCCGCAGCGGCCGGCGACCGACATCTCCAGCCGGCCTGGCCTCCGCAGAAGGTCAGGCCGCTGGCGACGACGTCGTCTAATCTCGCCCGCCATGGGGGAGTCTGCCGGGGGAGGCGCCGACCCGCCTCGAGCGGGCACGCGTCTCGTCCGGCGCGCCGTCATCCCGATGGTTGCACTGCTGTCGGTGACCCTCGCCCTCGGTTCGGGGCTCGCCGCCGCCGCACCGCCGAGCCCGCCGCCGCCGGTCCCGATCGCCAACGCAACCGTGCCCGCCAAGGGCTTGTTCTCCTTGCACACGGTGCTCCTGCCAACCGGCGTCCAGGCAAGGTGCATGGCAGCTGCCCCGGACGGCACGCTCTGGGCGCTCGACAACGCAAACCCCTTCGCCGTCATCGAAGTACCGCCGGCAGGTCGCCCCCGCCTGTTCGATCTCCCCGGCACGCTGCCGTCCCTGCCGAACGCCCAGTGTCTGGTGGTCGGGCCGGACGGCAACGTCTGGTTCGCCGATCCGACGGCCCAGCCGACGGCCAAGGAGGCACCGTTTGCTGCGATCGCTCGTTTCGACCCGTCCACCCGCCGCACCGCCTTCTACCGAGTTCCGGGCGCCGCCGCGGACCCGCAAGTGCTCGCCAGCGGGGACGGAGTGGTCCTGTTCCTCGATCAGAAACTGAACCGCATCGGCGAGGTCGATGCCAACGGGACCGTGCGCGAGCTCCCCCAGAACGACCTTCTCGCGCTGTACGACGTCTTGCCCCTCGCCGGAGGCGACCTGTGGGTGAGCGGAACTGACAGCGCCGGCGCCGTCCTCCTCGAGCTGTCCCCAACGGGTGCCGTGATTCACCGCGTCGTGGCCCTCGGCGGCACCGAGGCCCTCGTCCTCGGGTCCGACGGACGCCTGTTCTTCTCCTGGAGCGGCGGAATCGGAGAGCTCACCGCCAGCTTGACGCCCGTCAATCTCGCCGGCAACGCCGCCGACTTTCCGGCCTGGGTGGCAGCGGACGCCGAGGGTCGGATCTGGTTCGAGAGCTCCTACTTCGGCTGCCTCTCCAGCGAGCTCGGCTACTACCAAGTCCTGCCGAGAAAAGCGGTCTCTTTCCACTCGACGGGCTGTGCGGACGACGTCGTGGACGGCCCGCTCGGGATCGCCTACACCACCCAGCAGTCGTGGATCTACGAAGTGCAGGGGACTGCGGGGCCCCGGCCGCCCACCGCCACGGTCACCACCCGCGTGTCCTCGATCTCGCGCTTCCTCCCGACCCTCTCGCAGGCGTTCTCGCCGGCTTCTTCGGTGATCGTGAGCGCCTCGATCGCAGCAGGGCTCGGAATCTTCCTGGTGTTCCCCTCGCAGCTGTTCAACAGCACCTATCAGGAGAACTATGCCGACATCTCCGAATGGTGGAAGCGCCGCCTGCGACCGGTCACCAAGCGCATCGGCCGTCGCGCCGACCGTCCCGGCCGAGCGACCGACGACCGACGCGTGTTCGCCGCCGTCATCTTGCTCGGGTCGTTGCTGGCGAGCCTCAACGACCCGACGTTCGGCTCGACCGCTTGGTCCCTCGTCACGTTCCTCGCCGTCGTGCTGTCCGTCGTCGCCGGCGTGTCGCTGCCGGCTGTCGTCGCCGGCCTGTATCACCAGAAGCGGCACGGGAGCGCCCCCCGGCGACTTCACACCATCCCGTCGGGCCTCGCCATCGCGGCGGGGTGTGTGCTCTTCAGCAGGCTGGCGGGGTTCGAGCCGGGCTACCTCTACGGCGTCGTGGCAGGTGTCGTGTTCACGCGGGAGCTGCCCGGGCGCGAGACCGGTCATGTCGCCGCGCTGCAAACGATCTCCAGTCTCCTCGTCTGTGTGATCGCCTGGCTGTGCTGGGCGCCGGTGAACCACGCGGCAGAACATCCCGGCTCCTTCTTCGGCCTCGTCCTGCTGGCGGACTTCCTGGCGGCGTTCTTCGTGAGCGGCGTCGTCGGCACGCTGATCTCCATGCTCCCGCTCCGACTCATGCCCGGCTATGCCGTCAAGCAATGGAGCACGGCAGTCTGGGCAGGCTGCTACGGCCTGTGCGCGTTCGTCATGATCCAGGTCCTCTTGCGGCCGAGCAGCCGCCCGGGCAGCCCCGGGCACACGCCGCTCGTCGCCACCGTGCTGCTCTTCGTTGTCGCCGGAGCGGCCTCGATCGCCTTCCACGAGCACTTCGAAGCAAAGAAACGCCGCCTCGCCGGCGAACCACCACCCCCATGGCAGGAACGTCTCCGCGGCTACCTGCGGCGGCCCGCCGGCTTGCAGCAGGTCACCGCTGGGGTGGCCGCCGCCGAGTCGCCGGCTGCGAGCACCGGAGCGGGTGCCCCCGGGTCCCCGGCGGCGAGCAGCGGAGCCGGTGTCGCCGCGGCGCCCGCGGCTCCCACCGAGGCGGGTCTTGCCGAGTCGCCGGTGGGGAGCACGCAGGCGACGGTCGTCGACAGCTCAAGCGGGGTCGTAGCCGTCGACGAAGTAGACGCGCCCGGAGGAGGTGGCCTGCCGCACCGCTAGGGCCACCTGGTAGTCAGCCGAGTCGTACCAAGCGCGAGCGGCAGCAAGATCCGGGAATTCGAGTACGACGACGCGCCCCGCCGGCGGGGGTCGGCGGCGACCCGCGGTCGGACCGCCAGCTTTGCATGCCAAGCGGTCCTCGGGTGCCCCTGCCGCGCTGGCGCGAGGTGACCCCGCAGGTACGCTGAGCTGGTGGCGAGGGCGAGCGCGGTGAGCGACAGCAGGCCACCGGCGGCGACGCCGGCGGCGCCGACCCTGGGGGGTTCGAGGCGTCTCGGTCGGGTCGACGTCGCCCTCTCGGCCCTCGTGATACTCGCTCTGGCGGTGCCGACGATGGCCGTGGAGGAAGACTGGCACGGCCGTCCGATGATCGACCAACCCTCCCACCTGTGGATCGTGGCGGCCGGTATCGTCGTGGTCGGTTTTCTCGGAGGGGGTTTCTTGGCCGGCTATCGGCGGCCCGCCGCTGCGATCGCCCATGCCGCTGCGGCCGCGGCTGTGGCTGCCGGTGTGCTGATCATGGCGGCCCTGGCTCGTCGGTTCCTCGTCGTCCACGAGGGCGTGCCGACAGCAATCGTGGAGCTCTGGTGCAGTGGCCTTGCCGCCGGCATGGTGTGCAGCGTCTTGTCGTCCGGGCTCGGCCGGCGCTTCGCACGACCTCGTCGCTGAGCCGGTCGCTCGGAATGCCGGCGCCGGAGGGCCGGGCGGTCCGATCCTTAGGTGACCTGCGGCGGCCCGGGTGGAACCAGCCGGCGCGAGCGAGTCAAGGTCCGAAACGCCGCACGGCTCGTCGCACGGCCGGCGAGGGCTCGGAGACCTTCGTTCAAGGTCACCGCCGCACGGAAGGCAGCCGTGTGCACGGGGGAGTGGCGGCGCTCGAAGAGGCGGACGCGATTGACGGTGAGCGCGGTCCAGAGCATCGGGCTCTCGCCCGACTCCCCGCCGATGTGCACCGCCCGCGCCTCGGGAACGTAACGCACCGTGAAGCCGGCGTCTCTGGCTCGTAGGCAGTAGTCGGTCTCTTCGGAGTAGAGCCACATCGTCTCGTCCCAGCGGCCGAGCCGGGCGGCGCATTGGCGCGAGATCGCCAGGATGGCGCCCGATGCCCAGTCGACGTCCCCCGCTTGGCCGTAAGGCCCGGGAGCCGTCACGGTCTCGCCGAAGGGTGCCCAGCGACCTGCCCGGTCGCCGCCGACGACCGCCTCGCCGAGGGCTCGCAGGACAGTCGGATCCCGGCGCAAGCTGTACGTGAGGGCGCCGTGGCTGTCGCGTAGCTGCGGCACGGCGATCCCGACGCGCCCTTGGCCGAGGACGCTCAGCAGACGTTCGCCGGCGGCTGGCTCGAGGATGACGTCCGGGTTGGCAACGAGGAGGTGCGTGCCCGGTTCGGCTGCATCGACGGCGGCGTTGATGCCGGCGGCATATCCGGCGTTCCAGCCGAGCTGCACGTACGTGGCACCGGGCAGGATGGCGCGAGCGATCTCGACGGTGTCGTCGTTGGAGGCGTTGTCGGCGAGCACGAGCCGCCAGTTGAGGGTGCCCAGAGCTGCAGGGAGGGACTCGAGGAAGTCGCCGATGACGGCTCGGCTGTTCCAGGTGACCGTGACGACCGTGACGTCGATGGGGTCGGTCTCAGGAGCCATGAGCCACCGAGGCCACAAGCGTGGCCTCGAGGGGGGGGAGCTCGCCCTCGTGTTGCGCGAGCCGCCAGAGCGCTCCCGTCATGCCGAGGAGGATGAACATCAGCCCCGAGACGGTGGAGAAGCTGAAGACGTCGAAGACGTAGAAGCCGAAGGCAAGCGCGAGCGAGGAGCCGGCGAGCCCGAGGGCGAGCTCTCGGGTGGACGGATCGCGGCTGCGCCGGCGGGCGCCGAGGGCGGTGAAGAAGAAGATGAGCAGCAACAAGATGAGGCAGGCGAGCCCGAAGACTCCGGTCTCGATCAGGGATCCGAGGTACTGGTTGTCGAGGGACGCCACGGGCTGCCCCGGTGGCGTGAACTCCGACGGGATGAAGGTGCCAAAGCCGCGCCCGAAGAAGATCGACTGGCGCACGAGGAAACCGGATCTGGCGAGGTCCTGCTCGCGGTGCGTCACGCTCGAGTCGCCGGCGGCGTGGCTGAACAGGCCGAGGATCGTCCCGACGAAGCCCGGTTTGGCCATGCGCAGGGCGAGCGCGAAGAGGCCGACGGCCAGGAGCGCCTCGATCCGCTCGCGAGCGTTCCAGCCGACGAACATCACGACGAACACGATGGCGGCGCCAACGAAGCCGGTGCGGGCGAGCGACATCGGCAAGGCAAGGGAGATGAGGAACACATACAGCCAGGCGCGGCCCCGCTTGCCCTCCGGTGCGTACTTGGCGTAGTGCACGGCAATCGGCAGCGCACAGGCGAGCACGAGACCGAATTCGATCGGGCTCCCCGTAGTCGCCTGAACGCGTCGGAGTCCGTCGCGGCTCGTGATGGGCGGAGGGATGGAGGCGGTCGAGAACCCGGGGAGGTGGTTGTAGATGTTGGCGACCGGTGTCGATCCCGTGAGGAACTGATAGATGCCCATGGTGGCGAGCATCGAGATCCAGAAGGTCAAGCGGCGGCCGAGCACATCGAGACGCTCGCGGGTGTCGACGCCGTCGGCGATGAGCAGGGCGATGCCGGCGAGACCGAGGATTTCGAGGATTCCCCGATTGGCGCCGGAGATCTCGACGGCAGGGATCTGGCGGCTGAAGGCCGAGGCGAAGCTCAGGACGATGGCGCCGCTGAAGATGTAGATGCCGATACGGATGGGCTGGCGACCGATGGCGATCGGTTGACCGGGCACGAGGCGGCTCACCAGCCACCACGCCAATGCCGCCATGCCGATGATCGTCGTCGGACTACCGGCTGCTCCGAGGTCGCGGATGGTCAGGTACGAAGGCACGATGACCATGAAGACGATGTAGATGGAGGCCACCGTCGTGACGTCGCGCTCGCTGAGAGCGAACAGGACGGCGACGAGCCCGCACGCAAGCAACCCTGCAGCCAGGTAGGCGCCTTTCTGACCGGCCAGCAGGAGCAGACCGGCCAGCACCAGGGGCAACAGGAGTTGCAGCGCCGGATGCCGGCGCAACCGTTTCAAATTTCACCGACCGGCACAGAGCCGCTAGCGATCCTGCGCCCGATGGGCAGGAGCGCTGGCACGCCGCGGGACGAGCGGGCGGGACGTGCGCTTCACGCGACCGCCGGTGGCGGCCAGCGCCTCCTCGTCCTCGACCCGTGCCTGCTCGAACCCATCGGCCGGCCGCAAGCGACTGACCTCTCGCTCGTACTCCTCGGCCTCTCGCGAGGAGGAGCGGCGCCTCATGATGGCGTCGAACATGAACGTCAAGGCGATGGCGAGAAAGACGAGCACGACGCCGGCGGCGACTGCGACGCGGAGGCGGCTCTTGTCATCCTTCGGAGCGTTGACCGGACGGGCCAGGTACTGCGTGGTGACGAAGGTCTTGGGGTTGACGCCCGTCAGTGCCTGGGCGCTCTGCACGTAGTTGATGGCGTCGGTCGACAGGATCTTGTCCTGGGCGATGGCCGTCGCCGGTGAGCTGGCAGTGACTTGGAGAATGAGCTCCGGCACGGCACCGGTCGGGTCCGTGCCCACGGTGTAGGTGCCCGTCACGCCCTCGCCCTGGAGCCGGTCAGAAGCCTGCTGGCTGCTGAGGGCATAGCTGACGATGGAAGCCACGGTGTTGAGGTTGCCGTAGCTGTCGTAGGGGCTCATCGACTTGCCGGACATCCCTGCGGTGGAGATCGACGGCGGCGCCAGCAGCAGCTCGGTGGTCGCCTGGTACTGCGGCTTGACAGCCTCGTAGGTCCCGGCGGTGAGAACGACCGCGAGGAGAGCTGCGACGCCGAAGAACTTCCACCGCCGGCCAAGCAACGCGAGTGATTGCCAGAAATCCATAGTCGATTTTAAACCCATCCGCCTTCGTGCTTCGTCCGAGAGCACGGCGCTGCCCTCGCGACAACGACCCCTCAAGTTACCATCCCAGCGGAAGTCTCTGACCGCGGGCCGGGGCGGTCGGCAGGCGAAGCGCTGCGGGTCCGTGCGGTGGGGCTGGCTTCGAGCCGGTGCTGGGTCGTAGCGAAGGTCGGCGGTTCCATCTCCGTGGGGCAAACTGTTCTCGTGCCATCCCACCAGCGATGCGGGGCGTCCTGAGCTCGCGCCCGTCTCTTGTCGTGCTGTGTGCTGCCAACGACTGGGACGGACCCTGGTTCGCCGACCAGCAGTTCGCCGTGGCACTCTCCAAGCACGTCCCCGTCTTGTACGTGGACCCGGCAGTGTCCTTCCGATCGGGCGTGCCCAAGGGCTTTCTCGCTCGGCCGTGGGTGCGCGAGCTGGGGCCGGGGCTCACGCGGCTGAGCCCGGTGGGTCTTCCCGGGGGGCAGCGACCTGGAGCCGCCCTGGTGACGAGCGCCCTCGTCGCTCACCGCGTCCGTCAGACCGTCCGCGCCATGGGCACTCGTGTGGATGTCCTCGTCGACTGCTTCCCTCGCACCCCCGTGCTCGGCCGATGCGGTGAGCGTCGGAAGGTGTACTGGGCACAAGACGATTTCGGAGCGATGGCAGAGCTCGTCGGCGTCTCCCGCTCCCAGATGGAAGCGGGGGAGCGGCATCTCGCCCGGCGCGCCGATCTCGTGATGGCCGCCAACCCGCGGGTGGCCGAGCGGTGGTCGAAGTCGGGCGCGCGCACCGAGCTCATTCCCTTCGGCTGTGACCCGGCCGCTTTCGCTGCGGTGCCCGAACTGGTGCGAGCGCCCGACGTTCGTCTCGAGGGTCCGATTGCGGGTTTCGTCGGACACATCGGGGAGCGCATCGACCCTGCGATGATGCGAGCCGTCGCCGACGCCGGTGTGTCGTTGCTCCTCGTCGGTCCGAAGCACCCTCGTTTCGACATCGGATCCCTCGAAGGGTTCTTTGATCGAGCCAACGTGCAGTGGGTCGGTGCGCGGCGGTTCGAGGAGCTGCCGCCGTACTTGGCGGCAATGGACGTCGGTCTCGTGCCCTACAACCACAGTGCCTTCAACGAGGCGAGCTTCCCGTTGAAGACGCTGGAGTATCTCGCCGCCGGCGTTCGTGTCGTGGCCACCGACCTTCCCGCCATTGGCTGGCTCGACTGTCCGTTCGTGGAGGTCGCCGACACTCCGAGCAGCTATGGCGAAGCCGTGCTGCAGGCTCTTCAGGCGCCGAACGACCGGGCGACCCGCGCGAGCTTGCAGGCATTCGCGTCTCGTCACAGCTGGGACGCCCGCGCCGAGCAGTTCCTCGCAGTTCTCGAGACCGTCTAGCGGGCGCCGAAGCCCTTGTTCGGTATTGCTCGTCGCGTCGCGTCACGGCAGGTCGGCCGGCTGGACGGTTGTTCAGCTCGAGGAGATCTGGACGTTGGAGACCGAGTGGATGTCGGTGGATTGGCCGGTGCCACCGGTGAAGCCGACGTAGAAGCTGGGTGGCAGCGTCACCGTCGTGCTGCACACTTCGAAACCGTTGACCCAGACGCTGAGGGCGTTCTTGCGCACGATCACGCCGACGAGATTCGGCCCCGGGCGAAGTGAGGGGATCGAATCGCTTGACACCTGCCAGACGAGGTTGCCTTCGTCGTCGAGCCCGGTCACGACACCGATCGAGTTGTAGCTGTTGTCAGTCGTGGTCGCCCACGTCTGCAGGGCTACGGCCGTCCCCGTGATCCCGCCGTAGCCGAGCGAGCTCCCGGGTGCGCCAAGAGCCGTCGGGGTCGAGTCGGCCGCGTTGGCGAGCGTGAAGGTGAGGCCGTTGCCGCCGTTGCCGCCCGTCACGACGGCGTCGAAGCTGACGTCGACGTCCCTGGCGGTGAGGGGTGTGCTCCAAAACGCCGAGCCGGCGTCGGACGGAGCGTTCGGCGTGAGCTGCAGCGTCGAGCCGACCATGGAGGCGCTCCCGTTGAGGTCCCAGCCGGGCGCTGACGGTGCGGGCATGTTCGACCAGTTCACCCCCGTGCCGCTGATCTTGACGGTTCTCGATCCCGTTCCGTCGTTGCCTTCGATCACCCATTTGGCGGTCTTTGCCGCAGCCTTGGTCGGTGTGAAGCGGACGGACTCGATGACGTCGGTGAACGGCGCGATGACAGTCCCCACCGGCAAGGTCGTGGCAGCAGAGAAGCCGCCCGACTTGGGTGGCTTCGACTCCGTGATCGTGAGCGGCAGCCCTCCGACGTCCTCGACGCTGAAGCTTTCCAGTTCGCTCTGCCCGAGGGAGACCTGCTTGAAGGGCAGCGACAGCGTCGTGATGGCGATCTGCGCCGCCGGGGCGGCGCCTCCGACGAGGGGCACCTCGGCGTCACCGCCAGTCGTCGAGATGACGAGGTCGTCGTTGAAGATCTGGGTGAAATTGCCCGAGGTCGAAGGCGGGGTGAACTCGACCGTCAGGTTCTGCGTCGCCCCGGGGCCGATCTCGGCAGGCAGCTGTTCGACATCGAGGAGCGAGAACGGGTAGGAGTTGCCCGAGGCCGTGGCGATACCGGTGACCGTCTGAGTGACGTCAGTTTCGTTGGTGAAGCTCACGGGCAACGTCGTCGGCGATCCGTCGATGGCAACGGTCCCGAAGTCGAGCGCGGTCGGAGAGGTGTCGATGGGACTGCTCGGAGCCAGGCCGGACCCGTTGATGCCGAGCGAGACGGTGCCGGCCGTCGTCGTGACGGTGAGCGTGGCGCTCTGAACCCCGAGCAGTTCCGGATCGAACGTGATCGGGATGGTCAAGTCGCCGCCGGCCTGCAGTGTCGCCGGGAGCACCGGCTTGGACGTCCCGGCGGAGAAGGCACTCGGCGCTCCCGTCGTGGTGTTCTCAAGAGCGACGCTCTCCACGGTGACAGTGCCGCTTGCCGTCAGGGTGGCGGTGGCGGTCGACGTCGAGCCGAGCGAGGTCGCCGGTGCGATCACGCCGGGTCCGCTGAGCGGCGGAGCCGAGCTGCCGGCACCGAACGCCAGGATGACGCCGTTGCGGCTGCCGACGTAGACCATTCCGTTCGCCGCCACGGGTGGGTTGAACTTCGAGGACGTGCCGATCGGGGCGCTCCACAGGGGTTGCAGCGTGTCGGGGTTGCCGGCGGTCGTCGGGACGGGCACCGCGCTGAAGGCATCGAGTTGGGCGTTTGCCCCGGCGCCGATATCTCCGCCCACCGGCACCTGGATCGCCCAGACGATGGCGCTCCCGTCCGTGGTGCCGTTCGAGGTGACGATGGGCGAGCTCGAGCCGAACGTGAAGTTCGGGACGTCGCCCACCCAGTTGAGCGTGACGTTCCCGTCGGTCAGGCCGCGCTGGTAGACGTCGAGCTCGCCGGAGCCTTCCTGCCCGTTCTGGCCGGGACTGCCCGTCGGGATGTAGATGTAGCCGCCGTCGCCGGGCCACACGACGGGGTGTGACCAGACGCCGCCCATGGGCCCGACCTCGTCGACGACGTCGTCGGTTCCTCCCGGCGGCGCCATGCCGCCGAGGTCGGCGTCGTTGAGCAGATAGACCTCGCCCTCCTTGCCGGCTTCGACGATGAGGTTCGGGTCACTCGCGGTGCCAAAACTCGACGGCAGCAACGTCGGCCCTCCCGAGGCGAGGTCGAGATCGTCCTGATCGAGGGTGGGGGCGTTCTGCGGACAGAAATAGTCCGCCAGGCTCAAGATGCCCCCCGTTGTCGAGAGCTTGACGACGCAGTCGCCGAGGCCGTTGTTCGGGCCCGTTGGCTGCGGCACGCCGAGGCCTGGTCCCGGGACGGGGGAGTTGCCGTTGCCGGTGCTGAAGATGAGATCGCCGGAGCTGTCGACGATCGGTCCGCTCGAGCCGCCCCAGATCCCGCCGCCGGAGGCGCCCGCGGTCTCGTCGGTCCACAGGTCCGTGAGGCCGCCCCCTTGCTCGCTCACACTGGCGACCCAGCCCTGCCACAGGCCGCTGTCGCAATGAGACCCGAAGGCGGCGAAGACCGAGCCGTTGGCGATGGCAAGTCCGGGGCGCTGCATCTGCTGCTCCGGGTTGAACGGTGTGGTGGGGTCATTGGAGGCAGACCCCTGGATTGCCACCGGGAACCCGGGCACCGGCTCTCCGTTGGTGACGTTGACCGCTTGCATCCACCACGAAGCCGTGCCGTTCGCCTGGGCGATGTTCGTCACGAAGTACGCCGTTCCCGAGTCGGAGTCGACGACTGGCGTCCCGGTGATGCCGATCGTGGGGGTCAGATCCCCGCAGTCGATGGTGAGCGGGTTCCATGCCGTACCGAAGTTGTCGTGCCACTCGACCGCTCCCGTAGTCGGGTTGAGGCCGTAGGCGTCGTTCGTCTCGGTGACCACGAGGAGGACGCCGTCGGCGACGAGGGGCTGGGCGTAGATCTGGCCGTCCAGTTGCGTGGCGAACTGCTCGCCGAAGGTGGGGGAGCTCACGACCGATGGCGACAGGGCGGCTTCGTCCGAGTACCACCCGGAGCGGCCCTGGTCGGCGTCGGTGCCGATGGGTCCGAGCGACTGGGCGGAAGCGAGTCGCGGGCTGGCGGCTTGTTGCAGCCACGACAGCGCCGAGACGGCCAGGATGACACCGGCGAGCAGACGCAGTAGTCCCCTGAGATTGAATCGCATCGTCCCTCGCCCTCGCTCCGCCGACAGATTCGTTGCCTCGATTCCGAGGCGGCCACATCTTAAATCGTTCCGCCGTCCCGGCACCAAGCCGGGCGCCGACTCGCCGGCGACCTCCCGATGGCGGTGATGGGTCTTCGTGCTCGTTCTGGGTGCACGCTGGGGACGCATGTGTCCTCAAGCTGCACCCAGAACCACCCCCGGGACGGCCTCAGGTCACCGATTCAGGCGGGCGTCTCGAGACCGGGCGTCACCGGCGTCGTCACCGGCGTCGTCACTGGCGTCGTCACCGAAGGCACCCCGATGGCGGTGCCGTTGGCACCCGAATGGCTGGCGAGCGCCGCCGCGGGCGCCAACGACAGGACGAAGTCGTCGAGGAGCGAGATCGTCGCCTCTCTCTGGCGCAGGTTGAGAGCCGAATGCTGCAGGCCGTCGACGTGCTCGAAGCGAAAGCGCCCGGTGGAACTGAGGCTCCGCAGCGTCCGGTTCCAGTGGATCAGCCGCTGGAACTGGCGAGCCTCGTGGTCGCCGCACACGACGAGAGACGCCGTCCCGCCCGGCTCGAGCAAAAAGAGTGATCCGGCGGCCGACTTGCGGGGGGCGAGCTGGGCGATGGTGAGCGAGACAGCCTTCGAGAGGCGGGGGTGGATCGATGCAAGCAGGCCGACGATCCGCGGCGGTGTGTGCAGACCGGATCGTCGGACGCGCCGCGGGAACGGCGACAGTGCCGGGTTGATGGCACAGATGCCGAGTACGCCGAGATCCACACCGCAATCGATGGCGTGAAACGCACCCGAGCACACACCGATCAGGATGACGTTGCGTGGGTCGTCGCTCAGGTCGCCCGTGATTGCTGCGATGTCCTCGAAGATCTCCGGCGGGTAACAGACGCGTTCGACCTGGCCTGGGCGCAACGGGCTGTCGCCCACGCCGCTGATGTCGACCCGGACCGACCGGACGCCGAGAGCGCCCCACTCGCGGGCGAGATCCACCCAGAGCCTCGCCGGCCCGACGTGATGGTCGTGGCCGTCGTTCAGCATGACCACGAGCGGTCCGGAGCGATCGCCCGTTGCGCTCTCGGTGACGACTCCGACGAGCCCGAGCGGACCCAACCGGGCGACTTCCTCGATGACCGGCGCGCCCGTCCGGCTCTGGCCGACTACGGCAAATGCCGGAGTCGCCGGAACGACGACGCTCTGGCGAGAAAAGCCGACGGCTGTGTCGAGCCAGTCCGAGATGGCTGCGATGGTGGCGAGAGGCGGTACGTCGTCGGGTGAGACGGCCTCGAGCAGTTCGCTCTGGTCCATGGCGTCCGCCCACTCGGCCCCGATGCTCGACAGCTGGTCGCGTACTCCAACCTCCAGCCGCTGGGCCGGGCGTTCGAGCACGAGCAACCGGCGCGCGGCGCCGGCCGGGAAGGCGGTGAGCTGCAGAGTGTTCAGATCGCGGGCCGTCTCGTTGCTGAGCACGTGACCCGGCAGCTCGACACCGCCATCGATCGCCTCGCCGGTGGGATCGATGACTCGCAGCAGCAGTTGGTGCTCGCGCACGAAGCGGCGGCCGCTCGCACACGGATCCCAGAAGATCATGGCATCGAGCCTGCTCTCGAAGGCAGCGTTGGCCGCGATGGTCGCTCCGGCTCGCATCCCGACGACGACCTGGCTCGACACGCCCGTCGAGAGCAGGAAGCGCCGCGCCTCGCCGACGCTTGCGAGCCAAGCAGCCACGCGGTCAGGGTCGTCTTCGCGCCCGACCGAGTCACCGGTGCCGTCGTAGTCGAAGCGCAGCACGAGGAAACCCCGCCGGGCGAGGGCGGCGCCGAGAACGCGGTAGGCCACATGCGCCCGCCTGCCTTCGATGCCGAGCGACGGGCACAGCACGACCCCAGCGCGGGCGGTCTTGGTCTCCGGAACGTGCAGCCATCCGAACAAGAGCCGGTTCGGCGGCCCGAACCACACGGGCACGGCGTCGACGTCCGCCAGCAGCTCCCTCGCCGAGATCTCACCAGCCGGCTTCGGAGCCACCGCGGGCTCGCCGGGCCGAAAGCGCCCCTGCTCCGCAAGCGAGTGAACCTCCTCGTCACCGTCGACGGGGAAGCCGTGGGCGATGTCGAGCAGGCCGGCGGACGATCGCAGCATGCGGCGGAGCGGGAGCACGGCGAGCACGTAGACGACGAGCCCGCAGCTGCCGCCGACGAGGAGCGCCACGAAGGGGGTGCTGAAGTGGCCAGCGACATTTCGCGAGACGAAGGCGGTGAGGATGGCGCCGAGAACGGGCCAGGCGAGGTGCTTCATGAGCGATCGGAGCGAGACGCCCAAGCGCTTGATCACCATGGCGTAGATCGGGACCACCACGCCGAAGCCGACGATGACGTGCCCCATGGCGACGCCGGTGATCCCGTCGGTACGGGCGCCGATGATGAGCGCAGGAATGAGGAAGGCGAGCCAGCACGACTGCAACGCGAACGTGATCGACGAGTTGCCGACGGCGATGAGGGTGTCCATGGCGAGGTTCACGATGATCCGCACGACGGCGAACAGAGCGAGGAACTCGAGGGCATCGGTGCTGAGCGCCCACTTGGAGCCGTACATGAACAAGATGAGCGGGTGGTTCATGGCCGCCATGAGCGAGCACACCGGCAAAGTGACGAGACAGAGCATCGACGTCGCGCGGATGAAGGTCATCCGCAGGGCCACCGGGTTGGAGCGAAGCCTGGCGAAGGTGGGGAGCGTCACGCGGTCGATGGCGAACGAGAAGATGCTGATCGCCCAGCTCGAGATGTTGAAGGCGAGGACGTAGTACCCGAGCGCGGTCGGTCCGAGGATGCGGCCGATCGTGATGTAGTCGACGTTCAGCACGCCGATCGTGACCACCGTCGTCCCGAGCAGCGGCGCCCCGCTGCGAAGGAGCTTCTTGGCGGCGACGAGCTTGAAACCCGGCCGGTAGCGGTGCTCCGAAAACGCCGTGCACAAGATGGCGCCGATGAGGTTGCCGAGCAGCCTGCCCCAAGCAAGGCTCCACACGCCGTAGCCGTGAACAGCCAGTAGGATCGAGACTACGGTAGCGACGACCGCGTTCACGAGATCGGCGATCGTGCGGCGATCCTGGCGGAAGTACCTCGTGAGCATCCCGACGGGAACGGCGAAAATCCCGTCGACGATGATGGCGAGCGCAAGCAACCTGGTGACACCGGCGGCATCAGGCGCACCCACGAGCCGGCAGCAATATGGGGCGGCCACGAAGAACACGGCGTAGGCGGCGACACTCGTCAAGAAGATGAGCGTGGTGGCGGTGGGTGCCACTTCGTCGATGTTGCCCGGCCAGCGAACGATCGTGGCGAAGATGCCGACGTCGTTGAGGGAGATCAGGAGTGAGTAGACCACCAGCGCGATGGCGAAGACACCAAACTCACGCGGCTCGAGCAGGCGTGCCAGTACGAGGCTGCTGACGAAGGTGAGCGATCTCCCGAAGACGTTGTTGGCAAAGCTCCAACCGAGGCTGTTGCGCACGAGCTCGCCAAGTGTGCGCTCCGGTGGGCGACCCTCGTCGCCGAGGATGGATGTCTCGGTCATGAATCTTTCGGGTTCGGAAGGCGGCAAGACGTCCCGCTCACGTCGTTTGATGCTTCCACCCCGCCACACTCGGCCGACGGGACTCCTGATTCTACGACAGCCGGCGAAGTCCCCATTCCACCCGGCAGGAGCGCGAGTGTGAGAGGCTCACCAGAGACCTCCGAGAGCCAACGCTCCGGGGTTGGGTCCTTGCCACCACGGACAGTGGGTACTAGGCTACGCTCCGTGGCAAAAATCTTGATTCGTCCCTCTCTGGCCCTGCTGCTCGTCGGAGTTTTGACGAACGCGCTGGCTCCTTCGGTGTTCGGCGGGCACGCTGCGCATCACGCCAAGGCTCAGACCGTCCATGCCGTGCCCCATCTCCCGAGGTACCTCGGGCTGTTGCCGACCAGTCCGGGTTTCATCCCGATCGCGGTCTGGGACCAGGCGCCCAACGGCGGGAACGTCCCGGCTCAGTACAAGAACCAGGCGCAGGCCTTCCACGCCATGGGCGTCAACATCTTCATCGGGATGAACTCCTGGCCGGAGCGCTTCGGCAGCGACAACGGGGAGCTCGCCGCAGCCGTTGCCAGTCACATGTACGTGATCGGAGGGGGAGACCCCACGTCGGACACCTCGGCGACCTCGGTGGCCAGCATCGCCGCGCTCGTTGCTCAGACCCCGGGCGCCTCCAAGTATTTCGTCGGCTACCAGTGGGGTGACGAACCCACCTGCTCGACTGACGTGGCAGCCCAGGTCGCAATCGTGCAGCGTGAGGATCCGCACCGGATGGTCTTCGAGAACGAGGGCGCCTGGACGGCGTGGCTGCCCAAGAACACCGTCGGCAACGCGACGTGCCTCAGTCAGTCGGAAGCCAATCTGCGGGCGACGAACGTCGCCTCGTCCGACGAGTACGCCCTGACCGACCCATGGCACACCTACCTCTGCAGAACCCGGCACGGCTACGACTGCCTGTGGGCCTACGGAGCCGAAGCTCGCAACCTCCGCCGGCTCGCCGGTTCAACCGGCCCGGTCTGGGAGTTCGTCGAGACCGGCGGCAATGACCTCGGTCTGAGCAAGGAGAACGACGGCAAGGCCGAGACCCAGGGCGCCTCGCCCGCCGAGGTCAACTCGGCGGCATGGGAAGCCCTCCTCAACGGCGCCAATGGCATCGAGTGGTTCTGCGACGAGCTCCTGCCGAACGGCACGCCGATCTGGGACTACTGCGCTTCCAACACGATCATCCGAGACAACCTCACCTACGTGGACCACGCCATCGAGCAGTACGCACCTGAGCTCAACGCTGCCTCGGTCCCGAATATCGCAAGTGTCCAGAGCTCCAACTCGGCGGTGCCGATCAACTTCGACGTGAAGGTCGTGGACGGCCACACCTTCCTGATCGTCCAGGGAGATCGTCTCGGATCGACGACCGGGACCTACACCCTCTTGCACTTCGCCGGCGGCAACGCCCGTTTGCTCTACGACTCGAACGCCCAATATGACCGGACGGTCTCCGAGCAGGGCAAGGTGTTCCGCCTCAACTCGAAGGGAACCTTCACCGACTCGCTGCCGGCCAGCTATAGCGTCAAGATCTACGAGATCAGCTCCGGGCCCCCAGTCTGGTGGGCGGTGCGCTGAGGTCCCGGGCCCCGGTTGCCGGCACCTGCCGCCGCCCCAAGGCGCCGGCGAGCAGGGTCGTCCGACTCGATGGTCGAGATGCGACGGCGTTGGCGGCGAGTGCTGATCTGCTCCCATGACTGCCGTCATCATCCCTGCGCACAACGAGGCCGCCGGGATCGAGCGCTGTTTGAAGGCCCTGCGCCCGAACGACCGGCCCGACGAGATACAAGTCATCGTCGTCTGTAACGGCTGCTCGGACGGCACCGCAGCGGTCGCGGCATGCGTTGCGGGGGTCGAGGTCATCGAGACGGCCGCCGCCAGCAAGACGGTGGCCCTCAACCTCGGAGACGAGGCCGCACGCAGCTACCCTCGCATCTATCTGGACGCCGACATCGAGCTGCCCCGAGAGATCGTCGACCTCCTCGTAGGCCAGCTGGCGGCAACCGGCTCTCCGGCCGCCACCGTCCGGTTCCGGCTCGACCTCTCGCGGGCCTCCCGAGGAGTCGCCCGGCACTACCGGGCGCGATCACGTGCGCCGTACCCGGACCACCTCGTCGGCCGCGGCGTCTACTGCCTCTCGGAGGCGGGGCGGGCTCGTTTCGGTGAGTTCCCGCCCGTGATCGGAGACGACTTGTTCGTCCAGAGCCTGTTCAGGCCCGACGAGGTGACCGTCGTCGACAGCTTCGCCGCCACCGTCGAGCCCCCGGCGACGATCCGCCAGCTTGTCCGCGTGCAGTCCCGCGTGGCGGCGGGCAACCGTGAGCACCGCCAGCTCTACCCGGGGAGCGGCCAGCAAGGTTCTGCGGGGGAACTGGTCCGCGCCAACCTGCAGCCCAGCCGCTGGCTCGATCTGGCCACGTTCCTCGGAGTCGTGGGCACTTCGCGGCTCGTCGCACGCATCCGTACCGCCGGCGGACGTGCCAAGTGGGAGACGTCTCGGACGGCGTCGAGCGCCGATCTGCAGGAAGGCGGCGCAGCCTCGATGCTCGACTCGCACCTCGGTATCCCGATTTCGGTGATCACCTGGCCGGAGCTCGACGAGTGGGCGACCGCCGCAACAACCGGCGGCGAGGGTGTCACCGTCTGCACGCTCGCGCCCTACCAGGCCTATCTCTGGCGGGCGAACGCCCGCTATGCCGCCGCCCTTGCACGAGCATCGGTGGTCCTCGTCGATGGCAACGGCGTGCGCCTGGCCCTGGCGGTCGCCGGCGTGCACAGCAGCGGACGTCTGACCGGGCGCGAAGTCGTGCAACGGATCTTCGACGGCGAATTGCTGGCGGCCGGACGCGTCGCCGTGATCGGCAGCTCGCCCGCGAGCCAGCAGGTCGTCGCCGAGCGGCGGCCCGAGTGGCTCATCCTCGGCGGGACCTATCCGGCCGAGCCCGAGGCGGCGCTCGTGGACGAGACGGTGGCATCGCTCGCAGGCGAAGCCGTCGATGTCGTCCTCGTCGCCCTCGGCTGTCCGAAGCAAGAGCTTTGGGCCGACGCCCTCGCGCGCCGACACCCGGGCGTCTACTTCTGCATCGGAGGGGCGGTCGACACGGTGGCTGGAACGAGGGTCCCTCCGCCGCCGGCCGTCGAGCGCTTCGGGATGGAGTGGGCTTGGCGCCTCGCTCAGGATCCGGCGCTGGCACGGCATCTGGCCCGCGCCGCCCTCGTCATGCCCTCACTCCTCGCACGAGCCGTGCGGGAGCGGTTGGCGGGCCAGTAACCCCTCGGCGTCGAAGGCGCCCGGTGGGCGGGAGGGGACCGCGCTCAGGCGCAGGCGGCCGTGAGCGCCTGGTCGATGTCCTCGAGCAGGTCGTCGATGTGCTCGAGACCGACCGAGAGCCGGACCATCTCCGGCGAGACGCCCACGAGGGTCAGCTCGTCCGGGGAGAGCTGGCGGTGGGTCGTGGACGCCGGGTGGGCGACGAGGGACTTGGCGTCGCCCATGTTGACGAGGCGCTTGAACAGCTGGACGCTGTCGAAGAAACCGATGCCGGCCTCGCGGCCCCCGTTGACGCCGAAGGTGAGGATGGAGGGGAAGCGGTCGTGCAGATACCGGCGAGCGAGCTCGTGATGGGGGTGGTCGGGGAACCCGAGATAGCTCACCCAGGCGACGCGGCTGTCGGCGGCCAGGTACTCGGCGACCGCGCGGGCGTTCGTCTCGTGGCGCTCGAGGCGGACCGAGAGGGTCTCGAGACCCTGCAGCAGCAAGAAAGCGTTGAAGGGTGACAGCGCGGCGCCGTCATTGCGCAGCCCGACGGTCCGGCACCGCACGACGTAGGCGGTCTCGGGGAATTGCTCGGCGTAGACGACGCCATGGAACGCCGGCTCCGGCTCGGTGAGCATGGGGAAGCGTTCGGCGTGCTCCAGCCAGGGAAAGCGGCCACCGTCGATGATGACGCCACCAAGGGTCGTGCCGTGACCGCCCACGAACTTCGTGAGCGAGTGGATGACGATGTCGGCCCCATGCCCGAAGGGTTTGAGGAGCAGGGGCGTCGGTACGGTGTTGTCGACGATCAGGGGCACGCCGTGCCGATGCGCCATCTCGCTCACGCGCTCGAGGTCGACGACGTTGCCGGCGGGGTTGCCGATGCTCTCGCAGAAGATGGCTCGCGTCTGGTCGTCGATGAGCGGCTCCATCGACTCGGCGCGATCGTCCTTGGCGAAGCGGACTTCGACGCCCTCATCCGGCAACACGTGCGCAAACAGCGCGTACGTGGCGCCGTACAGCTGCGGAGCGCTCACGATGTTCGTGCCGACGCTCGTGAGGTTGCGCACCGAGTAGCGCACGGCGGCAGCGCCCGAGCTCACGCTGAGTGCGCCGGAGCCGCCTTCGAGAGCCGTGAGCCGGCGCTCGAGCACGTCGTTGGTCGGGTTGTTGATGCGGTTGTAGTGAAACCCTTTGGCGGCGAGGTCGAAGATCTCGCCGGCATGTTGGGCGTTCTCGAAGTCGTGAGCGACGGTCTGATAGATGGGAACGGCCACCGCCCGCGTGGAGTCCGCCTCGTATCCGCCGTGGATGGCGATGGTCTCGTCACGCACCGGCGCCGCCCGCGGCCGAGCTGCTGATCATCGGTAGCCGGCAAGGCGACCGGCCCTGCGCTCCGCCTCGCCGCGCCAGTTGCGAACGAGCTGCACGGAGTGGGCTTGCCAGTCGACGGCGATGCGGCGGGCTGCGGCCTCGAACGGGAACTTGGCCATGTCCGGGGGATGAGCGCCCTGAACGGCCCGACGGAACCGCTCCACGAGCGCGACACCAGCGGCGTCGAGGTAGCCCTCCGGGACTCGGGGGTAGACCGACGACGTGCCGTCGAGGAAGCGCCGGACGTCTCGCCGGTACTCGCGCAACAGCGTCGTCGGCCCGTACTCCGGGTGCCCCTGCAGGAGCATCAGGAGGCGACCGTCGCGCTCACGCGCCGCCACGGTCCAGCCAGTCGTGGCTGAACCGACGAGCACGACGTACCCGCGCTCGCCGAGCAGCTCGGCGGGAACGTCGTTCAATCGCGAGTGGGGGAACGACACCGAGTCGAGGCCTTTGACCAGGTCGTGGCTCGGGTGCAGCTCCTGGGGGTAGACACCGCTGAGCTTGACGGGGAGGGGACGCCGTTCGACACCGTCGAGCGCCAGCAGGGCTCCATGTGAGGCGAGGCAGGACAGCAGCGTGACCGGCACCGACTTCTCCGCCCACGCAAGCAGCTCGCTCAGCGCCGGCCAGTAGGGCTCGGATGTCAGATCCGCACATCGGGGTTCGGTTCCCGTCACGATGATGGCGTCGGGCGGGTCGGAGAAGAGGGTCTCGACGGGTTGATAGCGGTGACGGATCTGACCGGCGATCTCCGGCGCACGGTCGATGTCACCCATGAGATAGCGGCTCACCTGGAGACCTGATTCCGGCCCGATCGGGCAGACCAGGCGAAGGAACTGTTGCTCGGTCTCCTCGAAAGCAGCGTCCGGCATGTTGTTGACGAAGGCGATTCTCATGACGCCCTCTTGCCATAGGTGACCGAGACGGTGTCGCGGATCGTCCGGACGACCGCGAGCAGAGCGTCGTGGTCGGAAACCGAGCCAACCGTGTCGAAGAGATAGGCGACCGAACCGTCGGCGGCATCGAACTCGTTCCCGGGCCCGTGCTGCAAATAGACGCGGTGGATGCCCGGCAACTCCGACACGCGGTCGAGGCCTTCGATGGTGGCGACGACGTGCGCGCTCACCGGAGGCTGGTAGAGGAAGCGGTAGCCGACCCTCGGACACGCCACCATGTCCTCGAGGTCGATCGGCAGACCGAGGGCCACTCGTACCGAGAGCGCCACCACGTCGAGGCCGCAGGCGAGCTTCAACATGTCGGCGACACCGCCGCCGACTCGCCCGTTCACCTCGAGGACGCGTGGGCCGTTCGGCGTGAGCTTGATCTCGGTGTGGAGGCAGCCGTTCCGGACACCGAGCGCTCGGATGGCGTCGGTGGCCACTGTCAGCACCGAGCTCGTCTGCTCAGCGTCCAGCTCGGAGGGGATGAATGTGCCGGTCTCCCGGAACGGGTCGGCCAGGGGGAGCCGCCCGTTGGTGGCGATGTGGTGGATCTCGCCGTCGACGAGCACGGTCTCGACCGACACGAAACTGGCGAAGCCCGCCTGCGACAACTCGGGCAGATCCTCGAGAAACTCTTCAACGATGAACTCATGATCCTGGTTCGACCAGCTGGCACAACGCGAGAAGATCGCCGCCAGCTCCTGGGGATCGCCGGCCTTGAAGACGTACGAGCTCCCGTTGCCTCGTCGGGGCTTGACCATCACCGGGAACACGACCTGGGCGGCGATCTCGTCGACGAGGCTGGGGTCGTCGGTGATGTCGACCTCGACGACACTCGGCGTGGGGAGACCGCCGTCCGCGAGCGCCCGACGTTGATACAGCTTGTCGACGAGACGGCGGGCGACGATCGGCTCGTGGTACTGCAGGCCGAGCTGCTCGGCCAGCGATGCGACGAGGCTGAGATCGCGTTCGCGATAGGCGATGATCCCGTCTGGCCGATGCTCCCGGACGAGGCGGGCAGCCTCGGTCACCGGCAGGCCGGCGATGTCGACGACGGCGCCGAAGCGCGAGAGCGGCCGGACGATGCCGTGCGATTCCGGTTCGGTCCCGTCGACGATCCACAGCACCCGACAGATCGCCGACGTGGCTTCGAGGAGCTGGAACATCGGCACGGAACGGTCGCCGTAGGCAACCGCCAGAAGGGGGAGGTCGGGTGAGGGGTTCGCCGTCACGGCGCCGGAGCGAGAATTCGCTCGACGCATGCTTGGGCGTCGACGAATGCTCGTACGCGACTCTTCGGCGATGGGACATACGCCGTGAAGTAGCGCACCCCTTCGGTGAGGGCGCCGAGGATGAACAACCGCTGCTGCGGTTCGCCCGCTCGGCTGACCGGGTTCAGATCGGTGGAGAGGTCGAGGCTGCCGACCTTGACCGGACCGTAGGCCAGCTCGCGGATCCGGCCGTTCCGGTAGAGGTTCTGCAGCAAGGGAGAGCCCGACCGCTCGCAACTCGGGTCGTCGAGGTGCCCGCGCACCAAGACGTCGATCTCCTTGTCGACGGGCTCGGCGAGACGCTCCGAGGCGATCCGGAAGCCGCCTCCAGAAGTGGCGGTGACCGCCGGCGCCGGCCCGAACGGCGCCCTCAGGATCTCGGCGTCCATGAGCGCCAGCAGCTGCTGACAGCGGAAGGCGGGCGGACCCGTGATGTTGCGGGTGACCTTCGGGCGAATGTTGGCTTGAAAGTCCAGGTACGACGGAAGCGTCAAACTCCGGAACTCCACGGCGTCGCGCATCGTGTCACGCAGCACGCGTAGGACTTCCTGAGCGGCCTTGAGCGGGCTGGCACCTCCGCGTACCAGCGCCTCTGATAGGTCGTCGGCGATGGCGGAGTACACGTGAGCTTCGTAGTCCTTCGACGACACGCACTCGACGACGTCCTCGCGAAAGAACGTCGAGGCTGCGTCGAAAAAGCCGTATTTCGCACCGTAGAGCGGGAGGAGGCTGCGGAACTGCCCGGCCTCCCAGGCCTGCGTGAGATCCGCCTTGGTGGCCCTCGCAGCGCCGTCGCCGCAGCGCAACCGTGCCGCTTGCTCGTAGTAGCGCAGCTCCATCTCGGCGATGATCAACGGCAGGACGTCGGATCGCATGTCGAGTTGCGAGCATCCTGTGGCGCGGCGCCGGGCCGCACGTGCAGCTTCGAGTGCCTCACGGGTGCAGATGGTCGGGATGTACTCGCCCGTCGGGTCCTCCGTACCGTGCGACTTCGCACGGTACGGCTCACCGGTGCGCGAGAAGAGATGAATGACTGGCTCCCGCCCGCTCGGGCGATAGCGGAGGCGGTCCTCGCCCACGAACTCGCCGCCTCGGCCTCTCGTCAGGGCGATGACGACATCGACCGAGACAAGGCCCATTCCGGAGACGGCCACGTTCGCGCCGGGGAAGATCGCCTCCGAGTAGGCATCCTGGGGATAGGCGGGGAGCATGCGGAGATCGAGGTCGGCTTCGACGTTCTCGGTATGGCCCGTGGCGAGGATGGCGAAGTCGACCTCGAAGCGCTCCCCGTTGGCGAGCTCGACCTGCTCGCCTGCGGCGGTCTCGGTGATGTCGACGGCGTACTCGCGGTGATGGACGACTCGGATGCCGGCAGGAGCATTGGCGACCAGATCGCCATAGAACCACTCCAGGTACTCACCCATGAGCCGGCGCGGCAAGAAGTCGTCAGGTGTGATCTGCCTGCCGCTCGAGGTGACCTGGCAGCGGTCGCCGACCCAGCGGTATCCCTGCGCCTGAGCCCACTCGAAGAAGCCGAAGCGCCTGCTCTGCTCCGGGAACGGGTGCATCGAATGCTGACCGCACGGCGTGTTGAGGATGAAGTAGTCCGGCTGGTCGATCGAGTAGACGCCCGAACCGGCGCGACCCGGCTCGACGATGTGAACGACGGCACCACGGCGTTCGGTCTCTTGCGAGCCGAGGCCGTCGAGCAAGCGTTCGAGAGCGCTCAGGCCCCAGGGACCAAGACCGATGATGGCGACTTCGATCATCGCGAGAACCCCGCCGCGCCGTCGTGGCGCGCTCCGTCCGCCGAACGAGCCGTACCGGCCTTCTCGCCGGAGGCCTTGTCTCGTGTCATGCCGTTCATCCCGCTTCCCAATGCCGCCGGCCGCCATATGTCGCGAGGATCCAACAACGCAGGTGGCTGTCGCCGCTGGTTCACCGCTCCTCATGACAGTCTAGTTGGCAGGAGACGGGGTCCGAAACGTTCGGTGGCCGCAGCGCTCCGGCACTGCCGGCGACGACGCCGCCAGCCCGCCACAGCAAGGCGGCGCATCGGTTCGCCACCGCTCGCGACGGGATGCGAGACTCTGGGCGTGCAACGGCCCGCAGCGGCTGAACAGGCCGGTCAGGCGCGAGAAAGGACGGCATCGTGCCGCAGGTAGAAGACGAGATCCGGAGGATTCTGGCGGCCAACGCCAAGCTCACGATCGCCGCCTCCGATCTCACCGACGAAACCGACCTGTTCAACGTTGGGATGACCTCGTATGCGACCGTCTCGGTGATGACAGCGATCGAGGAGCACTTCGGCATGATGTTCCCCGACGATCAGATTCGCAGGAGCACGTTTCAAACGATCAGCGCCATGGCCGCTGCGTTGCGCTCACTGCAGCCCTAGGACACGCCGCCGGGCATTGTTCACGAACCGTGTCCCACGGCTCTACACTCATGTTCTCGCTTCATCTCCACCGAGCTGCCTGACTGAGCGGCTCTCGGGGGTGCTGCGTTCGGCGGAGTGCGGAATCAGGGAGATGAGACGTGGCGGTCGAGATCATCGGCATGGTGGGTACGCGCGACGCGTCCGAGATCAAGGGGCCGTTGGTAGACGGGCCGGTCGTGGACTGGACCGACGGCGCCGTCATCGACACGAGCTACGTGACGAAGATCGCCAAGGCTCACGACAGAGCGGGCTTTGACCGTGTGCTCATCGGCTATGGAGCAGTCAGCCCCGAAGGCTGGGCGCTGGCCTCGTACGTGCTGTCGGTCACGTCACGACTTGGCGTGCTCGTGGCGCACCGCCCCGGGTTCGTACAACCGGCCCTCCTTGCTCGCCAAGCGGCAACTCTCGACCAGCTGACCGGCGGCGGCCGGATCGCCATCCACTTCATTACCGGCGGTGATGAAGCCGACCAGCGACGTGAGGGTGACTTCGTCGCCCACGACGATCGCTACCGGCGGACGCTCGAGGTCATGTCGCTCGTTCGCAAGATGTGGTCGAGCGATGAACCCTTCGACCATGCAGGCGAGTTCTACCGCTACGAGAACGCCTTCACGTCCGTGAAGCCGGTGACACCCGGCGGGATACCGCTCTTCTTCGCCGGCGCCTCCAAGCCGGCGATCGACGTCGGTGCCCAACAGGCAGACACCTATGCCTTCTGGGGGGAGCCGCGGGCGGCGGTCGCGAGCCGAATGAGCGCCATCAACGCCGCAGCCGCCCGTCACGGCAGGAGCATGCGCTACAGCTTGTCTCTACGTCCGATCATCGCCGACACCGAGCGCGAGGCCTGGGAACGAGCGGAGTGGATCGCCGCCAAGGTGGCCGAGCGCATTCAGGCAGCCAAGGACCGTATGGGCGGCAACACCGGCTCGTACACGGGTCTCGGCGGCGCTCGGAACGCGATGCTCTCGGTCGACCGGGATGAGCGGGCGACGACTTCTGTCGGACGGAAGCGGCTGATCGACTACGCCACGAGAGAAGACGTCTACGACGAGCGGTTGTGGATGAAGGTGGCGAAGCTGACCGGAGCAGCCGGTAACTCGACGGCGCTCGTCGGCACGCCCCGACAGGTGGCCGAAGCCATGCTCAGGTACTACGACATCGGCATCTCCGCCTTCATCTTGAAGGGGTTCGATCCTCTTGCCGACGCACGGGAGTTCGGGGAGGAGCTCCTGCCGCTGGTGCGCCTCGGCGTGGCGAAACGACACCGAGTGCCATGGGTCGAGACCGCCGCAGCGGCGATGTAGCCGAGGGCCGGCGGACCGAAAGGGGGAAGAAAAGTGACAGTCTGGATGTCGGAAGGAAGTGTTGGCAGCTCGCACGACAGCTCCGGCTGGGGGCATGCTTGGCGGCGGCGCCCGAGTTCGCGGGTCGAGCCTCAGCTGGTAAGCTCGCCTCGGGTTCGGCTGCCGCTGTAGCAGTGCGCGAAGAATTCTCCTGATTCGCTTGAATTGGTAGCATTCTCGCCGTAAGGTAAAGTTCCCAACCCCTCCAGTGCTACTGGTGGGGCGCAGCAAACCTGGCGGCCACTGGGCTTCCGGGAGGCATATCTGAGACGTCGCGGCGAGGAGACGGTCAGGGTTTGAGCAAAGCACCGCAGGACCGGGGCGTCAGCGGACAGCCCCTTCAGCGTGCGTGCTCCAGCTTCCAACAAGGGGCGGTGAGCGCGGACGATCAGCTTCGAGGAAAGGCGCGCGGAGTAGCGCGATGACGAACACGGTGGCGGAGCCGGATGAGGGCGCCGAAAGCGAATGCAGCAGCGTACGGCGCCCGGTGTCTGTGACGCGGGCGGGCATGGCGAGCATTTCGCCCATCTCGGGGCGTGGCGGCGTTCCCTTTACTGACGCGTCGCCGCGCGGCGACGGGCGCCCGGCGCCCGTGCCCGTTCGATGGGACGGATCGGCCGCGGTGGAACCGGTCGCGCTCGTCCATGACTACCTCACTCAGCGCGGAGGCGCCGAGCGCGTCGTGCTCGCGATGGCCCGCGCACTGGGCGTTCGGGCGGTGTACACGTCGCTGTACGACCCCGATGGCACGTTCCCGGAGTTCGGCGAGCTCGAGGTCCGCTCGACCTGGCTGGATCACGTGCCAGGGTTGCGAGGCCATCACCGGGCAGCGTTCCCGTTGCTGGCTCCTGTGTTTTCCGGGATCGAGCTCGACAACGAGGTCACTGTCTGCAGCACGAGCGGATGGGCCCATGGGGTGAAGGCATCCGGTCGAAAGATCGTCTACTGCCACGCTCCGGCTCGTTGGCTGTATCAGGCGGATCGCTACCTCGGTAACGGCACTCCGAGCGACGCGCTCACGCTGGCGGACCGAGTCCGCCTCGGCGTCAAGCAGAGCGGGCTGTCCATGGCACGCCGTCCCCTCGTGAACTGGGACCGGCGCGCCGCGCAGTCTGCCGATCGCTACCTGGTCAATTCGACCGCCGTTGCGGCCGCTGTCAGAGAGATCTACGGGATCGACGCAGAGACGCTTGCCCCGCCGCCGGCGCTCGATCCCTTCGGCCCGATGCAAGCGATCGACGAGATCGAGCCGGGTTTCTGGCTGTGCGTGTCACGCTTGCTGCCGTACAAGAACGTCGATGCCATCGTGGAGGCCATGCGCGACCGGCCCCACGATCGCCTTGTGGTGGTGGGTGTCGGCCCCCACCGCGCCTATCTCGAGTCGCTCGGCATCGACCGGGTGACGTTCGTCGGTGCCGCCAGCGACGCCCAGTTGCGCTGGTGCTACGCCAACTGCAAGGCCCTCATCACCGTGTCCTACGAGGACTTCGGTCTGACCCCGCTCGAAGCGGCGTCGTTCGGCAAGCCGAGCGGAGCACTGCGCTTCGGCGGCTTCCTCGACACGATCCTCGACGGTGTCACCGGGACGTTCATCGAGAGCCCGCACGCCGAGTCCGTCCTCGACGCCATGGACGAGCTGTCGACGACGCGCTTTTCGGCGGAGAAGCTGATCGCTCACACGGAGCGCTTCAGCGAGGCGCAGTTCGGGCGAAAGCTGCGGGACGTCGTCTTCGAACGCCCCAGCCAGACGCTGACGGCCGTTCACCGCTGAACCTCAGCTGTGATGCCGGCCTGCGCCGGCCTGCGCCGGCGGCGCGCCTGAACCTCAGGGGTCCTGGTGCCCCAGTCGGGGAGAAGTCGGCTTCAGCCGTTGAGCGTGCCGCAGGCCGGGCACTCGAAGCTCATGCCCGTGAGCTGGCTGCGGCTCAGCCCTCGCACGATGACGTGCCCGCACTCGCCGCACGCGTGGTCGACGGTTCCTTCTCCGGTGAAGAACACGGTCTCGGGCGTCCGTCTCAGCTTCGGTCGTGCTCCCGTCTCGCTTTTCACCAGAACGGTGAGCGGAAGCACTGATCGGTTCCCTGTCGCCATTTCCTGCTCCCCCCTCATGCCTCGCCCTCGTCACGAGACACCCCAAGGTTAGCGCTGATTCGGGCCTGCTCGTCCATGGCGGGCCGGCAGACGGCGGTCGGTGCGAAGCGTCAGCGTGTTACGACCGAAGCAGGCAGGTGGTCAAACCGCTGTTGCTCAGGGTTCGCAGGTGGCAAAGCCGTGGGGAACACGACCCGAGCAGGGTGCGACACGTGCAACTGAGTCGCAGGTGCCCGGACGCGACAGCGCCTCCGGCGAAGGGGGGGGCCGGAGGCGGTCGCAACGCTTTGGAACAGGCTTCGTAAATTGTCGGCAGCTGGGTGCCCGACTTGAGCACTCCGTGAAAATTCTTTTCCGGCTCGTCCGGATCAGGCGTCCGAGCCGTCGCGGGCTACTTGATCGGTGTCGTCCCCGCAGTTGTGGCGGACGGACGGAGGAGGTACCAGGTGCCCCCGAATGCCACGACCTTCTCGCCGTTCGTCTGCGCTTTCCCGCTGTCACCGGCAAAGGTGTAGACGGGATAGCCGTTGAAAGTGACCTGCTCGGTCGTCGAGGATCGAGCGACTGTGCTGACCTTGCCCTTCACTCCGGCGCCGATCCCCACTTTCTGGCCCTTGGACACGAGCAGGGGGGGCCACGATGCCACGCACGCCTTGGACGTGCAGTGCAGCTTGGAACCGGCTTCGGTGCTGAGCAGGTAGAGCGTGAAGCCGCTGCGGTCGGCCAGCACCGAGCCGTAGGTCTTGACGGTGATGGCCTGCACGCCGGCGGTGAGGACGCGGGGCACGCGGCTCGACAGGTGGCTCGGCGCCGGGGCGGCGGCTGAAGTCGTGGCGGCAAGCGGGCCCTCCGCGAAGGCTGCGACAGCAGCCGCCAGCACGGCGCCGCTCATGATGATGGGCTTGAGGTTCACCGGAGCTCCTCTTCGGTTGGTACCGGCGCCGATCCCTGCCGGGCGGCAACCGCGGTCACGAAGGGGCTACGACCGACGCGCCGGAAGAGATTGCGCCCCGTCGGTCAGCTGGCGGCGAACTGGCCGATCAGCCGCCGGCCTTGCGGGGACCGTGAGGCTGGTCGGGCGCGACCAGCCAGGCGTAGGCTTCCGCGAGGGTGAGGAGCGTCTCGGAGGTCATGTTTCGTGAGGTGATCGCCTCCAGCAGCCGCTCGCGTAGCGCTTCGACGATCTGGTCATGAGTAGGCATCGCGTTCTCCTGTAGGCCGTACCGGTGCACCGTCCTAGCATGCGCGTCCGGGACACCGGCGGCCGGAAGGTGCGCGAGTAGGCTTCGGGTGTGGAGGCGGCACCGCTCGCGCCTGACGAGACCAGGCGGCTCTTCGCGTTGCAGGAGCTGCGGCTGCTGGACGCCTCTCCCGAAGCGCGCTTCGACCGCGTCGTGCAACTTGCCGCCCGCCTGAGCGGTGCCCCCGTCGGCATCATGAGCGTCGTGGCAGAGCAGCTGGTGTTCTTCAAGTCCGCCTACGGGACCAAGCAGGCAGGAGTCCAGCTCGGCCAGCCGACTCGTGACTACTGGTTCTGCTCGCACGTCGTGGCCTCCGGTGAACCGCTCGTGGTCGCCAATGCCCGCCAGGACAACCGCTTCGACGGCCTCGACGCGGTGGCGTCGGTTCCTGGCCTCGTCGCCTACGCAGGAGTCCCGGTGCACGCGCCTGGGGGCGAGATCATCGGGGCGCTTGCGGTGTTCGACACCCAAGAACGTGAGTTCCCCGAGACAGAGGTCGCCGCCCTCGGCGATCTCGCCAAGTTGATCGAGGCCGAGCTCTCCCCACTGCCCTACGTCACGACCGATGCGCTCACCGGGGCAATGAACGCCCGCAGCTTCGACCGGATCGGCAACCGCATGCTCGAGTTCGGCGATCGCCGGGACCGGGCCTCGGTGATGCTGCGGGCCGACGTCGCCGGGCTCGGGATGATCAACCGGAACTTCGGCTTCGAAGTGGGTGACCGCGTCCTCGTGCAGGCGGCACAGCTGCTCGAACGGACCGTTCGTGGTTCCGACCTGCTCGGTCGAATCGGCTCCGGCGAGTTCGGGATCCTGCTGATCGGTGCCGACGCCCACGCCGCCCGTCTCGTCATCGACCGCATCGTCGTGCAGACGCTCGAGTTCAACCGGACCTCCGGCCACCCCTACACGCTCGCCTTCCACATCGGCGGCGCCGTTCACCTCCCCGGCGAGGCCGCCGAGGTGGCCAGCTTGCTGCTCACTGCCACACCACAGCGCCCGGCGGCCCCGGGGGTAGCCGCCGGCTGAAGCTGTCCTGGACGACTACCGCTGAGAAGTCGAGCGATGCCCGGCCCGGCGATGACGCCTGCGATGACATGAGGCCGGAGGCAGCCGGCGCCGAGCGAGCCGGCGGTTGATGCCGACGGGAGACGGCGTTCCGGCACCAGGCGGACCGTACGCGGCATGATCACAGCATCGCGGTACCGATCGGAGGAGATCGATTGAGGAAGGGCCCAGCTCGACTCAGCATTCACAACTTGGAAGGCCTCATGGCCGAGGACGAGGTGGACACCGTTCTCGTCGTGTTCACCGACATGCAGGGACGGCTGCAGGGCAAGCGCTTCGACGCCCGCCATTTCCTCGCCGAGGTCGCCGAGAACGCCACGGAGGCGTGCAGCTACCTGCTTGCTGTGGACGTGGACATGAACACCGTCGCCGGCTACGAGATGTCGTCCTGGGACACCGGCTACGGCGACTTCGTGATGCAGCCCGACCTGAAGACCTTGCGCGTCATGCCCTGGCACTCGAAGACCGTCGTCTGCCAGGCCGACCTCCTCTGGGAGGACGGCGCCCCGGTGGCGGCCGCTCCTCGCCAGATCCTGCGGGACCAGGCCGCCCGGCTGGCGGACCGGGGCTGGACCGGCCTCGCCGGCACCGAGCTCGAGTTCATCGTCTTCGAGAACTCCTACGAGGATGCGTGGGACCGCGGTTACCGGGGCCTCACGGCGGCGAACCGGTACAACGTCGACTACTCGATCCTCGGCACGTCCCGGGTCGAGCCGCTGCTCGGCCGCATCCGCCGCGAGATGAGCGACGCCGGCATGTGGGTCGAGTCGGTGAAGGGCGAGTGCAACCTCGGCCAGCACGAGATGGCCTTCAAATACGACGAGCTCCTCCCGAAGGCCGACGAGCACGCCTTGTTCAAGACCGGCGCGAAGGAGATCGCCTCGCAGGAGGGCTGCTCGATCACGTTCATGGCGAAGTACGACCAGCGCGAGGGGAACAGCTGCCACATTCACATCTCGCTCCGAGATGCCGAGGGCGTCCCGGTCTTCGCCGGGCACCGCCAGCACGGCATGTCCGAGGTCTTCGAGCACTTCCTCGCCGGCTTGCTCGCGTGCACGGCCGACCTCACGCTCCTGCTCGCCCCGAACATCAACAGCTACAAGCGCTTTGCCGACGGTTCGTTTGCTCCGACGGCGGTCGCCTGGGGCCGGGACAACCGCACGTGCTCGTTTCGCGTCGTCGGGCACGGCTCGTCCATCAGGGTCGAGTGCCGGGTTCCGGGTGGCGACGTCAATCCCTACCTCGCCATCTCGGCGCTCGTTGCCGCCGGCCTGCACGGAGTCGACCGTTCGCTCGTGCTCGAGCCGGAGTTCGTCGGCAACGCCTACCAGTCGGCGGCGCCCCGCCTGCCGACGACGATGCGTGTGGCGGCCGATCGTTTCGCTGCCAGCGAGGTTGCCCGCGAGGCCTTCGGGGACCGTGTCGTCGAGCACTACACCAACATGGCCGAAGTCGAGATGCGCCACTTCGAGTCGAGCGTGACCGACTGGGAGCGCTATCGCTCCTTCGAGCGGATGTGAGGATCGGCACGTGAGCGTCGTGCGCGACGTCGTGAACCCGTCGGACGAGCAGGTCATCGCCCAAGTCGAGCTGTTCGAGATCGAGCAGGTCGACGCCGCCATCGAGCGCGCTTCGGTCGCCCAGCGCGATTGGGCGGCGCTGGCACCGGGCGACCGCGCCCGGGCGTTGCGGCGGGCCGCCGAAGCCGTCGACGGAGCAACCGAGGAGCTGGCGCTGCTCGAGGTGCGCAACTCCGGCCACACGATCTCGAATGCTCGCTGGGAGGCGGGCAACGTCCGAGACGTGCTCGCCTATTACTCAGGCGCACCCGAACGGCTCTTCGGCCGGCAGATTCCCGTCGGCGGCGGGATCGACGTCACTTTCCGCGAGCCGCTCGGGGTCGTCGGGGTGATCGTTCCCTGGAACTTCCCGATGCCGATCGCTTCCTGGGGCTTCGCGCCGGCGCTGGCGGCGGGCAACGCCGTCGTGCTGAAACCCGCCGACCTCACACCCCTCACGGCCATCCGGATCGGCGAGCTGCTGCTCGAGGCAGGCATCCCAGAGGGCGTCTTCCAGGTGCTACCGGGGCGGGGGAGTGTCGTCGGGTGGCGCTTCGTCACGCACCCGCTCGTGCGCAAGATCTGCTTCACCGGCTCGACCGATGTCGGCAAAGCCATCATGGCGGGCTGCGCCGAGCAGCTGAAGCGCCTGACGCTCGAGCTCGGCGGCAAGAGCGCCAACGTCGTGTTCGCCGATGCCGACCTCGAACGGGCGGCCGCCACCGCACCGGGTTCGGTCTTCGACAATGCCGGGCAGGACTGCTGTTCTCGTTCGCGCCTGCTCGTGCAGGCGAGCGTCTACGACCGCTTCCTCGGTCTGCTCGAGCCCGCCGTCCGTGGCTTTCGCGTGTTGGACCCGACCGACGAGACGAGCGAGATGGGACCCCTCATCAGCGCCGGCCAACGCTCGGCCGTGGCCGCTTTCGTGCCGGAGGACGCTCCGGTCGCCTTCGCCGGTACGGTGCCGGACGGCCCCGGTTATTGGTTCCCTCCGACGGTGCTCGCTCCGGTGGCGACGGACTCGCCGGCGTTTCGGGAGGAGATTTTCGGGCCAGTGCTCGTCGTCGTCCCCTTCGAGGACGAGGCGGACGCCATCTCCATCGCCAACGACACCCCCTACGGGCTCTCGGGCTCCATCTGGACGCGGGACGTGGCCAAGGCCTTCCGCGTCGCCCGCGGCATCGAAACGGGGACCCTCTCGGTGAACTCGCACTCGTCGGTCCGGTACTGGACGCCGTTCGGGGGCTTCAAGCAGTCCGGGCTCGGTCGGGAGCTCGGGCCGGATGCCCTCGATGGGTTCACCGAGGTGAAGAACGTCTTCATCGCCACGACCGACTAACGACCCAGACCGTCACGACACAAGGGAGCCAGGCATCATGGGACGCCTCGAGGGCAAGGTTGCAGTCATCACCGGAGCCGCCAGCGGCATCGGCAAGGCCACTGCCAGGCGTTTCGCGACCGAAGGCGCCAGCGTCGTCGTCGCCGACGTGTCGGACGATGCGGGCCAGTCGCTGGCCTCGGAGATCGGCGGCCTCTACGTCCACGCCGACGTGACGAACGCCGCGCAGGTCGAGGCGATGTACGACGCAGCCATCGCGGCCTTCGGCGGCCTCGACGTCTGTTTCAACAACGCCGGCATCTCGCCGCCCGACGACGACTCCATCCTCGACACCGAGCTCGACGTCTGGCGTCGGGTGCAGGAGGTCAACCTCACGAGCGTCTACCTGTGCTGCAAAGCAGGGATTGCCCGGCTCCTCGAACATGGCGGCGGGAGCGTGATCAACACCGCCTCGTTCGTGGCCGTACTCGGGGCGGCCACCTCCCAGATCTCCTACACGGCCTCGAAGGGCGGCGTCCTCTCGATGTCACGCGAGCTCGGCGTGCAATTCGCACGTCAGGGCGTACGCGTGAACGCGTTGTGCCCTGGTCCGGTCAACACACCGCTGTTGCAGGAGCTGTTCGCCAAGGACCCGGAGCGAGCTGCACGGCGCCTCGTGCACGTCCCCATGGGTCGATTCGGCGAGCCGGAGGAGATCGCCGCCGCAGCAGCCTTTCTCGCCTCCGACGACGCCTCGTTCATCACGGCCTCCACGTTCCTCGTCGACGGCGGTATCCACGCCGCCTACACGACACCGCTGTGAGCAACCGACCTGTCATCGGGATCACCGCCTACGAGGAGCAGGCGGTCTGGAACCAGTGGGACGCCCGAGCGAGCCTGTTGCCGGCGAGCTACGTGCGCTCCGTCGAGGCGGCCGGCGGGCTGGCGATGCTGATCCCGGTGCAGCAGCTTTCGGGCGAGGATGCCCGCGAGCTGCTGTCGCGTCTCGACGGTGTCGTGCTCTCGGGCGGCCCGGATGTGAACCCGAGCCGATACGGGGCGGATCGCAACGCACGCACCGGTGCCTCCCGAGACGAGCGGGACGGCGTCGAGCTGAGCCTCGTCGAGGCGGCGGTGGCCGGGGCGCTGCCCACGCTGGCCATCTGCCGCGGCCTCCAGGTCCTGAACGTCGCCCGCGGCGGCACGCTCGTACAGCACCTTCCTGACGTCGTCGGCCACGGCGAGCACTCTCCCATCGCGAACGGCCACGGGGTCCACGACGTCCGCGTCGAGCCGGGGACACTGCTGGCCGATGCCGTGGATTGGGAGCGTGCCGGCGTGCCCACGCACCATCACCAGGCCATCGACCGGCTCGGCGGCGGGCTCGTGGTCACGGCCTGGGCGGACGACGGCACGATTGAGGCAGTCGAGGACCGGTCCGTGCCGTTCTTGATCGGCGTGCAGTGGCATCCCGAAGCCGGGACCGACCTCAGCTTGTTTCGCGCCCTCGTCGCCGCAGCCGCAAGGGCCTCTGCCGTCACGAGGTGATCGGGTCACCGCCGGTGATGCTCGTCGTCACCCATTCGCGCTCGGGCTCGACAAAGCGGCTCGGCGACGCCGTCGTTTCCGGAGCCGTCGAGGCGGCCACCGGCATGGAGATCCGCTCGCTCGACGCCTTCGAGGCCGGCCCCGACGACGTCCTTGCCGCTCGCGGGGTCATCCTCGGGACGCCTGCCCGGTTCGGCTACATGAGTGGGGCCATGAAGGACTTCCTCGAGCGCGTCTACCACCCTTGCCTCGAACACACTGCGGGCCTGGCCTGGGCGCTGTTCGTCAAAGGGGACACCGATGTGGCCGGGGGCGTGTCCAGCGTCGAGCGGATCGTCGCCGGCCTCTCGTGGCGTCGCCGGCTCCCGGTGCTCGAGGTGGTAGGTGAGATCCTCCCGGAGCACCTCGAGGCCGCCGCCGAGCTCGGCGGCGCCATGGCGGCCGGCTTGGAGATCGGCCTGTTCTGACGCAGATCGGCTCCAGGGAATCCGCCTCGAGGGAGCGGGCCAGCGGACCACCGGACCCATAGACTCCGCCTGTGGAGCCGGAGACCGTCGCTGATGGCGCACCAGAGGCTCTCGAGACGCCCGAGGAGCCCGGTCTCGACCGCATCTGGACCGTCCCGAACCTGCTCTCGGTCGGCCGACTGCTGCTCGTCGGCCTGTTCGCCTGGTTGTTGTTCGGCGAGCACGAGCGGGTCGCCGCCACGATCGTGCTCATGGTCACCGGGACGACGGACTTCCTCGACGGCTACGTCGCCCGCCGGCTCCACCAGGTCACGACGCTCGGCAAGGTGCTCGATCCGACGGCGGATCGAGTCGTGCTGGCGGCCGGCGTCATCGTGATCGCCGCCTACGGGGCCGTCCCCTGGTGGCTCGCCGGCGTCGTTCTCGGTCGCGAGCTCCTGGTCTCGGTCGCCGTCCTCGCCCTCGCCGCCATGGGCGCCCGACGGATCGACGTCCTGTGGGTCGGCAAAGCCGGCACGTTCGGGCTCATGGGCTGCTTCCCGCTCTTCCTGCTGAGCGACTCGACCGCAGGCTGGGCACGGGTGCTGCACGACGTCACCTGGGTACTGCTCGTGCCGGCACTCGCGTTCAGCTTTACCGCCGCGGTCGCCTACATCCCGCTCGCTCGGCGAGCGCTTTCCGAGCGCCGGATCCCGCCGGCCGGCACGGCCGTCTCGCCATGAGGAGGCGCTGAGATGAAGGCTGTCATCATGGCCGGGGGCGAAGGCACGAGGCTGCGCCCGCTCACCGCCAACCAGCCGAAACCCATGCTCCCCATGGTCAACCGGCCCATGGCCGAGCACGTCGTCAACCTGCTGCGGCGCCACGGCTTCGAGGACATCGTCGTCACCGTCGCCTTTCTCGCCAACCACGTGCGGACGTACTTCGGCGACGGCTCGGAGTTCGGCGTCCGCATGGTCTACGCCACCGAAGAGACGCCTCTCGGCACGGCCGGCTCGGTCCTGAACGCCCGGGACGAGCTCGACGAGCGTTTTCTCGTCATCTCCGGAGATGTCCTCACGGACATCGACCTCTCCGAGCTCGTGGCCTTCCACGACAAGCAGGGTTCGGAAGTGACCCTGGCGCTCAAGGCGATGGAGAACCCCCTCGAGTTCGGCATCGTGATCACCGGGGCAGACGGCCGCGTCGAGCGCTTCCTCGAGAAGCCGGGCTGGGGCGACGTCTTCTCCGACACGATCAACACCGGCATCTATGTGCTCGAGCCGGAAGTGTTCGACTGGATCCCGCCGGGCCGCCAGGTCGACTTCTCAGGGGAGGTGTTCCCGGCGATGCTGGGCGCCGGCCGGCCCATGTTCGGTTTCGTGGCCGGCGGCTACTGGGAGGACGTCGGGACCCATGATGCCTACCTGCGTGCCCATGCCGACATCCTCGACGGCAAAGTCGAGGTCGACGTCCCCGGCTTCCCGCTCCGGCCGGGCGTCTGGATCGGAGAAGGCGCCGAGATTCACCCGAGCGCCGAGGTGGTCGGCCCGGCTCTCATCGGCGACAACTGCCGGATCGGGCCGGAGTCGCTCGTGCGGGATCACAGCGTGCTCGGAGCAAACGCCCGCGTGGGGGAGAACTCGCTCATCGAGCGGACCGTCGTGCACGAGAACTCCTATCTCGCCTCCGGCGTGACTGCACGCGGCGCAGTCATCTCGAGGTCCTGCGACATCCGCCAGGGCAGCCACCTGGAGGAGGGCGTCGTGCTCGGCGACAGCTGCCGGGTCGGCCGCGGCGCCGTCCTCCGAGCCGGGGTGAAGGTCTACCCGAACAAGACCATCGAGCCGGGTGCCGTCGTGAGCTCGTCGATCGTCTGGGAGTCGAAAGGCTCGCGAGGGCTCTTCGGTCGCTACGGCGTCTCCGGGCTCGCCAACGTCGACCTGTCTCCCGAGCTGGCGATGCGAGTCGCGATGGCCTATGCCTCCGTGCTTCCGAAAGGCTCGATCGTGACGACGTCGCGGGACTCGAGCCGGGCCGCACGGGTGCTCAAGCGAGCCGTCATGGTCGGTCTCACAGCCGCCGGCTGCAACGTCGACGACCTCGAAGCCGCCACGGTGCCGGTGACGCGATTTCAGATCCGCACGAGCGGCTCCAGCGGCGGCGTGACGGTCCGGCTCGTGGCGGGTGACCCGCAGTCGGTGAACCTGCGGTTTCTCGATGCCGACGGCGTGGATCTCGATGAGGCCACCCAACGCAAGATCGAACGGCTCCACGACCGGGAGGAGTCCCGGCGCGTGCTCGCTGCAGAGATCGGCGACATCGACTTCCCCTCGAGGACACTCGAGTCCTACACGCTCGATCTCACCGGTTCGGTCGATGTCGCCGCCATCAGAGCGGCGCATTTCAAGCTCGTGCTCGACTACGCCTTCGGGACCGCCGGCTTCGTCATGCCGAACGTGCTCGCCAAGCTCGGAGCCGACGTGCTCGTCATCAACCCGCACGTTTCGACCCCGGGAGTGCTCAGCTTCGAGCGGGCGTCACACGCCGCCCGCGTCGGCGAGCTCGTGCGCGCCTCGGGCGCCCACCTCGGAGCGCTCTTCGAGCCGGACGGCGAGCAGCTCACCATTGTCGACGACACCGGCCGGGTGCTCTCGGACGACGAGGCGCTCTGTGTCATGGTGCGGCTCGTCGTCGGCGACGGCCCGGGTGGAGCCATCGCCGTGCCCGTCAACGCCCCCCGACAGGTCGAACGCCTCTGCAACGAGACTGCTTCGAAGGTGATCTGGACCAAGCTCGGGCCGGCCGACCTCATGGAGGCGGCGGCCGGCTCCGGCGTCACCTTCGGCGGCAACACCGAAGGGGGATTCATCTTCCCGGACTTCCTGCCCGCGTTCGACTCGGTCGCCAGCTTCGTGCACCTGCTGGCGCTGCTCGGTCGAAGCAACAGCCGACTGTCGGACATCGCTCGCGATCTTGATGCGCCCGCCATCGCCCGCCTCGACGTCCCGACTCCCTTCGAGCAAAAGGGACTCGTGATGCGGGTGCTGCTCGAGCGGACCGGCGCGAACCGAGTGCTGATCGACGGCGTGAAGGTCCTCGACGACGACGGGTGGACGCTCGTTGTGCCGGATCCGGAAGAGCCCCTCACCCTCGTGACGGTCGAAGCCGGCTCGCTAGCCGATGCCGAGACCCGCGCCCAGGCCAAGGCCGACGAGATCGCCGCCATTCTCGCTGGAGCCGGAACGTGACTACGATCCGGCTCGGTCTCCCCGCCGCTCTCGGGCGTCTGGGTCTCCCACCGAGCGCACGGGAAACAACGAAGGAGTCCCCATGAACGTCCCAGACGACCTGCGATACACGAACGACCACGAGTGGGTGCGCCCGGCCGATGCTGCCGTTCGTATCGGGATCACCGATTTCGCCCAGGACGCGCTCGGCGATGTCGTGTTCGTCGAGCTGCCCCCTGTGGGCACGGTCGTCAGCAAAGGCGGCAGTCTGGCTGAGGTGGAGTCGACGAAGTCGGTCTCCCAGATCTACGCCCCGGTCTCAGGCACGGTCGTGGAGGCCAACGAGGCGTTGCGGGGAGCGCCCGAATTGCTCAATTCCGAGCCCTATGGGGAGGGGTGGATCTGCTCGATCCAGCCGAGCGACCCAGCCGAGATCGACTCGCTGCTCGCGCCTGAGGAGTACCGGACCGTCACTGACGCGTGACGTTTTTCCGCCCGGCACAACCCTCAACCTCAATCACCGGTGGCGGTTGGCGAGCCGCGGCGGATCACCGGTCGGCACCCTGCAAGAAACCGCAGACTCCAGGATGCAGATGAACGATCCCGGCACTAGCTTTGCACTCGTGTTCTGCAACAACTGTGGCCATCGCAACCCGGTCGATGCGAACTTTTGCTCTTCATGTGGCAGCCCTCTCTCCCCCGGACCGGACACGACGGTCTCCTTCGTCCCGCAGGATCCCTCCGGTGAGCAGGGCGAGGACGAGGTCAACGTCGGTGTTGCCGAGCTCGCCGACGGTACGGGTGTCCTCGTCGTCAAGCGGGGACCGGACGTCGGCGCCAAATATGTGCTCGATCCGGAGATCACTCACGTCGGCCGCCACCCCGAGAGTGAGATCTTCCTCGACGACATCACGGTGTCTCGGCGCCACGCCGAGTTCGTGCGCGTCGGCCCGGACTACGTGGTGAAGGACGTGGGATCGTTGAACGGCACGTATGTGAACCGCGAACGGATCGAGGAAGCCACTCTGGCGAGCGGTGACGAGGTACAGATCGGCAAATTCAAGCTGTTGTTCCTCTCGACCGGCGCGAACTGAGGGTTGGCGTGACCGAGCGGTCGTACCTGTCAATTGGCGACGTGCTCTCCTTGCTTCGCGAGGAATTCCCCGACATCACGATCTCGAAGATCCGTTTTCTCGAGAGTCGTGGTCTGCTCGTCCCGGAGCGGACGCCGTCGGGGTACCGGAAGTTCTACGACCGAGATGTCGATCGGCTGCGGTGGATCCTGCGCCAGCAACGGGAGAACTTCCTGCCCCTCAAAGTCATCAAGGGTCGACTCGAGGGCCAGGAGCCGAGCTCGGAACCGACCCATCTCTTCGAGGTCGGCGGCGAGGGAGACAGCGCCCCCCTCGAGCCGGTCTTCGCCGGACAGCCCGCCAACGGGTTCGGCAATCGGCGGGAGGAAGCGACGGCTCATGCGCCGGCCGGCGCCGGTGGGCGGACATCACACAGCGCGGATGCATCCGTCCCCACCCCGAGGGTGACGACGGGACCCGGCGCGATCACGCCGAGGCCGGCGAGCGAACACCCGTCCCGAACGCGCACCGCCGTCGCTGGTGTCACTGCCGACGAGGACCGCTTGGCCGCCCTCAACGGCGCCGAGGCGAGCCTCGTACCGGCAGCTGCGGCGCTGGCGACTCCCGCCGTGACGCAGGCGGCTCCGAGCGACCCGAAGCGTGCGTCACTCGCCGCCGAAGGTGTGCGTCCGAGCGCGCACACGGATAGGGGCGAGCTCGCCCCGACGGGTGCCGGTGCGTCGGCAGTGCCGTCGGTGCGCTCACAAGCTGAAGCTGTCCCCGCTGGGCCGCCCCAGCCGGCGCAGGCACGACGGCAGGCGGCCGGGCAGGCGGGCTCGTCGAGCCCAACGGTTGCGGCCGGCGCTGGGTCGCCTTCCGGAGCGCGGGTGGCGGGAGCCGAGAGCGGTGCGGGCAGTCTGGGGGGCTCAGACGCCGGCGACCTCGCCGGCGCCAGCCTGACGGTGGGCGAGCTGGCCCAGGCGAGCGGTCTCGACGTCCAGCAGGTGGAAGAGCTCGAGTCCTACGGTCTCATCGAGAGCCGGATGGTGGCTGGAGTTCTCTGCTACGACGAGGAGGCGCTGGTGGTGGCCGGTTTGGCGGCAGGCTTTGCCCGCTTTGGCGTGGAAGCTCGCCACCTCCGCATGTTCAAGCACGCCGCCGAGCGCCAAGCCAGTCTCTACTCCCAGATCGTCATGCCGTTGCTCCGCCAGCGCAACCCTGATGCACGTCGCCGCGCCCATGACGACCTGACGCGCCTGGCGGAGCTCGGAGCGTCGATGCAGGCGTGCTTCGCGAAGGCGATGCTCCGCGACCTCACCCGAGGATGACCATCCCCGGCCTCGCCGGGCGCACGCTTCTCGAACCGGACGAGTTGTCGTCGATGGTCCGCAAGTTCGGTGAAGCGATCTCCGCCGACCACCCCGACGGCGTCGTGCTCGTCGGCATCCTCAAAGGCAGCGTCTGTCTCGTCGCCGATCTTGCCCGCGAGATCTCGGTGCCCTGCGCCGTCGACTTCCTTGCCCTGTCCGCCTACGGCGCCGGCGGCCGCCGCATCCGCCTCTCGAAGGATCTCGAAGCGGACGTTGCCGGAAGAGCCGTCGTCGTCGCCGTCGACATCGTCGACAGCGGGCTCACGGTGAGCTACGTCCGCCGCCTCCTGACCGAGCGGGGTGCTCGCTCGGCGGACGTGTGCACCCTGCTCGACCGCCGGCCCCGCCGGCTGCTGCCCGTCGACCTGCGCTACGTCGGCCTCGAGATCGGCGACGAGTATGTCGTCGGCTACGGGCTTGACTTCGAGGAGCGCTACCGCAACCTGCCGATGCTCGTGGTCGTCGAACCGGAGGCGCTCGGTCAGGTGCCGGAAGGAAATGACGCCGCATCGCGAGTGTGAAGGGTCCGCTGGGCCACTAACTTTTGTGCCATGGTGGAAGTGCGGCTCTCACGGGTTCGGGTCGATCTGACGTCGAGCACTCCCGTCGTGCTCCTGCAGGAGACCGAGGGCACGCATCGATCCCTCCCGATCTTCATCGGTCCGCCCGAGGCGGCGGCCATCGCCCTCGCCCTGCAGGGCGTCGAGCTGCCCCGTCCGATGACGCACGATCTCATGAGCGTGCTCCTCGATGCCCTCGGTGGTCGCCTCTTGCGAGTCGTCGTCACCGAGCTGCGTGAGTCGACGTTCTTCGCCGAGCTGCAGATCCGCGCCGGTGAGCGCGACGTCACGGTCTCGTGCCGGCCGTCCGACGGCATCGCGCTGGCGGCACGGACGCACTCGCCCCTCTATGTCGCCGACGAGCTCATGGATGCCGAGGGCCTCGTCGTCGAACCTGACGAGGACGACGTGCGCGAGGCGGGCACGCCTGAGGAGCTCGTGGACGAATTCCAGAAGTTTCTGGACACGATCTCGCCGGAGGACTTCACGCCGTAGGGGCGCGCGTTCCGACGATGTGTGCCGGTCGGCCCCAAAACGGGACCTGGCGGCACACATCGTCGGTGGGGCCGGTGCGGCCGCCCGACTTCGGGCCCCGACGACCGGCGAGGCGCAATCCCTCCTCGGTGGAGCAGGGATCGGGCTTCGGGGGTGGGGGAGTCTGCAGCTGCAGTGGATGGTGAGGTCGGGGAATCCCTCAACTGGTGGTTGACGTGGAGCCTGGCTGCCCGTAGCGTGGATGACGGCGGTGTAGTTACGTCGCTGTTGTCCGGGCGCTCGGCTCGGGCGATGGTTCGAGTGACAGGGGCTGGGCGATGCCGCAAGAGGGATACCGCGGTCCGCAGGTGTGCAAGATCGTCGGGATCACGTACCGGCAGCTCGATCACTGGGATCGCACGGGACTCATGTCGCCCTCGCTCGAGCAGGCCAAGGGCAGCGGCACGCAGCGCCTCTACTCCTACCAGGACGTCGTCGAGCTGCGGATCATCAAGCAGCTGCTCGATGCCGGCGTCACGCTGCAGCGGGCCCGCAAGGCGATCGAGTTCCTTCGGGAGTCCGGCGACGACCTCGCCAGCTCCAGCCTCGTGCTCGGCGCGGCGGGCTCGGTGCTCGCACGCGACGACGGCGAGCTGCTCGATCTGCTCCGCGGCGGTCAGCGTGTCTTCAACGTCGTGGCGTTGTCGGGCGTGAAGGGCGACGTCGACTCCGCCATCGTGCAGATCACCGGCGCCAGCCCGTCGCACGAGACCGCTCCGGGCACCGCCGCCGCTGAGCCCTCCGCCACCCGACCCGCCCATCTCGCCTAGGACGTCGGACGATCGCTCGGCACCCGCTTCGCTTCGGACCGCACCGACACGATCGGCACGGCCGCGTCGCACCCGTCGTACCGAGGACGCCGGCTGTTGCGGGGGCGCCGGTCGTGCGTTTCGCCCACGAGTCCGAGCGGCTGTTCGCCGAGCTCCTCGACTTCTACGAAGTCGTCTGGGAGTACGAGCCGGTGGAGTTCGTCCTCGCCTGGCGTCCGGACGGGACACCGCTGCAAGCCTTCCGTCCGGACTTCTACCTTCCCGAGCACGACATCTTCCTCGAGCTCACGACGCTTCGCCAGGACCTCGTCACGGTGAAGAACCGCAAGGTGCGACAGCTCACCGAGCTGTACCCCGACGTGCACGTGAAGATGCTCTACCGTCGCGACATCATCGGACTCATCGCCAAGTACCGGATGAACGGCACCACGTCTAGATTGGCAGGGTGAGCCAAAGCAGCGACACGGAGGGCTCAGCGGACGGGCCGTCCCTTCGGGAATCCCCCCTTCGAGCCGAGCACGAGGCATTGGGAGCTCGGCTCGTCGATTTCGGCGGCTGGGAGATGCCCCTGTCCTATCCCGACGGCACGATCGCCGAGCACATGGCCTGCCGGGCGACGGCGGCCTGCTTCGATGTGAGCCACCTCGGCACGGTGCGCGTGACCGGCAGCGGAGCGCTGGCTCTCCTGCAGGAGAACCTGACGAACGATCTCACCAAGGTCGCACCCGGCAGGGCGCAGTACACCCACCTGCTCGACCCTGATGACGCTTCCGTGCTCGACGACATCATCGTGTGGTGGGTCGCCGAGGATCGTTTCGACGTGATGCCGAACGCTTCCAACACCGCCCGCGTCAGGGCGGCCATCGGCGGCGAGGACGTCACCGGCGAGCGGGCCATCATCGCCGTCCAGGGGCCTGCTGCTCGCAGCCTGGTCGCTTCGTTCTCCCCGGAGGCGGCCGCCGTCGGCCACTTCCACGTCGTGCCTTTCCTTTGGGGTGACGTCGAGTGCATCGCAGCCGGGACCGGGTACACCGGGGAGGACGGCATCGAGGTCGCCGTGCCGGCAGCGCAGGCGGCAGCGTTCTGGCGAGCGGTGCTGGCGAGCGGAGCACGCCCGGCCGGGCTCGGCGCTCGCGACACCCTGCGCCTCGAGGCCGGCCTGCCGCTGCACGGCCACGAGCTCGGCCCCGGCATCACGTCGTTGCAAGCCGGTCTCGGCTGGGTCGTCGGCTGGAACAAAGGCGACTTCCGTGGCCGCCGGCCGCTTCAGGCCGAGCGCGATGCCGGTCCCCGGCGCCTGTTGAAAGGCCTGCTCACGGCCGGGCGCCGGCCCCCTCGGGCGGGCGACGAGGTGCGGCTCGGCGATGGCTCGATCGGCGAGGTCACGAGTGGCAACTACTCCCCGGTGCTCGAGCGCGGCATCGCCCTCGCGTTCGTGCCACCGGCGACCGCTCTTGGGGAGATGGTGGAGATCGACATCCGAGGGACATCCGTCGCGGCCCAAGTTGTGCGGCCACCGTTCCAGAAGCTCGGCCCGGACGTCGTCGGCACGAGCGCCCCGACCGGAAGCACCGCCGCCCCCGGACCGAGCCAATCGTGAGTGCACCTTTCGTACCTCACAGCGACGCCGAGATCACCGAGATGCTGGCGTTCCTCGGGCTCTCGAGCCTCGACGACCTCTTTGCTGCCGTCCCGGCAGCCATCCGGCTGGCGGGCGGGCTGGATCTTCCTGACCACTGGAGCGAGGCCGACGTGCGCGACCGGCTCGAGGAGCTGGCCGCTCGCAACCATCCAGCTGGGCGCGACCTCGTGTGCTTCGCCGGTGCGGGCGCCTACGACCACGAGATCCCAGCCGTGGTGCGCTCGCTGGCGGCTCGCTCCGAGTTCGTCACCGCCTACACGCCTTACCAGCCAGAGGTCGCCCAGGGCGTGCTCCAGGCGCTCTTCGAGTACCAGACGATGGTGACCCGCCTCGCCGGCCTCGACATCGCCAACGGCTCGCTCTACGACGGGGCCGACGCCCTGGTCGAGGGCGTCAACCTGGCCGTGGCGGCGACGGGGCGCTCGGGCGTGCTCTGCTCGGACGGCGTCAACCCGCGCTGGCGGGCACAGCTGCAGACGTTCTCCCGGGGGCCCAACCACGAGATCGCCCACGTGCCGCTCGCCGACGGGGTGACGGACTGGGAGCACGCCACGGCCGTATCGGCAGAGACCGTTGGCGCCGTCGTCGTGGCGACGCCGAACTACCTCGGCTGCCTCGAGGACGTCACCGCCGCCCGCCAGGTGGCCGATCGCCTCGGTGCCCGCCTCGTCGTGTGCTTCGACCCCGTCGCCGCAGGAATCCTGAAGACGCCAGGCTCCCTCGGCGCTGACATCGTGGTGGGGGAGGGGCAGGCATTCGGGATGCCGCTGAGCTTCGGCGGACCGTACCTCGGCTTGTTCGCCTGCCGCCTCGCCGATGTCCGGCGCCTGCCGGGCCGACTCATCGGCGAGACCGTCGACGCCGAGGGGCGCACCGCCTACGTCATGACGTTGCGCACGCGGGAGCAGGACATCCGCCGAGAGCGAGCCTCCTCCAACGTCTGCACGAATCAGACGCTCATGGCCGTGACGGCCGCCATCCAGCTCGGCTGGCTCGGGACCGGTGGCCTCGTGGAGGTTGCGCTGCGGTCGGCACGGGCTGCCCGCTACTGCCGCGAGTCGTTGCTCGCCATCGACGGGGTGGAGCCGGCCGCCGGCGCTCCCGTCTTGCGCGAGTTCGCCGTGCGCACACCGATCGAGGCAGAGCTCGTCATCGAGCGGTTGATCGGGGAGGGTTTCTTGGCTGGAACGGTCGTCGAGGAGGGCTTCGTGGGGACGACGTACGCCGGATCGCTCCTCGTGGCGACGACTGAACGGCGAACGCGGGCAGAGATCGACGCCTTCGCGGCCGCCTTCGACAAGGCCGTGCGATGAGCGTGCCAGGCGGGCGGGCCGCCAGCGCACCGCTGCTCGGGCGTGCGACCGAGCCGTCGCTGTTCGAGCTGTCCGAGCCCGGTAGGCGCTCGGCTTCGTTCCGCACGAGCGGCCTGCCTGAGTGGTCGGTCGAGGAGCTCGTTCCCGAGCAGTTCCGTGCCACCGAACCGGTGCCGATCCCCGAGGTGGCCGAGCGGGACCTCGTTGCCCACTTCACCCGTCTCACCCACCGGCAGTACTCCGTCGACCTCGGTGCCTACCCGCTCGGCTCGTGCACCATGAAGTACAACCCGAAGTCCTGCGACGTCGCCGCAGCGATGCCTGGCTTCGCCGACGTCCATCCGGGGTCGCCGCCGTCGATCACTCAGGGCTGGCTCGAGCTGCTCGTCGAGCTCGAAGAGTCGCTCTGTGCCATCACGGGCATGGCGGCCGCCACCTTGCAGCCGGCGGCAGGGGCAGCCGGCGAGCTCACCGGACTGCTGCTGATGCGCGCCTACCACGACTCTCGGGGCGAGCACCGTACGCGGGTGATCATCCCGGACTCGGCGCACGGCACGAACCCGGCATCGGTGGCGCTGTCGGGCTACGAGGTCACGACGGTGGGAACGAACGCCCGCGGCGGGGTCGACATCGAGCACCTGCGGGAGGTGCTCGACACCGACGTCGCCGGCATCATGCTCACGAACCCGAATACCCTCGGCCTGTTCGAGGAGGACATCGTCGAGGTCGCAAGCGCCGTGCACGACGTCGGCGGGCTCCTGTACTACGACGGAGCCAACCTGAACGCCATCCTCGGGATCGTGCGGCCGGGTGACATGGGTTTCGACATCGTCCACCTGAACGTTCACAAGACCTTCGCCACCCCGCACGGCGGGGGCGGTCCCGGCGCCGGCCCAGTGGCGGTGAACGAGCACCTCGTCGACTTCCTCCCCGGACCCCGGCCGGCGCGCCTCGCCGACGGCACCTTCGGTTACCTCACGCCGCCGAAGTCCGTCGGGCGGCTGCACTCCTGGCACGGCAACGCCCTCGTCCTGCTGCGCGCATGGACGTACCTCCGTCTGAACGGAGCCGACGGCCTGAGACGTGTGGCCGAGGCGGCCGTCCTCAACGCCAACTGGCTGAAGGAGCGCTTGCGGGGCGTCTACGACCTGCCCTTCGATCGACCGGTCATGCACGAGTGCGTCGTGTCCGCCGAAGGGCTCGAGAAGGCGACCGGCCTGCGCGCCCTCGACGTGGCAAAACGCCTCCTCGAGCTCGGCTTCCACGCCCCCACGGTGTACTTCCCCTTGATCGTGCACGAGGCCCTCATGATCGAGCCGACCGAGACCGAGAGCCCTCAGACGGTCGCCGCCCTCGCAGAGGCGCTCGTGTTCATCGCGGAGGAGGCTCGCGCTGCCGGATCCGCCGACGAGGCGAAGGCGGCGCCCCGTTCGACGCCCGTGGGCCGGGTGGACGAGGCGCGGGCTGCCCGCAGCCTCATCGCGACCTTCGACCAGCGTCCAGTTGGCGCAGGCTGAGCAACCGCTTGCCGCGGAGCCGGCACCGGCGGCCGAGTCGTATCCTGCTCGCATGAAGAGTGGTTGGTGGTCGCGTCGGGCGATCACGCTGCACCTGGCGTTGATCGTGGTCGTGCCCCTCTTCTTGGTGCTGGCGATCTGGCAGTTGCGCCGCGCCCTGCACGGAAACCTCTTGAGCTGGGCCTACACGTTCGAGTGGCCGTTCTTCGCCGCCTATGCGACCTGGATGTGGTGGAAGCTCGTCCACGAGGAGACCGCCATGGCCGCCCAGGCGGATCCGCCGGTGCACCACAGCCTCGGCTCGATCGAGACGGTGGCCAGGACGAACGGCTCCGGCACGGCCGGGGGCGAGACAGCGACCGAGTCGGGCGACGAGCCTGGGCGATCGGACGGCGATCAGGGCGGAGCGAGCGGCGAGACCGAGTCGAGTGTTGCGGCCCCGCGCTTGGACTGGGACCCCTATGACGAGTCCGACCCCGAGCTCGCCGCCTACAACCGCTATCTCGCCAGCCTGCACACCTCGCCGCGCAAGCGCTGAGCCAGTTCGTGCCGGAGGATCTTCGTCGAGCGCTGCGCCGCTACCAGGTCATGTCCGTCGTCGTCGGCATCATGCTGCTCCTGCTCGTGGGAGTGGCGATGCCGCTGCAGTACATCGGGCACCGGCCGGCCATGGCGAGCGTGGTCTCGGTGCTCCACGGTCTGCTCTACATCGTCTATCTCGTCACGGCGGCGGATCTCGCCCGCCGGGCGCGCTTTGGTATCGGCCAGCTGGTGGCGATGGTGTGTGCGGGGTTTCTTCCCTTCCTCGCCTTCTACATGGAGTGGCGGACCACCCGGCGGGTGCACGAGCTCTCGGAGGCACACGGCGCTGCGGCGGCCACGAGGACGGGCGACTCGGGAGCCCCTTAGCTCCCCGCCGCGAAGACCGACGCCAGCTCGGCGGGAACTGCGGTCTCGAGCTGGTCGTAGCGGCACGACTCAGGCGTCCGGTCGCCTCGCCATCTGCGAAACGTCGTGGCGTGGCGGAAGCGATCGCCCTGCAGGTGGTCGTAGGCGACTTCGCAGACGAGCCCGATCCGCAGCGGTTCGAAGGACAGATCCCGCCCGGCGTTCCAGCGGCTCTGGGCTCCCGGTACCCGCCCTCCTGGCTCGTCCTGACCGGGCTGCCCCCACGACCACGGGTGCTCGTCGCCGGCTTCGACGCGATACGGGGCCAGCTCGTCGACGAGCTCGAGGCGGCGGGCGTCGGTGAACGACGACGTCACGCCGACGTGGTGCAGCACCCCCTCGTCGTCGTAGAGGCCGAGTAGGAGCGACCCGATCTTGCCCCCGTTCTTGTGCCACCGGAAGCCACCGACAGCGCAGTCGGCGGTGCGCTCGTGCTTCACCTTGGTCCAGCCCCGTTGGCCTTCGGCGTAGGAGCCGGCGAGGTGTTTCGCGATGACGCCGTCGAGGCCGGCGCCCTCGAAGCGCGAGAACCAGTCGCGCGCCACCTCGGCGGACTCCGTCGCCGGCGTGAGGTGAATGGGAGGCGATGATGCCGCCAAGGCGGCCATGAGTGCCGCTCGCCGCTCGGAGAGGGGGCGCCCCCGCAGATCGTCGCCGCCGGCTGCCAGCAGGTCGAAAGCAACGAAGGAGGCCGGCGTCTCCTCGGCCAGTTTGCGGACTCGCGAATCGGCCGGATGGATCCGCTGCAGGAGGGCGTCGAAGTCGAGGCCGGCCGGGCCGACGATGACGATCTCGCCGTCGAGCACGCACCCGTCGGGGACGTTCTCGAGGACGGCGGCGACGACCTCGGGGAAGTACCGGGTGAGGGGCTTCTCGTTGCGGCTGCCGAGAACGACGGAGTCCCGGTCCCGGAACACCACGCACCGAAACCCGTCCCACTTCGGCTCGTACATCACCCCGCCACCCTCGGGCATCTCGCGAGCGAGCTTGGCCAGCATCGGCGAGACCGGTGGGGAGACGGGAAGCGCCATCGGCGCAGACTAGGTCGAGGAACGGTGCACGAGGTGAACCCGCGCTTGGGCGCGGGGGCGGATCACGAGCTGGTCGATGTCAACATGGCTCGGTCGGGTGACGATGAACCGGATGCAGTCGGCGATGTCCTCGGCCGTGAGCGGCGTGACGCCCTGGTAGACGGCGTCGGCACGGGCAGTGTCGCCGTCGAATCGCACGAGTGAGAAGTCGGTCTGCACCATGCCCGGGTCGATCTCGCTCACGCGCACGGGCTTGCCGAGGAGCTCCATGCGGAGCACGTCGCTGAAGGCGCGCACCGCCGCCTTGGCGGCGTTGTAGCCCGATCCGCCCACGTACGGCTCGAAGGCGGCCACCGAGCCGACGTTGAGCACGAATCCGTCGCCGGAGGCGATGAGTCGGGGCAGGAGCGCCTTCGTCATGCGCAGCGTCCCCATGACGTTGGCGTCGTACATCTGCTGCCACTTGGCCTCGTCCGCCTCGGCGATGGGATCGAGTCCGAGGGCGCCGCCGGCGTTGTTCACGAGCAGCCGGCACTCGCTCACCTCGCCGCAGAAGCGGGCGACCGACGCCGGCACGGTCACGTCGAGCGGGAAGGCGCGGGCCGGCGGTCCGAGCTCGGCCGCCAGGGCTTCGACGGCCTCGACACGCCGGGCACCGAGCACGACGGAATAGCCGACGCCGGCGAGAGCGCGTGCCGTGGCGGCGCCGATGCCGCTCGAGGCACCCGTGACGACTGCCGTGCCGGCGCTCCCGGCAGGCGCGGCCGGCGGGCTGGACGCTGCCGGCGCGGCCCCCGTCGAGTCGGGCTCAGTCACCGCTCATTCGTCCGGGCCGAGATCCTCGTCGACGAAGCCGTCGTCGCCGTCGCCTGACTCGCCGCGGTTGTCGAGCCAGCTCGTCACCTTGTCGAACGCCGTCTGCACGCCGCTCCCGGCCCGCTCCACGAGCGAGGAGAAACGCTCCTTGTAATGGGCGAACGCCGCGTCGAACTCGGCAGACGGCGGTGGCTCCTGCCCGCGGTGGACGTAGGTCCCCGACCGGATGCGGTCGAAGTCACCCGTGGACACCCAACTGACGAGCTCCTTCACGCGGCGGACCGGGATGGGGTGAGTCGCCTCGATCTCGCGCCAGAACCGCTGGTAGCGGGCGAAGGGGTTCGGCTCGTCCTGGTACTCGGTGGCCTGACGGATGAAGGCGTCGAGGTTGAGGTCCTTCACGGGGCCGCCGGCGATGCGCATGAGGGTTCGGCAGGGGAGCAGCGGGTCGCCGGTGACGAGAGCGCTCGCCCGGTCGGCCGTCAGCTCGGCCATGCGTGACCACTCCAGCAAGGCGTAGTAGAGCGCCCGCAGGGGCAGGCCGGCGAGGAACTGGCCGCGGAGGACCCCGGTGAGGATGCGCCGAACGAGCACGAGCGTCGTCGTGAGCCCGACGTGGTCGGCGAGCACGTGCCCCATCTCGTGGGCGAGCACCGAACGGAGCTCGTCCTCCTCGAAGGAGGCGATGAGCCCGGACATGACGAGGGTCACCGGGTCGTTCGTGCCGATGGTGAGCGCCTGGCCGACTGGCTGCTGGGTGACGTAGAGGGCCGGGCAGCGAGCGATGTCGAGGGTGTAGGCACACTGCCGCTGGATCGCCCATGCGGAAGGCATCTGATCCTCGCCGAGGCGCACCGCACTGCCGAGCAGCATCTGGCGGACGGCACTCTCGGACTGGAACTCCGAGAGCTTCTTCACGACCTTGTCGAGCATCGGGACGGCGTGCAGCGCCGCCGAGGCGGCCCGGTCAGCCGGATGAGCGAATGCCTGGGCGCTGATCTCGGGGTATCTGAGGGCCGGCTCGATCGTGGTCATGGCGGCTTCCTTCTTGGTGGTGCTTCCTTGTCTAGTCGACCTGGCCGCCGGTGGCGACGCGACGCCGCTGCGCCCGGGCCGGCCGGAGAACCGCCACGTGACGGTCAGCCGGGTTGGGTGTCCCCGCCGGCCCCGGCAGTGGCGAAGACCGCTCGACGTCCGCCGCCGTCTCGGTGCGCATGGTCCATGGCCACGTCGGCCTCGCGCAGGAGCTCCTCGGCCGCCATCGTGGCCGTCTCTGCCCAGGCGATCCCGATGCTGGCGCTCGGCCGGACAGCCCGGCCGGCGAGCGACAGGGGTTCGGAGACGAGCTCGAGGACCCGGTCGGCGATGATCTCGGCTTCGCCGAGCTGGCGCAGGTCCTCCGCCACGATGACGAAATGGTCGTCGGCCCAGCGCGCCACGGTGTCGCTCGCGCGGATGGCCATGGCCAGTCGCCGCGAGACGTCCACGATGAGCTCGTCGTCGGCGCCGAGGGGGAGGCCGGCGGTCAGCTCGGAGGGGTCGTCGAGGCAGAGCGCCATGACCGACACACCCGTCGACCGCCGTGCCATGCGGGCGAGGGCGAGTGTCAGGCGATCGTTCAGCAGCCTCCGGTTGGGCAGCTTCGTGAGCGGGTCCGTAAAACCGTGCCCGGCGAGTCGCTCGTCGGTCTGCTTGCGGGCTCCGATGTCTCGCACGAGCACTTGCAGCTGCGACGTCCCGTCGAGGTCGAATTGCACGACGGACACCTCGGCTGGGAAGCGCCGCTCGTTCCGGTCGAGGCCGATCATCTCGTAGGGCCGTTCGAGCAGGTCCGGAATATCGGACGCCAGCGCCCGGCGCAGCCGGTCGATGTACAGGTCGCGTTCCTCCGGCGGGATGATGAGGTCGGCGGCGTGCCGCCCGATCGCCTGCTCGGCCGGCCAACCGAACAGGTCGGCGGCGGCGGGGTTCCACTGGGTGATGCGATCGTCGGGACCGATCGACAAGATGGCATCGCTCGCCAGCTCCACCGTCTTGTGGAACAACAGCTCGCGCTGGCGGATGGCGGCATCGGCAAGGTGTCGCTCGGTCACGTCGCGGAAGTGGCCGACGACGCCGCGGATGGACGGCTCCTCGGTCATGTCGGTGAGCGTGAGCTCGTACCAGGCCCAGCTTCCGTCGGCCCGGCACAGGCGCCATTCGCGGGTGATCGAACCGCCGCCGGCGATGGCAAGGGCGACGTCCTCGAGGTCGGCGGCGAGATCGTCCGGGTGGACGAAGTCGAACCCGTGGGTGCCGACGAGCTCGTCGGCCCGGTAGCCGGAGATGCGTTCCATGGAAGGCGTCACGTACAGGATCGTGCCGTCGCCGTCGAAGACCATGGCGATGTCGGTGGCGTGAAGGACCAAGGCCTCGTACCGGCCCTCGCCATCTCTCACCCTGGGCTCGTCACCTTCGGTCACCTTGTGCATGCTAATTGTCACTCTCCTGAAAAAGCCCGCGCCATGTCCGCCTCCACGAAGCGCCCCGTCGAGATGCCGACCGCTCCGCCCGCCGCCACGAGCAGCCCGAGCACGGCGAGGGCCCATCGTTGCCCGTAGGCGTTGATGATCGGGCCGATGACGGCGGCCTGCAGCGTGATGGCGCCGAGGGCGTACCAGAGCAGCGACCAGCCGTATGCCTGCGCTCGAAGCCGCGGGGCGGCGATGAAGGCCACCAGCGTGGTGTACGCCGGCAAGAAACCCGACGCCCCCACCGTGGCCACGACCGTCCCGAACACCGACAGGCCGAGGGACGGGAAGGCGCTCACGAGGGCGATGCCGGCACCGCACTCGATGATGAGGAGCCCGCAGACGGTCGGCAGCGAGCGGATCCTGCCGCGGTTCAGCATGCGGTTCGACAGGCGACCGCCGAGGAGGATGCCGGCGAGCCCGCCGAGGCCGTAGAACAGCGAGATGAGCCCGCGGTCGGTGTCGCCGACGTGGTAGACGCCGGCGAAGAAATTGTTGAGCAGCGTCGGCAGCGGGATCGTGCCGGCGCCGAAGAGGAACGCCGCCACCCAGGTGCGCCGTAGTGCTCGGATCTGTCTGACCCGGCCGAAGCCGTGGCGGATGGACGTGATCGGCGCGTCGCCGAGCGAGTAGCCCATGGAGGCGCCTCGGGGCGGCTCGGTGAGGGCGTAGAGGAAGAAGACGAAGATGAACGTCGGGATGGCGAGGACGACGAAAGCGGCGCGCCAGCCGAAGTCCGCTGCGAAGAAGCCCGCCAGCGGCCCGCCGATCAGGCCGAGCGCCTGGCTGATCCATCGGTAGCGCGTGAAGACGCGGCCGAGGTCGAGGGCGGGGTAGAAGTCGGCGAGCAGGCTCGGGTAGATGGTCTCGGTCGTCAACTGGCCGACGCCCCCGAGCAGGCGGGCGACGACGAGCACGGCGACGACCGGGGCGAGACCGGTGAGGACGGCGGTCACGCCCCAGACGACCCCGGCCACGGCGCTCAGTCGCAGACGGTTGTGCCGGTCGCCGTAGTAGCCGAGGTGGACCGACAGCACGACCGGGAGGGCGCTCGTGAACGTCGAGATGACGGTGATCTGCGAGACCGACAGCCCGAAGGTGTGGCGGATGTCGGGGGCGAGGATCCCGAACGCGTTGAAGTCGAAGCTCTGGACGCCCGCCAATCCGACCAGCACCGCCAGGGGCAGCCAGGTCGCGGCGGCGCGGTGCCCGAGCAGCCGCTTGGCAGCCGAAGCGGCGGGGCTCGGTGCCACCTGCGGTTGGCTCACGTCCGGCTCCATTTCGGCGGCAGCCTAGGGCGTAGCGCCTGCGGCATGATGGTGCGATCCGTTACGTGACGACCGAAGAACTCGAAGCCGGGCTCGAGGAGATCCGGCAGGCGCCGGCAGAAGCCGGGCGGGTGCAGCTGCTCGTGCGGCGCCCTGCTCGCGATGAGCGCGACACTCCTCCGGAGGTCGTCGTCGACGTCGTCGAGGGCGTGGTGGGCGACAACTGGCGTACACGTGGCAGCAGCAGCACCCCGGATCACTCGGCGAACCCGGCGGCTCAGGTCACGATGATGAACGCCCGCTCGACGGCGCTGGTCTCCTGCGGGGACTGCGGGCGGTGGAAGCTCGCGGGCGATCAGATCTATGTCGATTTCGACTTGAGCATGTCCAACCTGCCCCCAGGCAGCCAGGTGCGCGTCGGCTCTGCGGTCTTGGAGATCTCGGCAAAACCGCACACGGGCTGCACGAAATTCGTCGAACGGTTCGGGCGGCCGGCGATGCGCTTCGTCAACTCGCCGATCGGTCGCGAGCTTCGACTGCGGGGCGTCAACTGCCGAGTCGTCGTCAGCGGTGTCGTCCGCCTGGGTGACACCATTACGAAGGAGGTCCTTCCGCCGTGACCACGACTCCAGTGACTGGTGCGCCAATGACGAACGTGCCGGCCGGCCTCGAGCGCGTCCTCGGGGACCTCGGTGAGGACGGGTTCGCCGTCGTGGAGGGTTTCTTGTCGGCTGCGCAGGTCCAGGAGGCCCGGGACGACCTCGGCCGCATCCTCGAGACGACGCCGTACGGCCGAAACGACTTCGAAGGCCACCAGACCCGTCGGGTGTACGCCTTGTTCGCGAAGACGCGAGCCTTCGACGCCCCAGCCGTGCACCCGCTCGTGCTCGGCGTGCTCGATGCCGTCCTTCGCGAGTATCAGCTGAGCGCACCGGTCGGCATCTGCATCGGGCCCGGCAACCCGGCCCAGGCGCTCCACCCGGACGACGCCACCTACCCGATCGCTCGACCGCATCCGGAGCTGGTGGTGAACGTCATGCTGCCGCTCGTGGACTTCACGCCCGAGAACGGTGCCACGAGGATCGTCCCCGGCAGCCACCGCTGGGTGGACCGCTCCGCGGGCCCCGGCGAGATGACGGTGGCGCCGTCACTGGGCGCCGGCAGCGCGTTGATCTTTCTCGGCAGCTTGTGGCACGGAGGCGGTGCCAACGGCACCGAGGAGGATCGGCTCGGCGTCATCCTGCACTACAGCGCCGCCTGGCTCCGGCCGGTCGAGAACCACGTGCTTGCCGTGCCCCCCGAAGTCGTGCGCACGCTCGAGCCTCGGCTGCAAGAGCTGCTCGGCTACAACATCGCCTCGCCGTTCACCGGCTACGTCGACGGGCGCCACCCCAGGCGGTTGCTGGAGGCGCCGACCCGCTCCTGAAACGCCGGCCGGCATCTGACGACGCCGGACTGGTGCTCAGGCGCCGGCGTGGGGGCGCAGGAGCGGCCGCAAGGCCGGCGGGATCTCCATCGGGTGCCACTGGCCGGCGGGCTGCGCGAGGCGGTCGGCGATCGCCCACAAGGCGGCAGGGTGGTGTCCGAGACCGCAGTGGCTGCCGGTGACCTCGAGGGTCTCGTGCGGGCCGCCGATGGTGTCGAGGCAAGCTCGCCACGGGACGATGCCGTCGCTCCGGCTGAAGATCGAGGTCGACGGCACGGGCAAGGGCACGTCGCCCGGGGGGTACGGCGGCCGGGCGGCCCGCCCCCGGTTCGACATCGCTCGCATGACCGGAGCGGCCACGCTCTCTTCGCCCGGCACGGGGCGGAAGGGGCTGCCGAGTGTCACGACCGAGCGGATCCACTCGGGCGCCTGGCGGGCGATCTGGCGGGCATAGATCCCGCCAAGGCTCCAGCCCACGATGCTCATGGGCCGGCCGTCGCTCATCCTCAGGTCGGACAAGCGCTCGCGCATCTTCTCGATCAGCTCCGGCGTCGGCAGGTTGCGGCCGAGCTGGAAGCCGTGCACGTCGTAGCCGAGCCCGGCGAGAAACGACCGCATCGGCCCCGTGGACCGGTCGCTCGCAAGGAACCCCGGCAACACGAGCACAGGATGCCCGTCGCCTCGAGGAGCGCGGGCGAGCATCCGCCGGGAGGCGCCGAACCAGGCGAGCTCGGCGACTGCCCGCGGTGCCTCGCTGGCGACGAGCAGCGGGTGCGGGCGCCGCTTTGCCGGCGCCGAGGTCGATCCGTTGCTCGTCCCGGGTGCGGCCATTGACTCGGACTGTACCGTGGAGCTGGGCCGGATCTGCCGCCCGACGGTGACGCCGACGATGACGAGGAGGGGATGGCTGTGGAGCGGATGAGCCCTCTCGATGCGACATTCCTGCACGTGGAGGACGATGTCACCCACATGCACATCGCTTCGACGCTGATCTTCGAGGGGCCGGCGCCTCGCTACGAGGACCTGCTGTCCATGATCGCCGGCAAGCTCGAGCTCGTCGAGAAGTACCGCAAGGTCGTGCAGTTCGTGCCGCTCAACCTCGGCCGGCCGGTCTGGGTGGACGATCCACACTTCCATCTCGAGTACCACGTCCGTCACACGGCGCTGCCGGCGCCCGGGAGCAACGAGGACCTTCGCCGCCTCATCGGGCGGGTCATGAGCCAGCAGCTCGACCGCAACCGGCCGCTCTGGGAGCTCTGGATGGTGGAAGGCCTCGAGAACGGCCATTGGGCGATCATGTCGAAGGTGCATCACTGCATGGTCGACGGCGTTTCGGGCACTGAGCTGCTGAGCATCGTGCTCGACGTCGACCCGGACCCGCCGCGGCCGGTCCCGGCCCCGTGGTACCCGCGCGAGGCACCTTCGAAGGTGGCCCTCGCCGTGGAGGCCGTCGGCGCCATGGCCACGAGCCCCTTCGAGCAGATGCGAGCGGTGCGCTCGGCCACACGGGTCCCGCGGCATGCCTTCGAGCAGCTCCGCCACGCCGGCCAGGGCCTCGCCGGGCTGTCCGGTGTCGTGCGGCCGACCGTCGCCTCGAGCTTGAACGGGCCGATCGGCCCGCACCGCCGTTACGACTGGGCCGAGACGTCGGTGGACGACATCAAGCGCGTCCGCAAAGGTCTCGGCGGCACGTTCAACGATGTCGTGCTGGCTGCCATCACGGGCGGGTTTCGTGCGCTGCTCGAGTCGAGGGGCGAGCCGGTCGACCGGGTGCTGCGGACGATGGTGCCCGTATCGGTGCGTCCGCGTGACGACCGGGGCGTCGCCGTCGGCGACGGCAACCTGGCCAACAAGGTGTCGGCCATGTTCGCCGAGCTTCCGGTGTCGCTGGCCGATCCCGCCGATCGCCTGCACGCCGTCAGCGCCCAGCTGGCCAACCTGAAGGAGTCTCGCCAAGCGGTGGCGGGGGAGGCGCTCACGTCGCTCTCCGGCTTCGCCCCGCCGGCGCTGCTCGCCCTGGGCGCCCGCATCGCCACCAAGACCGCCCAGCGCAACATCAACACCGTCACGACGAACGTGCCCGGGCCGCAACTGCCGTTGTACGTCCTCGGACGGCGCATGCTGGCGGCCTACCCCTACGTCCCGCTCGCGGGCCAGATCCGCATCGGCATCGCCATCTTCTCCTACGACGGCAACGTCACCTTCGGCGTCACGGGCGACTACGACGCTGCGCCGGACATCGACGTGCTCTGCCGCGGCATCGAGGAGGACATGGCGAAGTTGGTGGCACTGGCCAGCTGAGGGGTTTCTTGGCTCGATCGGCTGCGGCGGGGCGAAGGGTCCCGATCGCCCTCACGCAGCGGCCTACGGAGCGGTGATGACGCCGGTGGCGGAGAAATGGGCGGCGCTGGCGCCGAAGTTCTGGGCCGACAGCTGGCTGACGAAGGAGATGGCACCACCGCCGGGGACGGGCTGGCCGGCGCCGATGAACTCGATCGGGTAGATGCGAGCGCTCTCGAACCGGCCCGTCGCCGACAGCGTCACGTGCAGGATGACGCTGATGTCGAGGTTGCCGGCGATGGAGAAGTCCTCGTAATTGGCGAAGTCGCCGAGGCTGTAGGCGATGAGGTGGCCCTTGTAGAACTGCATGCCGCGGAGCACGTGCGGCCCGCTGGCGATCACGAGGCTGGCGCCGGAGTCGATCGCCATGTGGGCGAACGCCTCGGCGTTGCCCCGGTCCTCGCCCAAGTAGTACTCCTCCTGTCCCGTGACGATGTCGGCATCGGAGCCTTCGGCGCCGGCGTGCATGTAGACGACGACGAAGTTCGCCTCCGTACGGGCCTTCTCGATGAGGCTGTGAGCTGCCGGCAGATCCAGGAGGTTGGCGTCGTAGCTGTACGGCGCGAAGTCGCAGAACGCCACCTTCACCCCATTGGCCTTCACGACGGTGATCTCACCGGGGAGGCCGGCCTGGGCGAGTCCGGCGGCATGGATGGTCTGCACGGTCTGTGCCTGCCCGGCCGGTCCGAAGTCCTCGGAATGGTTGTTGGCGTCGTTGAGGATCGTGAAACCGGCGTCCTTGTAGTACTGCACGAAGCTCGGAGGGTCGCGGAAGGCGTAGCACTCCTCGGCCGGGCCGCCCGAGCCGCACTTGCTCGTGGAGGACGTCGTGAGCGTCCCTTCGAGGTTGCCGAAGACGATGTTGGCCCCGGAGTCCAGCTCGGACTTGACGGCGTCGAAGTAGGTGGCAGGATCGGGGGGGAACACGGGCGTGTCGCCGAGCATGGTGTCGCCCACTGCCGAGATGGTCACCGTCGCCTTCGCGGGCGGGACGGTCGAGGAGGTACTCGAGCTGGAGGAGCTCGACGGGTGCGCCGTCGTCGAGGTCGTGGAGCCCTGCGTCGACGCCTTGTTGTCGTTGTGCCGACCGAAGACGGCGACGGCGACGGCCGCTCCGAGCAGGCAAAGAGCCAGAACAAGGGCGGCCAGGCGCCGCGGACGGTTGCGCAGCGGCGAGGACGAGGTGGCAGGGGGGCGGTGGGCGATCTCGCGACCATATGCGAACGACGGAGCACGCTGCCGGTCTTCTGAAGGGCTTTGACAGGAGGGTGACACCGATTTGGTCGCAAGGACACGACCGCGCCTAGCGTCGGTTCCATCGTGCTCCGAAGTTCTCGCGTCGTCGCGCTCTGTCTCGCCTTCCTGATCGTCGTGCTCGCCGGCGGAATCGTCCTTGCGGTCTCCGACACCGCCACTGGCGATGCCGGCCGTCACTGCCAGCCGGGGGAGTCATCGGCCGCGTGCGCTGCCTCCAGCACCGGCGCCGGCTCGACGACATCGTCGAGCTCGACGTCCACGACCGCACCGACCCGACCGCGGCGCCCTCGCCTCACCGACGGTTCCTTCGGCAACCAGGCGACGCGGATGGCGTGCAAGCTCCTCAGTCGAGCCCAGATCGGCAAGCAGTTCGGAGGCCCGGTCGGGCCCGCCACGCCGACGTACCCGTATTGCCAGTGGCTCGTGGGGAAGAATTCGTTTCTCGCCCTGGCGGTCGAACCGCATACGTCCTTCAACACCGCCACGCAGTACGTCTCCACGCTGGAGACGGTGAGCGGCCTCGGCAGCCAGGCCATCATCGCCAACAACCGCTATCTCTATTTCACGGAGGGCTCGACCTCGTACTGGCTGTTGTGGCAGTACCCGGGCGACTTCTCCGCCCTTGACACGAGCCAGCTCGTGGCGCTCGGCCATGACGTGATCGACCACGGGCTGCCGTCCGGCCGCATCGGGCCGCTGCCGGCGGTTCCCCCCGGCCCGCCCATTTACTTCGCCGGTGACTCGACGGTGGCCGGCCCCGAGTGGGCCTGGTGGGCGTACCACGAGAACTCGACAACGACCCGCACCCTCGCCGAGTACCAGGTGGGTACCGGCATGGTCCGCCCGGACTTCTTCAATTGGCCGCGGCACCTCGTCGCCGAAGCGGCCGAACGCCAGCCGAAGCTCGTCATCTGGATGGGGAGCGCCAACGACGACCAGGAGATCCTCGTGGACGGGGCCTATCGGGCGCCGGGAAGCCGCTTGTGGGACGCCGCCTATGCCAAGACCGTCGGCGAGGCCATGCAAGGCCTGCTCAACGAAGGCTGCAAGGTCCTCTGGATCGGCGAGCCGGCGATGGACGACCCCTCCGACCCCTCCCTGAACTCCGCCATGCAGGTGCTCGACGAGATCGACGCGCAGCAGGCAGCCCGCCACCCGGGCGTGGAGTTCTACAACCCGGGCGTCGTCCTCAACTCGAAGAGCGGCGGGTACGCCGGCAGCCTGTGGATCGACGGCGTGCTCACCCCCGTGAGGCTCGACGGCGTGCATCTCAACATCGCCGGCAGCGAGGTCCTCGCCGACGCCATCGCCCCGCTCGTCGATCGCCTGCTCGGGATCAGGTCGACACCTCACCGCGCGGCCGCCTGACTGCCGGCCGCAACCCGCCGTCGCCGGCGTGCCGGCGGGCGCGCCGGACCCGAGGAGGCTCGCCTGCGATATCGACGCCTTCGTCGCGCAGGCGCCGGGCGTGCTCGACCTCGTGTCCTGGCACGAGGCGTCCCGTCGAGGTGACGATCCGCCACCACGGCAGATCGGACCCTCCCCGGGCGAGCAGGGTTCCCACGGCGCGGGCGGCTCCGGTGAAGCCGGCCTCGCGGGCGACCTCGCCGTAGGTCACGACGTCGCCCGCTTGCAAGGCTTGGATCACTCGCCGGACAGCGGGTGCGAAGGCGGTCGAGCCGGCGGCGGGGGAGGCGGGAGCGTCGTGCATGGCAGGTCGTGGTGCAGGGGTCCGGTGACGCCAAGCTAGTGCCGACCTAGATTGCCGGCTGTCGAAGCACGAACGAGGAAGGCCGACACATGCTCATCCATCGTTGGGACGCAGCTCGTGACGAAGCGGAATGGCGGGGTTTCGTGCACGCGCAGGGTTTCGGTCACTTGATCGCCGCCGGGAGCGAGCGTGAGTACCCGGTTGTGGTGCCGACTCAATTCGCCCTCGTGGACGACGAGGGTGTCGACACGATCCTCATGCATCTCGCCCGCCCGAACCCGATCTGGGAGGCGCTCGCCGAGAACCCTCGCGTCGTCATGAGCGTGGCGGGCGACTGGGCGTTCATCCCGGCCTCCTGGAAAGCCGTAGGCGACGAGGATCCCGCCTATGGCATCCCGACGACGTACTACGCCGCCGTGCAGCTGTGCGGGACCGCCGTCGTCGTGAACGATCCCGAGGAGATCGCCGCCATCCTCCGGCGGCAGCTGGGCTCGCTTCCGATCGACGAAGGCCAGGTCGACCCGATCGAGCACGGCACCAAGCTCCGGACGATCCGAGGGCTGCGCATCGCCGTCGCCGAGGTCCGAGCCAAGTTCAAATACGGCGGCAACGTCGATGCCGAGCACCGCCTCGCAGTGGCCGAGCGGCTCCTCGAGCGCGGCGGTCCCGGCGATCGTGCCGCCGAGCACCACCTGATGGAACGATTGAACGCCGAGGAGTCCGCTTCCTGAGGCTCAGGCGTCGGGGCCGAGCCAGCGGTCGTACCAGGCTCGCACCCGCCGGAGGATGTCGGCTTGATGAGCTCGCTCGCGCACGCCATGAGGCTCGCGTGGATAGGTGACGAGCTCGACGGGGACGTCTCTGCCGCGGAGCGCTCGGTGGAGTCCGGTGCCCTGGGTCACCGGCACCCGCTCGTCGCCGGCGCCATGGAGGATGAGCACGGGAGTGGTGATCGCCTCGGCGTGCACGAGCGGCGACCGAGCGTCACCGTGGCGGCGGGACTTCTCCAGCCACGGGATGCCGCCGGCCAGCGATGCCTCGAAGGACGGCACGTCGCTCGTGAGCGAGAGCATGCTCCAGTCGGTGACGCCGGCACCGACGACGGCGGCCTTGAATCGGTCGGTCTGGGTGACCGCCCAAGCGCTCAAGAAACCCCCCTGGCTCCAACCACCGATCCCCAACCGCTCCGGGTCTGCGATGCCGCCCTCGACGGCGGCATCGACGGCGGCGAGGACGTCTCGCCACTCGGCGCCCCCCATGTCGCCCCGAACCGAGGCGGCGAAGGCCTGACCCCGACCGAGGCCGCCGCGGTAGTTGGGCATCAGGACGGCGTAGCCGCCCGATGCCAGCCACTGTCCCCAATCGAGGGGCCCGAGGTGCGGTTCCCGGCCGGAGCGCCCGTACGGCCCTCCGTGCGGGAGCACGATGGTCGGCCACGGCCCGGCACCGGCGGCCGGCGGCCGGATCACGATCCCGTCGAGCTGCCAGCCATCGGGGCTGGTGAAGCTGAAGTCCTCGGCGATGCCGAGGTCGACGGCCTTCAGGACGCTGTGGTGATCGGAGACCGGCTGAAGGCTCGACGTCGTCCCGATCCAGACTTCTCGGGGTCCTCGCCCGGCGCTCTGGGCAGTTGCAAGGATCGGACCTGGTGCGACGTCGAAACAGGCGACATCGCCGTCGGCTTCCCACAACACCTCGCGCTCGCCGGTCTCCGGGTGACACCACTCCAAGCGGGTCTCGAGGCCCTCAGCGAGGCGGATGATGACTCGGTTCTCGCCCGGGACGGTGTGGACCTCGACCGCACAAGCGGCCTCGTCCGGTGTCGGGCCGATCACCGCCGGCCTGCTGTCTGCTGTCGCCGGGACCGACCAGACCGTCCCCGCCGACACCCAGTTCCGCTCGTGATAGGCGACGAAGACGAGCCGGTGGCCGCCGGCCGCAAAACACACTTCGTCGGCCCCCGGCGCCACGCACACCCGCTGCGGCTCGTCGCGGGCGGCTGCGCTGACGAGACAGATCCGCCCGTCGATGGCGGTATCGAGCTCGGGTGTCGGTCTGACGAGCACGGCGAGCGTGCTGCCGTCCGGTGACCAGTCGAAGGCGACGACGTGGCCATCGCCGTAGTCGAACGGGGTGACCTCGCCGGAGGCGAGCTCGAGGCTCCAGAGTCGATGAGCCTGCCAGCGCTCTCCGAAGACATCGGCGTCGTCGCGGTCGCGCTCCCGCCGCTTGTCCTGTTCGTCGGGCTCGTCGGGGGCTGAGAAGGCGAGCTTGTGGCCGTCTGGCGACCAGGCGAAGGCCGAGATGGCGCGCTCCCGTACGAGCCGCGGCTCGGCCTCCCCGCCGTCGCTGGGCATGACGTAGAGGCCGGCCGTGCCCCGCTTTGCCCGGTCGGAGAGAAACGCCAACATCGTCCCGTCCGGCGACCACCGCGGCGTCGTGTCCTTCCCGCCGAAAGTCCAGCGCCGGCCGAGACCGCTGCTGCCGACGGCCGCCACCCAGATCGCGCTCTCCTCGTGCTCGCCCTCGGTTCCGTACGGCGCTGCCACCCAGGCTGCCCGGCGGCCGTCCGGCGACAACCGCACATCCAGCGGGTACCAGGACGTCGTCAGCATCTCGATGGTCAGTTCGGTCACGGTGATGGTGCCTCCTGTTCTGCTTCGTATCCTGCCTCGAACCGCGAGCCGTTTCGTCGTTGACTCAGACGGCTCAGACAGCCCACGGCTTCGGTCCGGCGCCGCAGAGCTGGCAGACTCGCTGGATGATCGCCGCAACGGACGCCACACCGGGACCTCTCTACAGCGGGGTTCCCTACGACTATGCCTCCGTCGTCTCGGCCCAATCGGTCATCTTCACGGCCGGCGCCTGCCCGCTCGACTCCGAGGGCGTCGTGGTCGGTCGCGACAACCTGGCGGCACAGGCCAACGCCGCCTTCGACAACCTCTTGCTCGTGCTCGGCGACCATGGGGCCGGCGCCGAGCATCTCGTGCGCACGACCATCTACGTCGTCGGCGACCAAGCCGATCTGGTGGCGGTCTGGAACGTTCTCGAAGCTCGCCTGGCACCTCACCGGCCGCCGAGCACGCTCCTCGGCGTTGCCGCCCTGGGCTACACCCACCAGCTCGTCGAGATCGACGGAGTGGCGGCGCTGCCGCCGGCTGGCCCGCAGATCTAACCCGTTGCCGGGCGATCCTGCGTGCACTGCCACGAGGGTGGCGCGGTTCGCCGGCGCAGTTCGCCGGCGCGGTTCGCCGGCGGGTGGGGGAGAAGGGGTGGGTTTCGCGGGCCGCCTCGATGCTCAACGGTGTCCTGGGCCTTGCGGCCACGTCGCCTCGATGCCCCGCACGTCCCCGTCCTCGTCGGCCCACACGTCGAGGTCCGAATAGCCCGCGTCGGCGAGCTCGGCGCGGACCGTCGACTCTTGTTCGCCACCAAGTTCGAGCAGCAGGGTGCCGCCGCCACGGAGGAACCTGCGGCTCTCGACCACGACGCGCCGGAGCAGGTCGGTACCCTCGAGGCCGCCGTCATAGGAGAGGGACGACTCGAAGTCCAAGGTGTCGCGCGGGAGTAGCCCCAGTGCCCCTGTCGGTACGTAGGGAACCACGGCGACGACGACGTCGACGGCGCCGGCGAGGCCGTTCGGCAGCGGCGAGAAGAGGTCTCCGTGGAACGCCTGCACGCCGTTGGAGATGGCGCAGGCGACCGCACGCTCGTCGAGGTCGGATGCCAGCACCCGTGCCGCCGGGCGATGCGCAGCCAAGGTCTTTGCGATCGCCCCGCTGCCGGTGCACAGATCGATCGCCGTCCCATCGGCCGGCAAGCGTGCGACGGCGCGAAGTGCCAGCGGCTCGCTCTGCCAGCGCGGAACGTAGACGCCGGGATCGACCCGGATCGTCAGACCGCAGAACTCGGCGCTGCCGATGATCCACGCGAGCGGCTCTCCCGTGAGCCGACGATCGACCGATGTGGCCAGCAGGTCGACGTCGCCGCCCGCGTGAGCGAGCAGCTCGGCAGCCTCGTCGTCCGCAGCGACGAACCCGGCTTGCGAGAGTAAGGCCGTGAGGGCCGCTGGGTCGTGTCCCGACATAGGCCCATCCCAGCACGTGTCGCTTCTGCCAGTGCGACAGGCCGGCGGTCGTGAGTCTCGTCGCGGCGTGGGCCGCTCGGAGTCCATCATGCTGTTCCCTCCGCGGACCACTAGGTTTGCGAAGGGGTCGGTGCCAAGCCGCCCAGCGCTGTTGCGGCTGCTTTGCTGCACGAGGAGAAACGGACCATCGACAGAGCCCTCCGCATCGAGGATCACGGTCCCGTTCGCCATCTCGTCTTGTGCCGGACCGAGGAGTACAACACCATCACGGTGCTGTTGCGGGACGAGCTCGGGGCAGCCCTTGACGCCGCCGATGCCGACAATGGCGTCAAGGTCGTGCTCTTGCGGGCTGAAGGCCGTGCATTCTGCGCCGGCTTTGGCCTCGACTGGTCGACGGCGTCGCCCGGCAGCGCGGGTCCCGCGCCCGCACGAGCCTGGGACAGCGTCGCCGACGTGAGGATGATCAGCACGTTCGGCAACACGTTCGCCAAGCTGCACTCGATCTCCAAGCCGACGCTGGCCGCTGTCCAGGGCTGGTGCATCGCCGGCGGCACCGACATGGTCCTCAACTGCGACCTCATCGTGGCGGGGGAGTCTGCCCGGTTCGGTTACCCGCCCGCTCGTGTCTGGGGTGTGCCGGAGGCGCCGTGGTTGTGGGTGGCGCGGCTGGGGCTCGAACGGGCCAAGCGCTACCTCTTCACTGGTGACGAGCTCACTGGGGCGGAGGCGGCGGAGGTCGGGATGATCCTCGAGTGCGTTCCCGACGCTGAACTGGCCGAGCGCGCCGAGGCGCTCGCGCGGCGCATGGCCTTGCTCCCGCTCAACCAACTGCAGATGATGAAGTGGATGCTCAACGACGTCGCCCGGCAGCAGTACCAGCCGGACACGAGCCGGCTGCTCGGGTTCGTCTTCGACGGCGTGGCCCGCCACACCGAGGAAGGCCTGGCTTTCGTCGCCAGAGCCCAAGAGGTGGGCTGGCGAGAGGCGGTCCGCGAGCGGGACCGTCCGTTCGGGGACTACGGCGAGC
>JBEKYM010000010.1:0-101049 GCA_049510975.1 Acidimicrobiales bacterium
CTATGTGCTCTACACCTCTGGTTCCTCCGGCACACCGAAAGGTGTTCAGGTACAGCACTCCGGCGTCGTCAACATGCTCCTGGCGCTGGCTCGCGAACCCGGCATGACCGCTGCCGACACGGAGCTCGACGTCGCCAGCTTCGGTTTCGACGCCGCCACGTCGGACCTGTGGCTGCCGCTGGCGGTCGGAGCCCGCGTCGTCATCGCCCCGGCGGCGGCGACCGCCGACGGCGCCCGTCTTGCCCGGATCCTCGAAGGGGCGGGAGTGACGTCGCTCACTGCCACCCCGACGACGTGGCAGCTCCTCATCGAGGCAGGTTGGACGGGAACGCCTGGCCTCGTCGCCGTCGCCGCCGGCGAGGCGCTCAGCGCCGGCCTGGCCGAGGCGATCTCGAGCCGTTCGGCCGAGCTGTGGAACGTCTACGGTCCCACGGAGGCGAGCGTGACGACCTCGCTCGACCAGGTGGTGCCGGGCACGCGCATCACGATCGGACACCCGATCGCCAACGTCAAGATGTACGTCCTCGACCGCGCCGGGGCCCCAATGCCGGTCGGGGTGCCGGGCGAGCTCTACATCTCCGGTGCCGGTGTCGCCCGCGGGTACCTCAACCGGCCGGAGGAGACGGCCGAGCGGTTCTTGGACGACCCGTTCCATCCGGGCCACCGCATGTACCGCACCGGCGACCTCGTGCGTCAGCTGCCCGACGGCCGGATCCAGCACCTTGGCCGCCTGGACGGACAGGTGAAACTCCGCGGCTACCGCATCGAGCTCGGTGAGATCGAATCGGTGGACGCCCGCCTCGTCGCCTACGTCGTGCCGGACGGAGCCATGCCGTCGCCTTCGGAGCTGCGACGGCGGCTGCGGCTGAGTCTTCCGGGCTACATGGTCCCGGCCGCCTTCGTCGAGCTGGGGGAGCTTCCAAGGACGCCAAACGGCAAGCTCGACCAGCGCCGGCTGCCGCCCCCGCCAGCGGCTGGGCTGGCGGCCGGAACCGGTTCGGCCACCGCGCCCGACCTCTCGCTCACTCCGCTCGAGAACCAGCTGCTGGCGATCTGGAGCGAGGTCCTCTCGGTGGAGCACCTCGGTGTCGACGACGACTTCTTCGAGCTCGGCGGGCACTCGCTGCTGGCCGTGCGGCTCGTCGCCGAGATGGAGCGAGCTCTCGGGCTGCCCCTGCCGCTCGTCACACTGTTCGAACGCGGAGCGACCGTCCGAGGCATGGTGAGCGCCATCAAGGCCCTTCCGGACTCCAAGAGCCGAGCGCTGGCCGCCCGCGATGCCGATGCGAGATCGACCTACCCGGCTCCGCGGCTGTTCGCCGTCTTCCCCCATGAAGCCAGCGTCTTTGCGCTCAGGCATGGTGACGGCTCGCTGGTCCAGGAGATCGATGTCGTTCCCCTCGTCGCGAGCCACATCGGACGGCGGCTGGAAGGCCCGATCGCGGACGTCATCAGCTCGACGCTCGAACAGGTTCGGGCTCTTCAACCCAACGGCCCCTACTTCCTTTCGGGCTGGTCGCTCGGTGGCATCGTGGCCTACGAGGTGGCGGGTCGGCTGGCGGCCATGGGGGAGTCCGTCGCCTGGCTCGGTCTCGTGGACACCCCCGTCCCGCGGAAGGACTCGCTGGCGTCGCGAGCGCTTCGCCTGAAGACGCACGGGCCTCGGCGCGGCCGAGCGCTGGCGCGCTACGTCTGGTACCGAGTGGGAACAGCACGCCTCCGCTTGGGACTGTCTCCTGGTGGCATCTACGACTCCGAGGGCGCCAACCGGGCCTTGATCGCTCATGAGCTTGCCGGCAACCAGGTGCCGCTGGAGCTCTTCCTCACGGACCGGACCATCCAGTCCCTCGGCGCAACGGCAGGCTGGGCCGCGTTGCATGGCGGACCGCTCCACGTTCACCGCCTTCCGGGGGACCACAACTCGCTCTTCCGGGCGACCCACGCCGTGACCATCGGCGAGATTCTCTCTGCGAGCATCGCGCAGGCAGTTGCTGCGCAAGCAGACCGGGTTTCGTGACCGGAGGTCGCCCACCCCGCCCGCTCGCGAACGACCGTGTTCAGCCAGTAGAGCGAGACGCCACCGCGTTCGCAGCACCCGAGTTCGCGGCCCCAGGACTCCCAGCCACAGCAGTCGAGGTCTGGAGCCTGCGGATGGATCTCGGCGACTCAGACAACGACGACGTCTCGGGCCTGTCGTCCGAGGAGGCAGCCCGGGCGGCGAGCTTTCGCTTCGAGCGAGATCGCCGGCGGTTCGTGGCAAGCCGGCGGTGGCTGCGCCGCCTGCTGGCCGATCGCCTTGGCGTCCGCCCCGAGGCAATCAGCTATGCGGTGGACGCCCACGGGAAGCCATGGTTGGCGGACCAGCTCGGCTCCAGCCTTGCCTTCAGCCTCTCGCGGTCAGGCGACGTGGCGGTCGTCGCCTTGGCTGCTCACCGAGACGTTGGCGTCGACGTGGAGGCGCATCGGACCGACGATCAAGCGGTCGTCGAGCGCAGGGTGTTCTCGCCTCCGGAGCAGAGCGTGCTCGGGCGGCTCGAGGGTGTCGAGAGGCGGGAGGGTTTCTTTCGGCTGTGGGCGCGCAAGGAGGCGTTCGTTAAGGCGGTCGGTGTCGGTCTCACGATGCCACTCGATGCCATCGACGTCACCGGCGAGATGATCGGCCTGCTGCGGCCCCTCCCGGAGTTTCCGGCGGCAGCCGGGTCCTGGTCCGTCCGAGATCTCGAACTCGAGCCCGGGTACGCCGCCGCCGTGGTCATCGAAGGGCTCCTCCCGCCCGACATGATCCGGCTTCGTCGAGTCAGCTCTTACTGAGGGCTCGCGCTTCAGATGGCGACGGGTTCCGGGCTGAGCCGGTCGAGGTACTGCTCACGAAGCTCGCGCTTGAGCGGCTTGAGGGCGCCGGAGAGCGGGATGGGCTCGGTGCGGAACTCGATGGCCTTCGGGACTTTGTAGCCGGCGATCGACGTCCGAGCGTGGTCCTGCAGCTCCTCGGCCGTGACGACGGCACCCGGGTGGAGGACGACGATGGCGCACACCTGCTCCCCCCAGGTGGGGTGAGGTACTCCGATGACAGCAACTTCGGCGACGGCCGGGTGAGTGCTGAGGGCATTCTCGACTTCGATGGAGTAGACGTTCTCGCCACCAGTGACGATCATGTCGTTCGAGCGGTCCACGAGGTACAAGAAACCCTCCTCGTCGAGGTGCCCGACATCGCCCGTGTGGTACCAGCCGTCGTGCACGGCGACCTCGGTCTCCTTCGGACGGTGCCAGTACTCGCGGAAGAAGTTGCCGGCGCGGGCGCACACCTCACCTTCCTCGTTCGGTCCGAGGGCATTGCCGCCCCGGTCCTGGATCGTGAGCTGGACCCCGAGCACCGGCCGGCCGGCCGAGCTGAGCCGCTTGCCGCCCACCCGGTGGTCGCTGTCGGTCAACATCGTCAGCACCGACGAGCATTCGGTCATGCCATAGCCCTGCCAGAGGGCGACGCCGGGGAGCAACGCTCGCACCCGCTCGAGCAGGCCTGTCGGCATCGGCGAGGCGCCGTACACGAGGTCGCGCATCGAGGCGAAGCGCTCCGGCCTGAACTGCGGGTGGTCGAGCATCATGGCCAGCATCGTCGGCACGACAGTCGTCCAGTCGACTTGGTACTGCTCGGTCAGCTGCATGACCGCTTCCGGCTCGAACAGCGGTTGGAACACCGAGATGCCGCCGATCGCAGGGATACCGAGGATCCCGCCCATCGATGCGGCGTGGAACATCGGGATCTGGTGGAGGTAGACGCGGCCGGGCTCGAGGTCGACGGTCATGGCGATGTGGTACAGGTTCAGGAGCTCCGCCCGCTGGTCGAGGAGGGCACCCTTGGGCAGCCCCGTCGTGCCGCCGGTGTACATGAGGACAACCGGATCGCTCTCGTCCGGCTCCTCCGGGACGACAGGGTGTCCGAGCTCCAGCAAGTCGGCGTACGCCAGGTCGCACTCGTGCTCGCCGTCTCCGATGAGCACGATCTTGCGCAGCGGCAGCTCCCTTCGCACCGGGGCGAGGGCGCGCAGCAGGTGATCGGCGAAGAACTCGTCGACAAAGATCACTTCGGCCTCTGAGTCGGCGAGGATGGTCTGGAGCTCGCGGGGGGCAAGGCGCAGATTGAGCGGGTTGATGATGCCTGCCCCGAGGAAGGCTGCGTGGTAGAGCTCCAAGTACTGGTGACTGTTGACGGCAAGGACGGCGAATGGGTCCCCGCGGCTGAGACCGAGCTCGTCGTGCATCGCGCTGGTCAGGCGCAGCACGCGGTCGGCGTGGTGGCTGAAGTCGGCGTGGTAGTCACCGTCGTGGAACGCCACTGTCGATGCCCAACGGTCCCAGGCCGAGAGGAGCAGCTGCCCTCCGACGAGCTCCTTCATGACGCCTCTCCCTTCCTCGGGTGACGGTCGCTTCGGTCGAGTTTCGTGGTCATGCCACGTGCCGGTGGGCGCTCACGGCGTCGAACTCTGTTGCGGGCTGAGTGCCCGAGACGACCTGCGAGCTCGCGGGCGGTGTGCGACGGCGGAGCCTGCGGGCCACGCCGGCGATGATCAACAGCAGGCCGATCACGACGAGAGCGATCGGCACGTCGTCGGTCACGATGGAGATCTGGCGAAGCTGCGACTTGGCGGTGTTCACCATCGTGGCGACCGAGGCGGGCGTCTGGGTGTATTGCAACTCGTAGACGCGCTGCGGTGGTGCGGCCGCCATGCTGCGCAGGGCGGTCAGCGCTGCCGGCACGCCCTTCACCGAGCTGTGATGGCTGAGGACGGTGATGAGGGTGTCCAGCCCTGTCGTCGACGGGGCAACTGCGATGCCGTCAATGACGTTGGTGAGCGAGATGATGGCACCCGTCCTCGTCTCAGCGGCCACCAGGCCGGAGCCGAAGGCGTAGTAGTGCAGCGGGACGGGCGTGCGCAGGACGGCGGCGACCTCGCTCAGCTCAGTCGGTGAGAGCACCGGCGTGAGCGCCGCCGAGAGGGCCGATACCGAGATTCCCCGAGCGGTCATCTGGGCCTCGACCTGTGCGGGAGTCAGTGACATCGGCAGGCCGCGGGCCGCAAGGGCCGTGCGCTCGTACGACGCCACCGGCGTCATGGGCAGGGTGCCCGAGAACCAGACGACATGGAGCCCGTCGAGGCTCGACGGCTCCGAGCCAGTCCGAATTGGGACGAGTGGATACGTCGTGCCCGTCTCCGGCTTCCAGATGTCCAACTGCGTCACACCCGGCTTGATATTCATCGGGAGCGTGACGTAGTAACTACCAGCGGCAGGGTACGGGTTGCCCGGTGCAAACGTGCAGGCATGAGCGTTCGGCACGTTGCACATCGAGCGCCGGTTCACTGCATAGACGTTGTCTTCTTTGACCGTGGATCCGGAGTAGTGAAGGACGATGTTCTCGTCGACGATGGCGACGCTCGAGCTGCTCGCCGACGGCACCGCCTTGATCGTGCGATCGACCATGAGTGGTGCCGACGTCGGCGTTGGAAGCGCGGCGCCCGTCTTGGCGTTCACGTAGGTGACGAAGTGGCCGCTGTAGTGCAACGTCGTGTCCGTGTTGAGCGGAAACTTGACGAGCCGAGGAACGGCCAGCGTGCTCCATGCGAGCGCCCCGGCAAGTACAAGGGCGCCGCAGATACTCAGAATGATGCCGGTGCGCCTCATGGGCACCCCTCTCCGGGCGGCCCAGTTGGCCATCGCATGGTTCGACTGAGCCTGTTCCCTGCGTATTGTGCGTCTTTGCACATACTGAGGCTGGCGGGCGGCCGTGATTAGGGCCGAAAGTCCCGATCTGCTCGATTGGCCGAGACAATGGCGGAGCGATCCCCACGGCGGGCTACTCCGTGTCCGAGCCGGCAGACCTCCTCACTGGCCTTGTCCTACCGGTGGGAGACAGTGGTACCCTGTTGCTCATAAGACGGCTCTTGGACTCGCCGACGTGACACTTGTGGGTAAGAGCGCATGGTCGTGAAGGTGGGTCGCTGCTTCGGGTCGCGTCTTGGGATTGGCGGTGCCGTCATGCCCGATTGCGCTCGGACCGACTGGGTGCTCCAGCGGTGCGCTGAACAGTGCGAATCGAACGCCGTATACACTCCGTTCGAGTCAGGGATGAACCGTCATCGCTGCTCGACGAAGGTGACATCGGTGTCTCGTCACGTGATGCGGCAACCCCGCAATTCGCAACGCATTGTTGCGCACAACAGCGGCGGACAAGCTCAGATGCCGCTCCACGGTGCCGGTCGTACCCATCGTTTTGACAGCCGATGGGCCGGTTCCGGTTGAACAAATAAGTAAGGAAGTGACAACTATCTCCGCATTCCAAGAGGAGAGCGCTCCGAGTGTTCTCGACGACGAGTTCGAGAGCCCCGGGCCTTCAAGCGAACTGTCCGCAGCCATAGCCGTCGCACTCCTCGATAGCCGAACCATGCTGCGTCAGGCGCTCGTCCTCCTCTTAAGCGCCCAGCCGGACGTGCGAGTCGTCGCTCAGGGCGCCAAAGTGGCCGATATCGAGGATCCCGCAGTTGAGGCCGACGTCATCGTCACCGAGATCGAGTTGCCCGACACCAAGCCGTCCGATGTCATTCGGCAGCTTCGCGAGGTCAAGCCCGAGAGCGCCATCCTCGTCCTCACGCTCGTGAGCGTGCCGGCCAAGATTCAGGCGGTGCTTGCGGCCGGGGCTGACGGCTACCTGCTCAAGACGGCGAATGCGGACGAGCTGATCGCGGGCATCCGTGCCGTGGCTCGCGGTGAACCGTATCTGCAGCCGTCGCTGGGGGTCGAGCTGGCGCGGTGGAACAGTCCGGTCGACACGTCCATTCGGCTCTCGGCAAAGGAGGAGCGGGTGCTCGGGCTGCTCGCCCTCGGTCACACCAACGCCGAGATCGCCCGGATGGTGGGCGCGAGCTTGCGTACGGTGGAGACCCATCGCAGTCGCATACTGCAAAAGCTCGGCGGTCCGACCCGGGCCGAGCTCGTCCAGTACGCCCATGCGGCTGGCCTCGTAGATGTCGATCCCGAATGACCCATTGTTGGCGCCGAGGGATTGCTCGTGGCGCCGATGCTCGACCGGCCGCTCTTTCAGGTGTCGGGCGACCTCGGTGAGAGCAGGTTGTGAGCAGGTGGTTGGCGGTTCGGCCTGGAGCGCGAGCGGGGGCTCGACATGACCACGTCCGAGGTCGGCGAAGCATCCGCCGGAACGCCGATTCGGGTGCTCGTCATCGATGACCACCACCTGTTCGCCGAGAGCGTGTCGCGTGTCCTGAACGAGGAGGGTGACATCGTCGTCGTGGGTCAATCTGGAACTTGCGCAGCCGCTGTGGAGGCAGCTCAGCAGTTCCAACCCGACGTCGCCATCGTCGACTACCGCCTGCCCGACGGGGACGGTGTGGAAGCGGCGCTCGCTATCCGAGACGTGAGCCCGGCGACCCGGGTGCTCATTCTCACCGGCATGACGGACGAGCGAATTCTCACCGACGCCATAGAGGCGGGCTGCGCGGGCTTTCTCACGAAGGACAATGCAATCTGGGAGCTCGTGGCGGCCGTCCATCTCGTCAACTCCGGGGAGGCATACCTCTCGCCGGCTGCGTTGGCGGCGCTGCTTCCTCGGCTGCGCAAGGACCATCGCAACCTCGGCTCCGACCTCACCGTCCGCGAGCACGAGGTGCTCCAGCTCATGTCGTCGGGCGCCGGCAACAAGGACATCGCCGGCTTGCTCCACCTGAGTCTCAATACGATCAGGAACCATGTGCAGAACGTTCTCGTAAAGCTCGGCGCCCACTCGAAGCTGGAGGCGGTGGCCATCGCGGCGCGTGAAGGGCTGGTCGATCGGCGGCAGGGCGACCGCCGCGACACCGCCCGGGGACGCCGCACGGCCGGCTGACGACATCGCATTGCACCGGGCGGTTCGGGGACGGAGGAGTCCGTCGCGCTCGACGTCAATCGCTTGGGGACCGAATCGACGACGAGCAGCGGCGGTTCTGCTACCGCCTGCTTGCCAACATCACCGGTATCCGGCGGTCAGTCCGCTCCTGGTATTCGGCATAGGGCGGGTAGGCCGCCACCGCTCGCTCCCACCATTCGTCGCGCTCCGGACCGCTCAGCTCGCGCACCTGGGCGTCGAAGGGCTCGGGACCGTCTTGGACCGTCACGGCGAGCGGATCCGCGACGAGGTTGTGGTACCAGGTGGGGTGCTCCGGCGCTCCGCCCTTCGAGGCGACGAGGGCATACTCGCCGCCGTGCTCCACTCGCATGAGGGGCGATTTCCGCAGCTTGCCGCTGTGGCGACCGCGCGTGGTGACGACGATGACCGGCAGTCCGGTGTCGCGAAGCGTGTTGGCCCGTTCCCCGCCGGACGCCTCATAGGCCTCGACTTGGTCGCGCACCCACTTCGCAGGGCTTGGCTCGTAGGCGCCGGTGAGCGGCATCGGTGTCTTCCTTTCGTTGACTCGCCAGATTCACGAGACTAAGCCCCCTTCGAAGGCAATCGGTCCGTGGCCATGAGCGAGGCGGCATGGTCGGGCACGTAGCGGTAGCGATCGCGGGGCGGCCGCTTGTAGTCCTTCGGCTGGGACCTCGGAATCCACTTCGGCTTCGGGATCTTGCGGGGCTCGTACGGCACGATCGACAGGAGGTGAGCCATGCAATTCAGACGCGCCCGCTGCTTGTCGTCCGCCTCGACGTCCCACCAGGGTGAGTCGGGCGTGTCGCAGTGGGCGAACATCTCGTCCTTCGCCTTCGAGTACTCGACCGAGCGGTTGCGCCCTTCGAGGTCCATGTCGCTCAGCTTCCAACGACGCAGCGGATCCTTGAGGCGCGCCTTGAACCGCTTCTCCTGCTCCTCGTCAGAGACCGAGAACCAGTACTTGACGAGGATGATGCCGTCGTCGATCAGCATGCGCTCGAATGCCGGGCATTGATGGAAGAAGCGTTCCACGTCCTCAGCAGTGCAGAACCCCATCACTCGCTCGACGCCCGCACGGTTGTACCAGCTCCGGTCGTACAGCACGATCTCACCGCCGGCGGGAAGGTGCTCGACGTAGCGCTGGAAGTACCACTGTGTCGCCTCACGCTCGGTCGGAGCCGGCAGCGCGGCAACGCGGCACCAGCGCGGGTTCAGGTACTCGGTCACCCGTTTGATGATGCCGCCCTTCCCGGCGGCGTCCCGGCCTTCGAAGATCACGACGACTCGTCGCCGTTCCTGGCGCACCCATTCCTGCATCTTGACGAGCTCGGTCTGCAGACGGAGGAGCTCCCGCTCGTACACCTCGGTGTTCATGGCTGTGATTCTTGCCCATTCGGTCACCGCCGCCCGAGGCTCATTAACCTGAGCCGATGGCACAACAGGGAACCGGGGCGATCCGTCGTGCCTACCTGGCTCACTTCACCGAGCGCGGCCACGCCCTCATTCCGCCTGCGGGACTTGTTCCCCAAGAGGACCCGACGACATTGTTCACGGGTTCGGGGATGCAGGCGCTCCTGCCCTACCTCCTCGGTGCGCCGCATCCGGCCGGCGATCGGCTCGTCGACTCACAGCCGTGCTTTCGCGCCGAGGACATCGACCAAGTCGGCGACACGCGCCACACGACTTTTTTCGAGATGCTCGGCAACTGGAGCCTCGGCGACTACTTCAAGTCCGAGCAGCTCGGGTGGTTCTTCCAGTTCCTGACCGGGCCGCTCGGCCTGGACCCGGCCCGGCTCTTCGTCACGGTCTTCTCGGGTGCCGAGCGCTGGGGCATACCTCGTGACAACGAGTCCGCCGCCATTTGGGCAGGGCTGTTCGAGGCAGTGGGGATCGCACCGACGACGGTCGAGCTCGGCACGTCCGCCCAAGCCGCCGCCGTCGGTGGTGGGGGAGCGCGTATCAGTTTCTACGACGAGAGCAACTGCTGGTGGAGTCGGGCACCGTCGCCGGAGACGATGCCGGTGGGCGAGCCGGGTGGGCCCGACTCGGAAGTGTTCTTCCTGTTCGACCAAGTCCCCCACGACCCGGCTTTCGGCGCTCACTGCCATCCGCACTGTGACTGTGGTCGCTACATCGAGATCGGCAACTCCGTGTTCATGCAGTACCGACGTACGGCGGAGGGTTTCGAGCAGCTTCCGCAACGCAACGTCGACTTCGGCGGCGGACTCGAGCGTCTGGCGATGGCACGGCTCGATTCGCCTGACGTCTTTCGCATCGATGTTCTCTGGCCGCTCGTCGAGCGGGTTCGCTCCCTCGCCGGCGTTGCCTACGAGGATCGCCAGGTGCCGCTGCGAATCATCGCCGATCATGCCCGTGCCGTTGTGTTCCTGGCTGCCAACGGTGTCGTACCGACGAATACGGCTCAGGGCTACGTCATGCGCCGTTTCGCCCGCCGGGCGCTTCGCCAGGGTCACATCCTCGGCATCTCCGACGACGTGCTCGGGCCTCTGGTCGATCCGGTGGTGGCCGTGTACGCCGAGGCCTACCCCGAGCTCGGTCAGCGAGCCGAGGAGATCACCGACGTGCTGCAGCGAGAGGAGTCGCTCTTCCGCCGCACGCTCTCGCGGGGAGTGCGCGAGTTCCCGAAGGTCGCCGGCGCCCGTCTCACCGGCGAGGCCGTCTTCACGCTTTTCGACACCTACGGCTTCCCACCAGAGCTCAGCCTCGAGGAAGCCGTCTCGTCGGGCATGCCCGTCGACGACGCCTGGCGGCGGCGTTACGACGAGCTGATGGCGGCACAGCGCGAACGGTCCCGCACCAGTGCTCAGGGCCTGTTCAAAGGGGGCCTGGCGGACCAGTCCGCCGCCACGACGGAGCTGCACACCGCCACACACCTGCTCTATCAAGCGCTACGGCAAGTCCTTGGAGACCACGTCGTGCAGCGCGGCAGCAACGTGACCTCCGAGCGGCTTCGGTTCGACTTCTCGCATCCGACCAAGATGGCGCCGAGCGAGCTCGAGCAGGTGGAGCGCATCGTCAACGAGGCGATCAGGCGCGACTGGCCCATGGGCTTTCGCGAGATGGCGCCAGCCCAGGCGTTCGCCGAGGGCGCCCTTGGCGCATTCGGCGACAAGTACGGCGAGACGGTGAAGGTGTACACGGCCGGCGACCCGGCGAGCGAGTGGTACAGCAAGGAGATCTGCGGCGGCCCCCATGTCGAGAGCACTGGCGTGCTCGGGCGCTTCCGCATCCTGAAAGAAGAGTCGTCGAGCGCCGGCGTCCGCCGGATCCGCGCCGTCGTCGAAGGCGATCGCAACGGCGGATAAGGCCGTCTGAACCGGCGCCGGGAAACGTCCGCGCTGAGTCAGCCCTCGCCCCGGCAGCACCGGCCGGCATCTTCTGTATCAGGGCGGCCGCGGCGGTCTCTCATTTGTGGTCGTCAAGTCGACAACCACGCGAGATGCAGGCGCCTCACTGATACGCGCAGTCGGCGGAGTCCGGTGAGCAACGTACCCGCACGAGTCTCGCCAACCACGAAGGGGATTCCAATGAAAGCACCAATGAAGATCGCCGTGTCGGTCGTCTCGGTGGCGGGGATGACCGCCATGGCCTTGACCGGAACGGCAGCGGGGGCATCCGCCTCCACCCATCACGCCCCACCGGCAGTCGCCAACCACCGCCTGATCGAGGGTTCGGCCGAGGCCACCCTTTCCTACTGGACGCCCGCCCGCATGCGGTCTGCAACGGTCGTGAACACCCTCGTGGATCACGCGCCCGTGACAGCCTCGCCGGCGCTGGCAAAGCCTGACGGCAAAGCCGGCGCTGTTGCCGGCAGCCTTCCGGCAGGCATGTCGGCCTCGGTCGCCGTGCACAACGCCCGATCGGGCGTGAAGCCGGAAGACTTCAGTTACCCGTACCCCTACGACAGCTTCACGGTTCCGACCGGGGACTACAAGAAGTACCCCTGGCAGCTCAACGGCGCCATCTTCTTCGTCAACAACGGCACGGACTACGTCTGCTCGGGAACCTCGGTCGCCGGCGTCAACGGATCGAGCGACGAGAACGAGGTCTGGACGGCGGGACACTGTGTCGCCAACACCGAAGGCGGCAACCAGTGGGACTCCTCTGCAGTCTTCATCCCCGGCTACAACGGGGCATCGAGCAAGTTCGACCCGTTCGGTGAGTTCGTGGCCTACGACCTCGAGACGACGGCTGCCTGGCTCGACAACGGCGACTTCAGCGAAGACGAGGGCGCCATGTTGGTGGACACGAGCACCAAGAAGCCCCACGACACCCTCGGCCAAGCCGTTGGTTGGGACGGTTTCGCCTGGAACTACTCGTCCGAAGAGCAGTTCGTCACCTTCGGGTACCCGGCGGCCTCGCCCTACAACGGCGAGTCGATGATCGAGGACATCGCCGCCACCGCAGTGACCGACACGAGCATCGGCGGCGACGGGCAGCCTCCCATCGGCATCGGAAGCCCGCTCACTGGCGGCTCGAGCGGCGGCGCCTGGAACATCGACTGGAGCGACTCCGGTCCCGGCTACATCAACGGGCACAACGACTACAAGTACAGCTCGCAGCCGGACGCCATGTACTCGCCCTACCAGGACACCCTGTCCAACGAAGTGAGGTGCTTCGGCGCCAGCAGCTGCTGACGACCACATCGACACCCAACCCGGGAACGCGGACCACTTCGGTGGTCCGCGTTCCCGCGTCCCGCCTCCGGACAGCCTCTGCTGCCGGCGGTGTCAGCCGCCTGCCATCGCTCCGAGGATGATGAACGGCTCAGATCCGGTCGTGACCGCCTCGGGAAGCGGCGCATCCGCCGGCTCGTGAGAGAGGTCCTCTTCGCAGGCGAAAAAGCGCACAAATGCCCGGCGCTTGAGCGTGACCGAGTCGCGAACCGTGCCCTGCAACATCGGGTAGCGAGACTCCAGGGCGTCGATGAGCGACTGCTGCGTCGCCGGGCCGATCACCTCGAGCTCCACCTCACGGGCGACGTTGGCGAGCGTCCGCAGGTGCGCGGGGAGCACGACGCGGATCATGACAACGTCTGCACCTCGACCGACAGCACCGCAGGCAGGTCGCGGACGATGGGTGCCCAGCTGTCGCCGGCATCCGCGGAGACATAGACCTGACCGCCGGTCGTCCCGAAGTAGACGCCACACGAGTCGAGGGAGTCAACGGCCATGGCATCGCGGAGCACGTTGACGTAGCAGTTGCTCTGTGGCAAGCCCGTCGTGAGCGGCTCCCACTCGTTGCCTCCCGTGCGGCTCCGGTACACACGCAGCTTTCCGTCCGGCGGGAAGTGCTCGGAGTCGCTCTTGATCGGGACGACATAGACGGTCTCCGGCTCGTGCGCATGCACGTCGATGGCAAAACCGAAGTCGGAAGGCAGGTCGCCGCTCACCTCGTCCCACGACTCGCCGGCGTCGGCACTGCGCATCACGTCCCAGTGCTTTTGCATGTAGAGGACTTCGGGCTGGGACGGGTGCATGGCGAGATGGTGGACGCAATGACCCACCTCGGCGTCCTCGTCCGGGATGCCTTCGGAGTGCAGCCCACGGTTCGCCGGGCGCCAGCTCCCGCCGGCGTCGTCGCTGCGGAACACTCCGGCGGCCGAGATGGCCACGAACATCCGCTCGGCGTCCCTCGGATCGAGGATGATCGTGTGCAGGCACATGCCGCCGGCTCCCGGCTGCCAGTTCGGGCCGGAGCCGTGCTCGCGGAGCCCCGGCAGCTCGTGCCAGCTCTGCCCGCCGTCGGTCGAGCGGAACAAGGCGGCATCCTCCACTCCGGCGAACACGGTCTCGGGATCGGTGAGCGACGGTTCGAGGTGCCAGACGCGGGCGAACTCCCACGGATGCGGCGTGCCGTCGTACCACTGGTGGGTCCCGGGCACGCCCTCGTACTGAAACTGGTTTCCGACGGGCTGCCAGGTCGTCCCACCATCGTCCGATCGTTGAATGAGCTGCCCGAACCAGCTCGTGGACTGTGAGGCGAACAGGCGGTTCGGATCGGCCGGCGATCCCGTCACGTGATAGATCTCCCAGCCCCCGAAATGCGGGCCGCTCACGTCCCACGATGCCCGCTTGCCATCCGATGTCAGGACGAAAGCGCCCTTTCGAGTGCCGACCAGAACTCGCACACCGCTCATCTGCGCCCCTCTCCAAGTCTCTGCTCGAGCACCCGCCCGTCTGGAGCCAGACAGTAGTGGCGAGGCCCCGCAGCAGTCAGTAGTCCCTGTGTAGACGAGAGCGACGCCTCGAGATCATCGCTCACGGGTGGATCAGCGACCCTCGGTGTGCGAGACGCAGGATCTTCCTCTCAATGCGGCCGCCTGTTGGCTATTCCCACTGTCTCTATGGCAATGGACGCTTTCCTGCGTCGTCACTGATACCGTTCCGCCGGTGCTTGCTGCCGGCTGGCTCTATACGGCCGCTCTGCTGGCCTCCTTCACGATCTCGATGTTGGCGAGCCCGGCCGGGGTGTCCGGCGCCGTGCTGCTGCTGCCGTTCCAGGTGACCGTTCTGGGGACGCCGAGCCCAGCGGTCACCCCGACCAACCTGCTCTACAACGTCATCGCTACGCCCGGGGCCATCTACCGCTACCGGCGCCAGGGCCAGACCGGCGGCGCCCTCACCGGCGTGCTCGTCCTCGGAACACTGCCCGGCGTCGTCGCCGGCTCGGTCATCCGCGTGGAGCTCCTCCCCGGTGCCCGACCGTTCGAGCTCGTGATCGCCCTCGTGATGCTGCCCCTCGGGGGATCGCTCCTCGTTCGCCGCTACCGCTCGGTGGCCACCGCGCCCGAGAACGGATCGACATCGCCGGCGAACCGTGTGCACAGAGCGACGAAACTCGGCGGGTTCCGGTCACTTTCGGTACACGGTTCGGCCGGGGAGTCCGGACCGATGCGGTTGTCGCCCGCTCTGCTCGTCGTCATGGCGGCGGCGGTCGGGTGCATCGGAGGTATCTACGGGATCGGCGGTGGCTCCATTCTCGCCCCCGTGCTCGTCCGATCCGGACGCCCCGCCTCCGAAGTGGCACCGGCGACGCTCACCTCCACGCTCGTGACCTCGATCGCCGGCGTGGTCACGTTCCTGGTTCTCTCCGTGCAACACGCGGGATCGGTGGCACCCGACTGGACAATCGGCTTCGCTCTCGGTGCGGGCGGCCTCGCCGGCGGCTACGTCGGAGCGCGCCTGCAGCCGCGGCTTCCCGAGGTGACGATCCGCCGGCTGCTCGGCCTGCTCGTGATCGCCGTCGGCGTGCGGTACGCCTGGCTGGCCGGCGGCGGCTGACGGCCGCCGCGTTTTGGTGCTCGGAGACCGTCCTGGGCGGATCTAGAGTCGCCGGGTGACCGTGACTCCAGCTGCCATCGGCTGTCGGTCACACTCTGGTTGGGCCGTCATGGTCGCCGTCGCCGGCTCACCAACGGCGCCCCGCCTCTTGGCCCGCCAGCGCGTCGGGCTTCTCGAAGAAGGCTTGCCCTCCCAGCCGTATCACGCCGCCGCCGAGGCCGGCCTCGACCTCGAGGAGGGGGCCCGTCTCATCGCTCAGGTAGAAGTCGTCGCCGCCCGCTGCGCCGAGGCCGGACTGCGCGAGCTGACAGGTCGCGTCAGCGGTGCCGGATGTCGGGTCTCCGGCGCAGCCATCGTGGCGAACGATCGCTCCCTGCCGGCCGAGCTCGGTCGCATCCTTGGCGCCCACCCCCTCTTGCATGCGGCCGAGGGTGACTTGTACGAGCAGGCTCTGATCGAAGGTGCCGCGCGGGCCGGCCTGAGCGTGCTCCGGATCGCGCCCGGCCTCGTACCGCTCTTTGCCGGCGTCCAGACCGCCGGGCGGACGTTCGGGCCCCCATGGCAGAAGGACCACAAGCTCGCTGCCAGCGCAGCGATGTACCTCCTGGAGGGTGCACGCACCTGAGCGGTTCGCCGGTCCGGGCCCACAACAAGAAACCCACCGCTGGACAACGACGTCACGAGCACTCCGGCGGTCGTAGCGGCCGTGTTCGGGCGCGACCAGCGCCATCCGATGGTGAGCTGCGACCACATCGTGCAGGCGAAGACGAGAAACGCCGCCAGCGCACAACCCACCCGGGCGAGGTTGAGCCGGACGTGCTCGGCCGGCTCGCGTCCGGAAGCGTCCAGACCTGAGCGGGTCAAGCGCGCCAAGCATCCGCTCCAAGCCAGGTTGAGCGTCAACCGCAGCGTCTGCGGGTGCTCCGACAGCTCGGAGACCAGCAGCTCGATGAGCTCCTCGCCGTAGCGCTGCCGCCATCTCGGCGGGTACCAATGCAACAACGCCTCGGCGCGCCGGCGAGCCGATTCCTCGACAGGAGCGCTCATGACGTCCCCCAGCTGCCGGAGAGCCTCCGGAGTCCCAAGTCCGCCACCCGCCGCTGGGCGTCGAGATGGGCGCGAAGCGTCGAGGCGCCGACGGCGGTCAGCTGGTAGGGGCGCCGCCGGTCGTGGCTCTCGAGTGCCTCGATGAGGCCCTGTGACTCCAGACGGCTGAGCGCCTCGTAGAGGGTTCCCGGCGCCAAGTGGACGCCGGCGAACGACTCGATGTCCTTCGTGAGGGCGTACCCGTGCTTCGATCCCTCGGCAAGACTCGAGAGGATCAGCGTCGCCGGCCCGGCATAACGGCCGAACGTGCTGAGCGGTTCGGCGGCGGGGGGCTCAGGCTGGGCATGTCGTCTCGGCCTGGCCACGTGCGTCATCTTATATCGGCGGACGATCCATAACCGGAGCGCCCGCGCCGGAGGACCCGGGCCAGTCTGTGGGGATCGGCTGCGCCGCCAAGCCGAAGCTCCGAGGCGGCGGCAAGCTCGGCGGCCTGTCAGTATGAAGGGCTGGTGCTGGCCTCGATCACTTCGCTCGCAGATTTCGATACGTGGTTACGTACGAGCGCTCTTCAGATCGTCATGCTCGTCTCGGGTGCGATCCTCGTCGGTCGGGTGGTGACGTGGGTCAGCCGTTGGTTGACGGCGCGCATCGACCTTCGGATCCCCGGGACCGACGCCCTCGTGAAGTCGGAGGCGGCCAAGCACCGCCACGCCGTGACCGGCGTCCTCACGGGCGCCCTGTTGTCCCTGGTGTACTTCATCACCGCCGTTCTCGTGCTGCAGCGCCTCGGGGTACCGCTTGCCAGTCTCGTCGCCCCGGCCGCCGTGCTCGGAGTGGCTCTGGGCTTCGGGGCTCAGACCGTCGTGCAGGACCTCCTGGCCGGGTTTCTCATTGTGGCGGAACGCCAGTACGGCTATGGAGACATCGTGCGGATCAATACCTCGTCGGCGAGCGCCATGGTCACTGGCACCGTGGAGGAGGTCACCCTGCGGATCACGCGGTTGCGAACGATCAACGGCGACGTGGTCTTCGTCCCGAATGGGCAGATTCTCATGGCGACGAACCTCTCCCGCGACTGGGCGCGTGCCGTCATCGATGTGCCACTGCCTGCCAGCGCCGACTTCAGTGCCGTCTCGGCGGTCTTGCGCGAGGTCGGCAAGGCTGCCTTCGCTGACGCCGGCCTGCGGCCGTTGCTGCTCGACGAGCCGTCGGTCATGGGAGTGGAGACCATCTCCGTCGACCAATTCGAGGTGCGCGTCGTGGCCCGGACCCTGCCCGGCAAGCAGTTCGAAGTCAGCCGGACGCTGCGCGGCCGGATCTCCATGGCCCTTCGCGATGCCGGTATCACCGTTTCCAACGTGCTTGTCGAGACCGACACGTGACTCGAGTCGGCGAACGAGCCCACGGCCAGGGGCCGAGGCGGGTCCGAGTCTCCACCTGGATTCTCATCGCCGTGTTCGTGGCCGCGCTCACCGCCTACATCCTCGTTCGTCCGATGTACGTGCCCGTGTACATCGTGCCGGCGAGCGCGACCACGACGCCGGCTCCGCCCTCGTCGACGACAACGACGACGCGAGCGCGGGCGACCACGACGACGGTGCCGCAGACGAGCTCGACGCGCTCCTCGACGTCCACCACGACGACCCCCACGTCGTCGACCACCTCGACGACGCTCGCCGGCACCTCTTCGACGTCGACGTCCTCCACGACCACAGGGACGACCTAGTCGCGGAGGTCGGTGAATCAGCTCGAGGGCGCCCTCGCGTCGACGGCCGGGTCGCGGCGCCGGATCTGAACGGCCTCGCGGGTCACGAGCGAACCGGGAGCCAGGAGACGTACCACGGCGAGGAACGCCTCGACGCGTTCTGGCAGGTCGATGACTTCCACGGCGACAGGAAGGCCGTTGGCGGCATCGGGGAAGCGTGACGTTCGCAGTCGGCCGGACGCCCCGAAACCCTCGATCCCTCGCCAGATGCTCGCCCCCGCCATCCCGTCTTCACGTGCCCGTTCCAGCAAGACCTCGTAGAGGCACCGACGTCCTGCACGATCGTCCTCGGTGAGGTAGACGGTCAGCCTGGTCCCGACGACGTCCGGCATCGAGCACCTCCGTTCCGGCACAGCTCGAGCAGGGCCACGATAGCTCGGACCGCTGCGATCAGGCGTCGAGCACCCTGCGCACTTTGGTCAGCAGCGCAGACTCCGAGAACGGCTTCTCGATGAGCTCGATGCCGGGAGCGAGGATGCCTCGCGACGAGAGCAGTTGGAGCGCGTACCCGGACATGTAGAGCACGCAGAGTCCGGGCCGGGCCTGGCGGATCACCTCCGACAGTTCGTGCCCATACGACTCCGGCATGATCACGTCGGTCAGCAACAGGTCGATGTGCTGTGCCGGCTCGCTGGCGAGCCGGATTGCTTCGGAGGCGGACGCCGCAGGCAGGACTTTGTATCCGCGCGACTCGAGTATCCGGCGGGCGCTCTCGCGCATGGCGTCCTCGTCGTCGACCAGCAAGATGACCTCTCCACCCTCGACGCCGTCACGGGTGTCTCTGGCCGGCGATGCGGACCGCTCCGCCGCCGGGAGCAGGACGCTGACCGTTGTCCCGAAGCCGACCTCGGAGTAGATGTGGATATTGCCGCCGGCTTGCTGAACGATCCCGTGAACCACGGCAAGGCCCAAGCCGGGACCCTCGCCGGCAGGCTTGGTCGTGAAGAACGGACTGAACGCTCGGTCGAGAACTTCGGTGTCCATGCCGACTCCGGTATCGCTGACCCGTACTCGCACGTATCTCCCAGGAGTGACCGGATGGCGCGAGGCGTACAACTCGTCGACCGTTTCGTTGCGGGTGTCGACGGTGACCGATCCGCCGGCCGCTGTCGCTCGGCCGGCATTCGAGGTGAGGGCGATCAACAGCTCCTCGAGCTGGTCGGGATCCAGCGACACCGGCCACAGCTCGTCCTCGAGTCGGATGCACAGGTCCACGTGTTCTCCGACGGTGCTTGCCAGCAGCGGTTCGAGCTCCTTGACGGACTCGTTGAGGCTCAGGAGCTCCGGCCGCCCAGTGTCTCGATGGGCAAAAGTCAAGAGCTGGCGAGTGAGGACGGCCGCTCGTTCTGCGGCTTGCTGGATGTGGCGCACATCGTCCTGCACCGGAAGCCATCGCTCGCCGTCCGGGCCCTCTGCGGCCTTCGCGACGGCGTCGTTCACGAATGCGGCGTAGTTCAAGATGACGCCAAGCAGGTTGTTGAAGTCGTGTGCGACGCCACCGGCGAGCTGACCGACGCTCTCGAGCAGGCGTGCCTGCTCCGCTTGAGCTCGCAGTTCGGGGTCAGGCAGGTCGAGAACCCGGGCGTCTCCGCCAAGCTCGGTCCAGTTCTCCGTATCGGAAGCGGAGGGACCTTCAGTCACGACTCACCCGCGTCGCCGGCGACGCCGGCCGCCGTCCGGAACAGCCCGACTGCGACACGTGGCGGCAGGGTGTCAATTTCGTCCTCCCATGACCAAGAGCAACTCCTCGATGAGCTCCGACGGGTTGAGCGTCTTTCGGAGGAAGGCCGAAGCGCCTTCCGGCAGATCGCTTCCCCGGCGGCCTTCCGATCCTGAATAGAGCACGACCTTGGTGTTGGGCGACGACCCGAGGATTCTGGGCAGTGCCTCGAGGCCCCCCATCCTGGGCATGGACAGATCGAGGACCACAAGATCGGGATGGTCGCGCCCGGCGACCTCGGCCGCCTCGCGCCCATCACCGACTTGGCTGACGACTTCGAAGCGGCCGCTCGTCTCGAGGACTCGCGCAACCATCGCCCGGTGAGTGGGCTCGTCGTCGGCCACGACGACGCGAAAGCGCTCCGGCACCGCCTCGTCCACGGGCTGCTCATGAGCTTGCACGCGGGACGGTTCGACTTGAGCCGAGCCGATCCAAGCCGCGACATCGGGGCCAGGCATCGGTCGGCTCCAGTAGTACCCCTGGCCGAGATCACAGCGAAGGAGTTGGAGCGCGACGAGTTGCTCGACGGTTTCCACGCCCTCTGCCACGGTCGCAAGTCCGAGGCTCCTCGCCAGGTGAACGACCGCGGTCACGATCGCAGTCGCTTCTGATTCCGTCCCGAGATGGGCCACAAAGCTTCGATCGATCTTGACGAAGTCGACCGGAAGATGGCGCAGGTAGCTCAGACTCGAGTAGCCCGTGCCGAAGTCGTCGATGGCGACGTGCACGCCCAGTCGCTTCAAGCTGTCGAGGCAGACGGCGGACGCATCGGCATCTTCCATCAACACGCTCTCGGTCATCTCGAGGCATACGTCGTTGGGATCGACATTGGTGCGGCGCAGGACGTCTGCCATTGTGTCGACAAAGTCCGGCACCTGGATTTGGCGTGCAGAGATGTTCACCGCCATCGTGATTCTGCTTGTTCCCGCCACGTTCAGCGACTTCAGCATCCTGCAGGATTGCTCCATCACCCAGGAGCCGAGAGGAATGATGAGACCACTCTCTTCTGCAACCGGAATGAAGTCAGCCGGCATGATGAGGCCACGCTCGGGGTGTTGCCACCGGACGAGCGCCTCAAAGCCTGCCAGGGTTCCTGTCTCTATATTCAGGATCGGCTGGTAGTACACCCTCAGCTCGTGCCGTTCGAGAGCACGGTGGAGATCGGACTGGATCTGAAGGCGCTGTTGGATCTGATCCCGCGTGATCGCATTGAACTCTGCGACGCAGTCCCGCCCGCGACTCTTGGCTTGATGCATCGCGATTTCGGCGTCCCGGATGAGGTCTTCAGCGGTGTCCGCGCTGCTGAGGGCAGTCCGGATGCCGACGCTGGCCGTGACGAAGACTTCGTTGCCGGCGACGACGACGGGGGCCGCCAGTGCCGCCAGCATGCGACTTGCCATCTCTCGCACATCGACAGGGTCCAGAACTTGCTCACGACACACGAGGAACTTGTCGCCACCGACGCGAGCGAGCGTGTCCTCGGTACGGACAGTCCGGCTCAGTCGTTCGGCTACTTCGATCAGGACCGCATCACCTGCGAGGTGGCCGAGGGAGTCGTTGACACTGTGGAAGTGGTCCAAACCACACGACAGCACCGCCACGGTCGATGGAGAGCGGACGCTCCTCTCGAGGGCGTGCTCGAGGCGATCGCGAAACTTCACGCGGTTCGGAAGACCGGTGAGATCATCGTGGAGCGCCTGGTGGCGGACCATCTCTTCGGCTTCATCGCGAGTCTGCTCGACGAGCTTCTGGGCCGTGACGTCCCGAACCAGCAGGCAGATCCGTTCGCGAAAGCTGCCCGTTCCTGCAATAGGCGCGAGGCGCCCTTCGAACCATCGTGTCCCTGCAGGAACCTCCAAACGAAAGTCGCAGATCTCGGGAACGCCCGTTGCGAGGACGTGGCCGATGATGCCGATCATGCGGAGCCCCAGCTCGTCGCCTAAGGCCTCGCAAACCGTGTGGCCGAGCAGGGCATCTCGCGGAGCAGCGAGCAGGTCATCGTGCGCGGTCCAGACACCCAAATAGGTGCCGTTCCTATCCAGCTCGAACACGAGGTCATCGAGCGAGGAGAGAAGCGCCTGGAGTCGGGCTTCACTCTCGCGCAAAGCTTCGAGAGTCAGCCGAGGCTCGCTGATTTCGATGAATCAAACACTATCAGCGCCGTCAGTGACGCCCGCCGGGGATGGGGGCGGTTGCGACGCCGACTGCAGGGAGCGAGCTGCGTCCGTATCTGCTCGGAGTCAGCTGCTTGCTCGCCCAGCTCAGCTGATTGGGCATGCGCGGGGGTCATAGAACGGCAGTGCTTGGACGGCGGCGCTCGGCGGACCCAGTACCGGGTAGGGGTTCGGGACCGTTGTCGTGGTTGCACCGGATTGCCTGCCGGCGTGATGCTGCGGCGTCACCGAGAAGTTCGATCCCGTCACGAGCGTGACATCGGCACCGTCCTGGGTCGGACCCTCCGCCATCGAGACGATGCCGTGAAGCGACTGCAGCAGTCGCTCGGCCTCGAGCTGGTGGCCGCGGGCGTAGTAGACGATCGCTTGTGAGATCGGGCCCACCGGCGACGAGACGCTCTCGCCGACAACGTGGTAACCGAGTGACCGCAGGTGAGATGCTACGACGGTGTCGTCGTCGGTTTCGGCGCCGCTGACGACAGAGACGGACACGGCTTTTGGAGCCAGTCTCGCTCCGGGAGGCGACGAAAGGCCTTCGAATGCGTCGATTGCTTGCTGATCCTGCGGGTAAGCGGGCAGTACGACGGAGCCGAAGTCGATCCCGTTCCAGAGGTAGTCGTCGTGGTCTTCGATGTTCGGGAGCGTTGCTTCCGGGGCGGTGAGCGGATTGACGCCATGGAAGGCGAGGATCAAGTTGACCATGTCGGTGATGGAAAGTCCCGAGTCGACGGTGAGCTGTGGTGCGATGGCACCGATGATCGCATTGTCCCTCAGCGGGTTGTCCAGCCCCTGCTGTTGCATGGCTGCAGCCAGAACGCGGAGGAACTCGTGGACACGGATGATCCGTCCGAGGTCGCCGCTGCCGTCATAGTCCCACGTGCCGTTGTCGTCATAGCTCAGATGGCGCGCCCGCACGACGGCGAGGGCTTCGAATCCATTCAGGTGGTGGCAGCCGGGAGTCTTGATGTCGAGGGTCGAGTAGCTGTCGGTCTCGGCGAAGGGGAAGTACATGTTGATCCCACCGAGCGCCTTGACGACGCCCTGAAAGCTGTCGAAATTGAGCTCGACGAAGTGGTTGATCGGGATGCCGAAGTCCTGCTCGATGACGGCCACGAGCTGGCTCGGCCCCTCTGCCAGCGCAGCGTCGATCTTGTAGAACCTCTGGTCGTCGTCTCGGACGCCCTCGAGAACGAGGTCTCGAGGGATGGAGAGGACCGAGATCGTGTGCGTGTTCTGGTCCGCCCGCAACAGCAGGATCACGTCGCTGTTCACGCCCGTGATGCCCCCGGCGCACGTGCCGAACACTGGATTCTGCGTCGGCAGGGCGCAGCGGGAGGTGGAACCGATCATGAGGAACGTCTGCACGCCAACTTCGGGGCCGCCGGCGGGTCCCGGCTTGGTCGCCACGGGCGTCAGGTTACGGACGACAATGTGGTGAATCTGGTGATTGCGGTAGGCGACGTAGCCGTAGCCGGCGCCCACGAGCAGGCCGACCAGGACGACCAAGGACGCCGCCACGACTGCGAGCCGGTGACGCCAGGGATGCTTGCGGGGCGGCCGGATTCGCCGCCGGCGGCGGATGAAGCGACCCCGCGGCGATCGGACCCCCGCATCGGCGCTGTCGGTCTCAGGTGACATTCGGAACTGCTCTCCTCATGATCGTGGGCCGGCGAGGCGGCCTCGGACGTCGGCCCGCACGACGGATCTTCCGCCCCGAAGCTGACGTCCACATGAAGCTCGGCCGGTACGACTTCGGTGACTCTGAAGGGACATCTGGTACCGTCAACGCCGGTTACCATGGCGCGACTCTGGTTCGGTCTGCTCGGACCGACGGCGGTGGTTGGCGAGGGTGGTGAGATACCGATCCACGGAGCCTTGCGCCGGCGCCTCCTCGTCCGGCTGCTGATCGTCCCGAATCGGCCCGTCCTGGTGGAGCGCCTCCGGGAGGACCTCTGGGAGGGTGAGCCTCCGGCGAGTGCCGACTCCACCTTGAAGAGTCATATCTCGCTGCTTCGGCGCTCGATCGGGCCGGATCGGTTGTCGCACAGTGCCGGCGCCTACTTGCTCCGCGTGGCGCCCGATGAGGTCGACGTCACCCAGTTCGAGGGGGACGCTGCCCGCGGACTGGATCTGCTCCGGGACGGGCGGGCGCGCGACGCCGCCAGCGTCCTTCGTCAAGGACTCGACCGTTGGCGTGGCCGTGCACTCGGCGACGCCGCCGACACGTCCTGGGGCGGGCCTGAGTGCGTTCGCTTGGAGGAGCTGCGCGCCGCCGTCCTCGAAGCCTGGCTCGATGCTCGGCTGACGCTCGGTGAGTCCGGAGAGGTCGTCGCAGAGGCAGAGGCCGCCGTGGCCGAGCACCCGCTTCGTGAGGGACTTTGGGCGAAGCTGATCTCGGCGCTCTATGTGAGCGGGCGGCAGGCGGACGCGCTCCGCGCCTACCAGCGCTTGCGGGAGCTCCTCGGCGAGGAGCTCGGGATCGCCCCCAGCCGCGAGCTCGTCGCTCTCGAGAGCGCGATCTTGCGACAGGATCTCGTGTCCGTGCGTGCCGCCTCACCGAATCGCCGCCCGCCCGCCCGCCCGCCCGCCAGCTTGCCGCCGGAGCTCACCAGCTTCGTGTCGCGACCGAACGAGGAGGCGCACCTCGCCGGCTTGCTGGCGCGCGGCGGCCTCGTCACCTTGACCGGTGCTGGCGGCACCGGCAAAACCCGCCTGGCCGTGAGGATGGCCAGAGAGGCTGAGGCCAGCTACGACGGAGTTTGGTTCTGCGACCTGGCCCCGCTCGACGACGCCTCCCGGATCGCCGCCGAGGTCGCATCGATTGTCGGTTGTGTCGAACAGGCCGGGATCGACCTGAGTGAAACGGTGTCGCAACGGCTCGCCGAGGGTGCGAACCTGCTCGTCCTCGACAACTGCGAGCAAGTCCTCGACGCTGCTGCGGCCTTGGCGCTCCGGCTGATCAAGACGGCCCCGGATCTCCGCCTGATCGTCACGAGCCGATCACCGCTCGGCGTTGCAGGCGAAGCTGTCTTCCGTGTCCCGTCGATGTCGGTCCCGGTGGAGGTGGACGACGTTGACCGAGTGCTCGCCTTCGAATCGGTGCGGCTCTTTGTCGAGCGCGCCGAGAGCCAGCAGCCGACGTTCTCGCTGAGCCGCGACAACTGCACCGCTGTCGTGGCCGTCTGTGCGCGCCTGGACGGGATCCCGCTTGCTTTGGAGCTTGCCGCCGCGCGCCTGCGCACCATGACGGTGACCGACATCGAGCGCCGACTGAACGACCGTTTCGAACTGCTCACGGTCGGCTTACGCGGGGCCCCGGCACGCCAGCAGACGCTGCGATCCCTGATCGACTGGTCCTATGACCTCATGGACGCGCCCGAGCGCTTCGCCCTGCGCCGCTTGGCCGTCTTCGCCGGCGGGTTCGACCTGGCGGGAGCCGAAGCCGTCGTCGTGTTCGACGGCCCCTCATCGGTCTTCGACGTCGTTGGCTCGCTCGTCGACAAGAGCTTGCTGCAAGCAGACACGACGGGTGTCACAGCCCGTTACCGGATGCTCGAAACCGTTCGCGAGTATGCCGCCGCCAAGCTCTCGTCCATCGAGGAGCAGGACGCCCGGGCTGCACACGCGCGGTACTTCGTCGAGCTGGCCGAAACAGCGGCGCCGCACTTTTCCGGCTCGGGCCAGACGGAGTGGCGTCGCAGGCTCGAGCCCGACGACGACAACCTGCACTTGGCGTTCGGGACGCTGCTCGGCGCCCCTGATCCGTCCGAAGCCCTCCGATTCGGCGCTGCCGTCAGCAAGTTCTGGAACAGTCGCGGCCTGTACGGCGACGAGATGGACCTCCTCGAGGCCGCCCTTGACCACGTGGGTGCCGCCGACCCCACGCCGGCACGAGGCGCCGTCCTCACGGCGGCCGGCTATCTCCTCTTCCGTCGAGGCGTCACGGCGCGAGCCCAGCTGCGCCTCGACGAGGCCCTCCGCATCGGCCGGGCGATCGGCTCGGCATCGCTGTGCGCCGACGCTTTGCGCACCATGGCCTGGGTCGCCGATCGCCGAGGCGATCGGGCAGCGTCCGTCGCGCTCGCGGCCGAGGCGGTCAGCGAGGCACTGTCCAGCGCGGAGAACCATCTCATCGCCCGCGCCTACGACGTCCGAGCAGCCGCCACCCAGCATGATGACCCGGACGGTGCCCGCTCCGACTATGCCGAGGCGCTCAAGTATTGCGGGAGCGCGGGCGACGGCTTGGGTGAAGCGAGCACGCTCAACAACCTGGCCATCTTGGAGCTCGAACAGGGAAACCACCAAACCGCTCGGGCGTACTTCAACGAAGCGATCGCCATCTGCAGCGGCGTCAGGGACGTGGCTCTGGCGCCGTTTCTCGACTATGGCGTCGGGCTGGCGGCAACCCTGGACGACGACTTCGAGGCGTCTGAGCCGGCCTTTGCCGCCGCACTGCACGGCGCTCGCCGGACCGGCCAGAGGTCGCTCGTCGCCTATGCCTTGCTCGGAATCGGCGTGACCCGGGCACACACGGGCACAGCGGTCGATGCCGCCAACCTCATCGGAGCGTCCTCGGCCATGTTCGTCGAGCTGGGCGAACAGCCCGAGCCGATCGAGGCGGCCCTGCGCCAGGGTGCGCTGGCGTCGTTACGGAGCCATCTCGGCGGCGAGCTCGACCGAGCTGTCAGCGCCGGCGGGCGTCTCAAGGCTGCAGATATCGTCCGGTTGGCCACAAAGGCCTTGTGATTTGCCGCCCGGCATGCTGGGATCTGCCGGAGCCGCCGGGACGAGGAGGCAGGCATGCGAGTCGGATTCCGCAGGATCGGACGTGGCGCGACGGCTGTGGTGGTCGTGGTCTGGCTCATGACCGCCGGCGCCCAGGCGGTCGGCGCCAGCGGGAGCCCGCGGGCATCTCTGTCCATCAATCCCGCCCAGGACAGGCTGACAGTGACGTTCGTCGCCCAGTCGTCGGGTTTCTCGTCGAAGGTCGTCTCGTACGCCTGGACGTTCGGCGATGGCGCGTCGGCGACGACCTCGTCGTCGACGGTCACCCACACCTATGCGAGACCGTCGACCTACCTGCCGGCGGTGAAGGAGACCGATGTCGCCGGTGCCAGCGCCAGTGCCTCCGGCACCCTCGCCGTCTTCGTCTGCCCGACCGGTACGACGAGCTGTAGTGATTCGCTCAGCACGGGAGGTTCGGTCCAGCTGTTGCAGGCGAGCGGCCCCATCGCCGGCACGTCTGCTGCCGGGCTGAATTTGTTCGTCGGTTCGTTCAGGGTCCCGAAATGCGAGTCCGCCATTGCTCCCGCCGCCGCAGTGACGGACAGCGGATTCACCGGCAGCTTGAGCATGACGCTGCAATACACGACGAGCCAACCCCACCACATCGGGACGACGTGTTTCTCCTCGACCGTGGCGTTCGTCGATTCGGCCGGCAAGACCGTCCACAACGGGGCTCTGCCGGCATGCTCTGTCTCCGCCGCACCGCCGTGCGTGCAGAGCATTCAGACGACGGGCTCGAGCGTGACCAAGGTCTTGTCGATCCCGCCTGGGGACCCGAAAGTCGGCGCCCCATAACCTTGACGACCGGGTCGGCGCGCGCAGAGGCCCCACGCCTCGGCACTGAGGCGTGGGGCCTGTGCTGCAGCCGAGGAGCCGTGCGCTCAGCAGGCCTGGTTGTTGGTGGCCACGGAGATGTCGTTGATGCCCATGGAAGCGTTGCCGAACAGGCCGTTGGCGGCGAAGCCAGCGCCGATCTCCAACTCGACGTTGGCGAGCAGGCTGCCGCCATCGGCGACGCCTTGGGTGTAGGTGGCAGCGCTCTCCCAGCCCCTCGCCTGTACGACGGCGCCGGCGGCGGGAAGGCCCTGGGTGATGAGCGTGAGAGCGCCGGCGTAGGTCGGGACCTTCGCCCCGTCGCCCGTCAGGGTCGCTTTGCCCCGCAAGAGCCCGCGGTCGGTCGTGAGGTTGATCGTCCAGACGACGTTTTTGATCGTGAGCGTGCCGGTCAGGTTGTAGTCGGTGGAGCCGGGCGTGGTGTCGGTCTCTCCGCCCTTCCAGGTACCGCGGTAGGTCACATAGGAGATGCCGTCCTCGCCGGCACAGCCTGTCGGGATGAACTTCGCCGCTGCGAGCTGGATGGTGGCGTTCGCCTCGTCGACCTCCGGCACGCCCGTGCTGGCGGCCGCGAAAGCGGCCCCGGTCCCGACTGCCATGAGCGCGCTTGCGACCAGAGCTGCGATGACTCGCTTCATTTTTGAATCCTCCTTGACGGTCCGATCCCTCGGTGAGGGCGCTGGAGTCATCATGCGGGGCACCGGTTGAAGGCGGGTTGAACGGGGGTGAATTCCGCTCGGGCACGAGCACGAGTGCTTTCTTGGCCCGACGGGGGTATGTCAGGATCGGCCAACCCTTTGCCGAAAGCCACGTGGGAGAAGCATGCGCATTCAAGTGGGATGTGAGTTCGCCTACAGAGCCGAAGTGCCGACGCACGCCGTGATCCAGGTTGAGCCGAGGCTCGACGGCGGAGTTCGAGCGCTCGACGAGCGCTGGGTGACCGAGCCGCGGATCGGGACGTCGCGCTATCTCGACGGGTTCGGGAACTCGTGCCGGCGGGCCACGATCGCGGCGGGAGTCTCCTCGCTGCGGTACGACGCCCTGCTCGAAGTCCCGGACGGGCCGGACCCCGAACGCCTCGACGCCGCCGAAGTGCCCCCTGCTGAGCTGCCCGATGAGGTCCTCGTCTACACCCTCCCCAGCCGCTTCTGTCCGACCCAGGAGCTGGCCGACGATGCCTGGAGCCTGTTCGGCTCGTCGGTGCCGGGGTGGAGGAGGGTGCAGGCGATCTCTGACTGGGTGAACAGCGAGATCACGTTCGGATACCTCGACACCTCACCGCTCGTCACCGCCGTGGACGTCTTCAACAGCCGTGCCGGCGTTTGCCGTGACTTCGCCCACCTCGCTGTCACTCTGTGCCGAGCCCTCAACATCCCAGCCCGGTACGTGTTCGGCTACCTGCCCGACATCGGGGTTTCCCCCGGACCTGGGCCGATGGACTTCTGTGCGTGGATGGAGGTCTTCCTCGACGGCCGGTGGTGGACGTTCGACCCGAGGAACAATCAGCGGCGGGTCGGACGAGCTCTCATCGGTCGGGGTCGAGACGCAGTCGATGTGGCGATGGTCACGACGTTCGGCGGACCAGAGCTCGCGTCCATGACAGTGTGGGCGGACCAGGCGAACGCCACCAGTCCGTGACGCCACGAGCGCTCGTACTACGCTCGATACGTGCAAGCCGGGAGACAGTTGTGTCGTCGCTTCGCCGGCCTGCACGCGGCGGTCGCTTTCTTTCGTTCGCCTGGCCAGGGTGATGCATGAAGCGTGACGGCATCGACCCTCTCCGTCACCGCCGTCAGCACGTGACTGACGAGACGGCTTTCGGTACGGACCGGTTCGGCCAGTGGGCCGAACGGTTCGCCAGGTTCTTCGGAACGCCGAAATTCATCCTCGGTCAGACCGTCCTGGTGGCGCTCTGGATCGTTGCCAACGGGTTCATCATCGATCACGCCTTTCACTCAAAGGCGTTCGATCCCTACCCGTTCATCCTCCTCAACCTCCTCTTCTCGACTCAGGCTGCATACGCCGCACCGCTCATCCTGCTTGCCCAGACGCGTCAGGCCGACCGCGACAAGGCGGGCGGCGAAGCCGATGCCCACCACCGGGAGGACGTCGCCAACCGCCAGACCGAGCTCATCCAGCAGAACACCATCATCACTGCCGCCACACGGGCCAATACGGAGCAGATCGCCGAGCTTCACCGTCATGTCGTGGCGCTCACGGAGCACTTCGGGATCGATCTCGGCGAGCCCGAGCCCGACTGAGCTCCCAACGGAGCCTCGTGCAGGAGCTCTGGGCCTGGACGGGCTGTAGAATCCAGGCTGTCAACGCCAGGCAGAAAGGTGGCCGCAGATGAACCCTCAACCCGACGAAACCCTTGGGGTTCTGCGCCAGGTGTGGGAAGGCCAGGGACAGTCCAGGGAGGACCTCGACGAGGTCTGTGTCCCGCAGAAGATCTGCAAGAAGATGGTGACGGTCGGCTTCGAGGGCATGGCCGAGGATGGCGACGTCCGATCCGCCTGGAAGGCCACGCTCCGGCGAGAGGGCAAGCTCCGCTCGGAGGCTCCCACCATCCGCGACCTCGTCCTTGGTTCGGGAGAGGCTCGCTAGCTCGGCGACGCCGACGGCAGGGGGACTGAGAGATGGACTGCCCGGCCACCGTTGGCGAGCTCACCGAGGTCTTGAGGCACGGCGGGTATCTGGCTGATCGCGGGCTGGCGACGGCTTTGTTCGTCTCGCTCTCCTTGCAACGCCCGATCCTGCTGGAGGGCGAGGTCGGAGTCGGAAAGACCGAGGTGGCAAAGACGCTCGCTTCGATCTTCGGACGCAACCTGATCCGGTTGCAGTGTTACGAAGGCATCGACACCAACCAGGCGCTGTACGAGTGGGACTATGCCCGCCAAATGCTACAAATCCGTGCGCTCTCGGAGCGGCAGGCGGCCGACGAGGGGGCGGTGGACCAACTCTTCGGACCGCGGTTCCTGCTGGAGCGGCCGCTCCTCGAAGCGGTCCGTGCGGGCGACCGAGCCGTTCTGCTCATTGACGAAGTGGACCGTGCGGACGACGAGTTCGAAGCATTCCTCCTCGAGGTGCTCTCCGACTTCCAGGTCAGCATCCCAGAGATCGGCACGATCAAGGCCGAGAGCACCCCGATCGTAATCCTCACCTCCAACCGGACGCGCGAGCTTCACGACGCTCTCAAACGGCGGTGCCTCTACCACTGGATCGGATACCCGACCCCGGAGCGCGAAGTCGAGATCGTCCTCCTCCGCCAGCCTGGCTTGTCCGAGGCACTCACGCGCAAAGTCGTCGCTGCCGTCAATCGGCTGCGTGAGCTGGATCTCGCGAAGCCTCCGGGAGTCGCCGAGACGATCGACTGGGTGCGCAGTCTGGACGTGCTCGGGGCGACGGACCTCGATGTCGAGGCGGCCGGCTACACGCTCGGAGCGGTTGTGAAGGAACGTGACGACCTCGATCTGGCGCGCGAGAACCTGGACGAGATCACCTTCGGTGCCTGAAACCGACCAGTTCGCCGGCGTTCTCGTCAACTTCGCTCATGAGCTGCGATCCGCCGGGCTGGCAGTCGGATCCGGCGACGTACTGACCTACTGCTCGGCAATGGCCGGTCTCGATCCGTGCGATCTCGTGGATCTGTACTGGGCCGGCCGTACGACGTTGGTCAGCCGCTACGACCAGATCGCCACGTACGACGAGGCATTCAGGAGGTTCTTCCTCAGCGACATCGCTCCGGTCCCCGAGATGCTCATGATCAAGGCGGGCGTCGGCGGTGAGCCTCAGTCCGTGCTGACAGTTCCCGCCACGAGTGACCCGGACGGAGACCGGCACGAGGAGGAGACGGTGCTCGGCCTGATGGCGTCGGATGCGGGCTCCCTCAGGCACAAGTCGTTCGCCGCTTGTACGCCCGAAGAGCTGGCGGCAGTGCGCCGGATCATGGCGCGGATCCGTTTGACGCCCCCGAAGCGGCGAACGCGGCGCTCCTCGTCGGCGCCCTCCGGCCGCTCCCCCGACATGAGGCGGATCATGCGGGAGTCGATGCGCATGCACGGCGAGCCGGCCGAGCTCTTCTGGCGCCGGCGGAAAGTCCGGATGCGACCGCTGATCCTCATCCTCGACGTCTCCGGGTCGATGGCGGACTACTCGCGCAATCTCCTGCAATTCGCCTATTCCGCCCAACGGGCGGCATCGAAAGTCGAGGTCTTCTGCTTCGGGACGCGGCTCACGCGAATCACGCGGGAGCTCGACCATCGACGGCTGGACCACGCGCTCGAACTGGCGGCGGCGTCAGTGTTCGACTGGGACGGCGGAACCCGGATCGGCGAGTCGCTGGACGCCTTCGTCAGCGAGTGGGGTCGTCGGGGGTTGTGCCGCGGTGGTGTCGTCGTGGTCTGCTCCGACGGCCTCGATCGGGGCGACCCCGACGTCCTCTCGACGGCCATGCAGCGGCTCTCCCGGCTCAGTCATCGAGTCGTCTGGTTGAACCCACACAAGGGCGATAACCTCGCTTTCCGGCCGAGCACCGTCGGGATGATGGTGGCCGCCCCGCACATCGATCTGGTGCTGTCGGGACATGACCTGAGCAGCCTGGAGGAGTTCGCGACGTTGCTGCCGAGTCTGAGTTAGGAGCGGCCGGTGAGATGGAGCGTGGGGCTCGAGACCGAGGGCGACCGAGAGCTCGGCCGGGACGAGATCGTGGAGCTGGCCGACGCCGTGGCGATGAGCTCGGGAGTCGCTTCCGGCATCGGCACCAACCGTTACGGAGCGCGCTTCGTCGTCGTCGCCGCCAGCCGTAAGGAGGCCGTGGAACGGGCGACAGCAGAGTTCGTACAGGCTGCCGCCCGCGCCGGGCTTCCGGAATGGCCGATCGTGCGGGTCGAGGCTGTCAGCGAGGACGAGGACCCGGTCGACGACGAATGATCAGACTCGGGTCGCTGGCGGGGTACCCCTTCGAAGGCCCGCGCCTGCTCGGCGGGTGGACGCCGACTCCGACGGCGGGGGTCTACGCAATCGTGTACAAGCCCGAGCCGGAGTCCAAGCCGGAGCGGTACGCCGTCATCTATGTGGATCACTCCGACGATCTGTCAAAAGAGCGCTTCCCGTTCAAACATCCTCGGGCAGCATGCTGGGTACGGCGGTCCGGTAGCCGTTGGAAGGTGTACATCTGCACCTACGCAGTGCCAGGCGGAGGGCGGTCGCATCGTGAGCAGATCGCCCGCGAGCTCACGGCCATCTACAAGCCGCGCTGCAACTCCCAGCAATACGATCGTTCGTGGAAGGACGAGTGGATCGGCGAATACGCCGCGCCAACGACGGGTCCGCTGACCACCGGCCGTGGACCCGACGAGTCGGTGGCCGAGTAGCGCATCGGTGCCGACAGAGGACGCGGCACGCTCGAGGTTACTGGGCGACCGGCTTCGGGTGTCAGGTGCTGCTTGGTTGTCCCGAGTGCTTGCCGGCGCGGTACCCGACCGCATCGTGCAAGCGGGACCGGCGCCGTCCTGAGGCTGGTCTCGCCGGCGGGCGCTCTTCCCGCTCGGCCGGAACGGGCGTGACGCCGACGACGATGCCCTCGGCCATCCCGTACAGCAACGGGAGAGCGCCGGCGACGACTCCGGCAGTCTGGTTGATGTGCGTCACGCCCGGAGCGATCGCCTCGGCGTGGCCGTTGATCGTGCGTACGATCTCCGCGCACTCTTCGAGGTTGTCCGCAATTCTCCTCAGCAACGAGCCGACCCAGAAGAGGTAGAACGCCAAACCGGCGATGAGGACGAGAACCTCGAGCACCGACAAGATGACCAGATTCGTCATGTCCGCACCTTTCCGAGCACTCTTCCGAGGAACAGGTGATGCTGAAGGCCTTCAGCCAGCACGGCGTCGACCCGATCGGCTGTCTCGGCGATGAGCGCGGTGTTCTCGGTATTGGCTGCAGCTGCTTTCAGGGTGTCGCGCACCTCGACGACGCGGCGGTCGATGATCTTGACCAAGGCGATCAAGGTGCTGAGGAGGGCGACGACTGCGAAGAGGATGACGAGACCGGCGATGAGCGTGATGGACCAGAGGTGATGCTGGTTCGAAGTGAGCGCGAGCAACATCGATCATCCTCCCAATCTGGTGCGTCCGCGGTGGAGCCCGGCGACGATGACTTCCGCATGGTCAATGGTGGTGCTGAGCTCGGCCAAGGGCGCGGTGTTCTCCACCGCCTGTTCAAGGGCCTCGTTGATGAGGGGCGCCTCCTTGCCGATCTCGTAGGCGAGCACGAGGATTGGGGCGACAAGCGCCACGACAGCGACCACGACGACAAAGCCGATCGAGTACCCCACCAACCAGTCCGTCGGGATCGCCGCCAGCAGCGGCACCGCATGTATGGTCATCGACTCATGCCTCCGCTCGGGTCGGTGACACTTCGGTCACGGCGGTGGATTCGAGATAGCCCAAGATCGAAGCTGTCGGAGCGATCCGGTGGGCGGTCCGGACGTGGTCGGTGACTTGTTTCATCAGCTCGTCTTTGTCTCGAGATCTGAAGTGGCTGCGGCAGACAGGGCTGCCGCAATCGAACTCGTACATCTTCGGCTCCCTCCCGCCGTCTCAGACTGACTCGCAGAAGTCACGGACCGGCTTCAAGTGGGCGTTCACTGACGTGAGCGCCTCAGGAACGGTTCTCGTCTGGTGAGCGACGACTCGCACCCCGACGATCACGGTCCCGAGCGTCACGCGCACCGTCTTCAAGTGCCAGATGACGCGAAGTAGCCCAACCGCGGTGACTCCGATGATCAGCGTCGAGATGGCCACGGTGACCCAAGCAACTGCAGGCATTGCCCTGTTCCTTTCTGCTCAGCCGAGGAGGCGAGCGACCGAGCCGGCATAGCGAACGGCGCCGACTGCGACCTCTTGGATGGTGGCGTCGGTTGTGGCGAGCGCTTCGGGCACGCCATCGAGGTTCCCGGTGAGGGCGACCCCGGCAGTCAAGATGTCGTCGGTTGCGCCCCGAATGCGCTCGACGGCGGCGAGCACGCGGTTGAGCAGCGCGATGACGACGGGAAGGACCACGAGCAACAGCACGGCGTTGCCGATCCACCACCAGATCATGGTTCGTCTCCTCAGGTCGGGTTGGGCCGGTAGGGCAGGAAGAAACGCCGGAAGAGCCTCGTCAGCGCCATCATGACGGCTCGACGAGCGACCGTGAAGCCTTGGGCGGGACTGGCCGACTGCACGCTCACGTCCTCACCGCGGTCCGCGCGGGCGATGCGGTCCTGCAGGTTCGCCGAAAAGTCGCGCATGAGGACGGCAGTGACGTCAGCGATCATGCCCCTGCCGTACTGGGCCGCCGCACCGGACAGCTGCAAATCCTGGGTCACCGCCACCTTCGTGCCACGCCCCGCCGGCTCGAGGGTCGCCGTGACGAGCATCTCCGCCTGGCCCCGGCCCTTCTCGTCGGCTCCGCTGGCCTGCACGACGATTCGCTTGGCGGGTTCGTCACGCTCGGCAATGTGGGCGATGCCGGCAAAGCGCAGCCTGACCGGACCCATCCGTACGGCCACGCGGCCCTGGAACCGATCGTCGCCGAGGCTGTCGGTCAGCTCCGCCCCGGGCAGGCATGCCGCCACGGCCGGGATGTCGTCGAAGTAGCGCCAGACTCGCTCGACCGGCTCGGCTACTTCGAAGTCGCTCTTGATCAGCATGGCGCCCCTTTCGTCAGGTAGGCAGCCGGCTCCGCTTCGAACCTCTGGCGGCAGGCGCTACAGCAGAAGTAGTACGTGACTGCGTCGTGCTCGAGTCGGAAGGCAGACGGTCCGGCTGTCGTCGTCATCCCGCAGACCGGGTCGATCGCCTCGAGCTGCACGGCGGGGTTGCCGATGCCGACAGACACCGCCGGCGCCACAGCGCCCGAGGCCATTGCCCCGGATGCCCGTAGCTGCACGAGCTCGGCGAGGATGGCCACAGCCACCTCGCGGTGCGAGGTCCTACCGAGGTCGAGGCCCGCCGGGCTGCGGACCTGACCGAGCTGCTCGGGTGGCACGCCGCGCTGGGCCAGGTAGCCGAGGACCGCTTCGCCGCGGCGCCGGGAGGCCACGAGGCCGAGATAGGCGGGTCCGGATGCCGCCGCCCGGGCGACGGCCTCCTCGTCGCCGTGTCCTTGGGTGGCCACCACCACCATGGAACGGGCGTCGAGCGTCGTGGCCGAGAGATCGGTGTCCTCGACCAAGTCCACATGCCAGCCCAGCGCTTGGGCAAGGCTGACGAGCGTGTGAACCATCGGGGACCGCCCGACGACGACGAGGTGAGGCGTCGGGAGCACGGGCTCGATGTAGACCTCGAGCGCACCCTCGCTCTGGCAGGAGATCGGCACGAGGGCGATGCCCTCGGGGATGGCTTCGCCGAACTGCTCGGATGATCCGAGCAACAGCAGTCGTGGGATGCCTTCGGCGATCACCTCGCGTGCCTGGCGCATCACCGCGGGCTCGGCGCAGGCTCCGCCGATCCAGCCGTGCAGCTCGCCGGATTCGGTGATGATGGCGCGGGAGCCTTGCTTTCCCGAGGACGGCGCCTGACGCCACACGACGGTGGCGAGCGCGAATGCTTCGCCTTGCCGTTTCAGCTCGGCCGCCCGTTCGAGAACGGCCCACCCTTCGTCGGCGTGATCGTCCATGAGGGGCCTCTATTCGTCCGTGCGAACGGGAGGAGCGCCGGACACGTCTTTCCCGAACTGGATGGCTTCCCAGACCCGGTCCGCCAGCAACGGCATGTCGACATTGCGGACGCCGGTGTCCTTGATGGCATCCATCACGGCGTTGACAAAGGCGGCAGGACCGCCGACCGCTGCACACTCGCCGACGCCCTTGGCGCCGATCGGGTGGTGGGGGCAGGGGGTGACGACCTCGTGCAACTCGTAGCCGGGCGTCTCCCATGCCGTCGGCAGCAGATAGTCCATGTAGTTGGAGCCCACGCAGTTCCCGTCGGCGTCAAACGTGATGAACTGCATATTCGACATGGCGTAGGCCTCCGTCAGGCCTCCCATGATCTGACCCTCGACGATCATCGGATTGATGCGGACACCGCAGTCGTCGACGGCGACAACGTTGAGCACGTCCCACACGCCGGTAGCAGGATCGACCTCCACGGTCACGATGTAGCAGGCGAAGGGCCACGTGAGGTTGGGCGGGTCGTAGTAGGCGTTGTTCTCGAGCCCCGGCTCCATGCCATCCGGCATGTTGCTGTACGCGGCCATCGCGCACTCCTGGATGGTCACGCCACGATCGGGAGCACTGCGGATATAGAAGCGGCCGAGCTCCCACTCGACGTCTTCCTCCGACACCTCGAGCAGGTGGGCGGCCAGCTTGCGTGCCTTGGCCCGAATCTTGCGCGACACCATGGCTACAGCCGCCCCTGCGACCGGCGTGCTCCGGGATGCGTAGGTGCCCATGCCGAACGGGGCGGTATCGGTGTCGCCTTCCTCCACGACGACATCGTCGGCGGGGATGCCGAGCTCATGGGCCACGATCTGGGCCCACGTGGTCTCGTGTCCCTGGCCCTGCGTCTTTGCCCCGGTCCGAAGGATCGCCTTGCCGGTCATATGCACGCGCAGTTCGGCCGAGTCGAACATCTTGATCCCGAGGATGTCGTACTCACGACTGTTGCCGGCGCCGAGCGGTTCGGTCATCGTGGAGATGCCGATTCCGAGCAGGCGACCCTCCGACTTGGCCGCCTCCTTCTGGCGGAGGAAGTCCTCGTAACCGACAGCCTCCAGACCGACCGACAGGCACTTGCCGTACTGGCCGGAGTCGAGCAGGAAACCGAACGGCGTCCGGTGCGGGAACTGGTCGTCACGCACGAAGTTGATGCGACGAAACTCAGCCTGGTCCATGCCGAGGTCGTCGGCGGCGGCTTGCACCATGCGCTCCTGGAAGAACATCGCCTCCGTGACCCGGAACGAGCAGCGGTAGGCGACGCCACCGGGGGCCTTGTTGCTGTAGGTGCCACGTGCGGTGAGGTGGCCGACGGGGACGTCGTAACAAGCGAACGTCGAGTGCATGAGCCCGATCTTGAACTTGCTGGGCTGGGCATCGGAGAAGAATGCTCCGTGATCGGCGTCGGTGTGCACGCGCACGCCGAGGATCTTGCCGTCCTTTCGGAGCGCCATCTCTCCCGTGAGGTAGACGTCGCGGGCGAAACCGGTTGAGATGAGATTCCCCGTCTTGTCCTCGATCCACTTGACCGGCCGCTCGAGGAGGATGGAGGCGAGGATCGAGCAGACATAGCCCGGATAGACGGGGACCTTGTTCCCAAAGCCGCCGCCGAGGTCGGGGGAGACGATCCGAATCATGTGCTCGGGCAGTTCGGCCACGAGCGCCACGGCCGCCCTGATGATGTGGGGGGCTTGGGTGGTCATGTACACGGTCAGCTTCGAGGTGGCCCGGTTGAAGTCGGCGATGGAGGCGCAGCACTCGATCGGGGAAGGGTGCGAGCGCGGGTAGTGCAGTTGCAGCTTCGAGATCACGTCGGCTTCGGCGAAGGCTCGGTCGGTGCCCTCCTTATCACCGACCTCCCAGTCATAGATGACGTTGTCGTGCTGGTTTTCCTTGTCGTCACGGATGATCGGCGCGTCGGCGGCGACGGCTTGGAGCGGATTGACGATGACGGGCAACGGTTCGTACTGGACGTCGATCGCCTCGCACCCGTCCCTGGCGATGTAGGGGTCGTCGGCGATGACGCACGCAACCTCCTGGCCTTGGAAGCGAACCTTGTCCGTGGCCAACACCGCTTGGGTGTCGTAGGAGAGTGTCGGCATCCATGCGAGGTTGCGGGTCGCCATCATCTCGCCCGTCAGCACCATCCGGACGCCGGGGATCTCCCAGGCTTTGCTGGCGTCGATCGACTTGATGCGGGCATGTGCCAGCGGGCTGCGCAGGATTTCCATGTGCAGCATGCCGGGCAGGACGATGTCGTCGCAGTAGTTGCCCTTGCCTCGGATGAAGCGGTTGTCTTCGACGCGCTTTCGGCTCGCTCCCAGCCCGCCGATCTTGATCTCGTCCAGTGCCTGCGACACGTGTGATCCCTTCGTCCAGGTCGGCTAAGCGGACTGGGACCGCAGTTTTTCCGCGGCCCAGAGCACTGACTTCACGATGTTCTGGTAGCCGGTGCATCGGCAGAGGTTGCCGGACAGTGCCCAGCGCACCTCGTCCTCGGTCGGATCGGGGTTCTCGTCGAGGAGCCCCTTGGCAGCCAGCATCATGCCGGGCGTGCAGAACCCGCATTGCAGCCCGTGTTCGTCCTTGAAACCCTCTTGGAGTGGGTGGAGCTCGCTGGCGGTCGCCAGACCTTCGACCGTCGTGACCTCGCGCCCGTCGGCCTGCACGGCCAGCATCGTGCAGGACTTGATCGGCCGACCATCCACGAGAACCGTGCAGGCGCCGCAGTTCGTCGTATCGCACCCGGTGTGGGTTCCCGTCAGCCGAAACCCCTGCCGCAGCAGGTGAGCGAGCAGCAACCGAGGCTCGACCTCGGCCACTCTCGTCTCACCGTTCACCGTGATCGTGACGCGGCGGACCGGAACATCCGCCGCGGGGGCAACTCGTTGCTCTTCGTACAGGCTCGTCATGTCAGGCCGCCCTCTCTGCCGATTCGCTCACCTGGGTCAACAAGCGGGTCACGAAGGTGTGCACGATGTGGCGCTTGAACGTCGCGCTGCCCCGATGGTCCGTTCTCGGCTTCGAGGCCTCACTGGCAAGAGCCGCCGCCTCCTCGATCGTCGCTGCGGTCAAGGGGTTGCCGACCAGCGCCGCCTCCGCTGCAGTTGCCCCGATGGTGGCCGCCCCTACTCCGGTGAGGGCGATCCCTGCTCTCGTCACGAGGTCGCCAGAGGTCTCCACGGCCACTGCCACCCCGACGGTGGCAAAGTCGCCGACTCGGCGCTCCAACTTGAGGTAGCCACCGCTGGCGGTTTGGCTGGCTGCGGGGATCACGGCCTCGACGGCTATTTCGGTGGGAGCCAAGGTGTTCTGAAAGGGACCGGAGACGAAGTCCGCCATCGGTATCTGACGGATCCCCTCAGGCCCCCGCGCCACCACGTGACCTCCGAGTGCCAAGACCACAGATGCCCAGTCGCCTTGCGGATCGGCGTGACAGAGGGAACCGACGAGAGTGCCTCGGTTGCGAACCATCGGATCGGCGATCAGAGGCGCCGCAGCCGCCATCGTCGGCTGCGAGCTCTTGAGCAGGGTCGAGCGCTCCAGGTCGGCGTGCCGGCAGAGCGAGCCGACGCGGAGCGTACCGTCGGGATCGGTCCGGTGGTAGGCGAGACCGGCGATGTTGTTGATGTCCACGAGAAGCTCCGGGGCGGCGAAGCGGAGCTTCATGAGCGGGAGGAGGCTCTGGCCCCCGGCCAGCACCTTTGCTTCGTCCTGATGCTCCTGCAGCAGATGAATCGCCTCATCGAGAGAATGAGGCGCCTCGTAACGGAAACGAGATGGATACATACGACCCCCCAGCTGCTAGTTGTATGAGCGTTCCCGCGTCGTAGCCCTCTGCACGACGAACCTCAGCGACCATCCGCCGGACGACCTCGAAGTGAGCCGGAGTCGCCTGCTTTTGGGGCCTCCGCGGACTCGCCTTCGGGGTCTGCCACGGCGACCGGGAGCGTATCCTCCTCAGGATCGGGCCGAGGTTCTTGATGTGGTGGCCAGGGTCCCTGCACCGGCTGACCGGCGATCTTCAGGTAGTCCATGAGCTCGGGCCAGGCCCAGACAGTCGGACTCTTGCCGGTCTTCGGCGAGTGCTCGACCAACTCGTACAGACGCGGGTTGCCCCGGCTGTGCCCGTCGGACTCAATACGCATCGCGCATGCTCCCATCGTCCCGACCGTCATCCCCGTGTGTCACGACGGCACCCCGCTCGATGATGATACCGAACCGCCTGAGTACGGGCTTCCCAGTCGCTGGAGGAAGCGCCCGAACCTCCGGGAGATGAGGAGCAGGACGACACCGTAGATGACGACGACGACGCCGACAATGGTCAGGATCGGTGCAAACACCGTCAGAGCCGGCACCGGCGCCGAGAGGGTGTGGAAGTCGGCCGCGCTGGCGCCAGCGGCGGGAATCAGATCGTCCTTGAAGTAGTCGCGTACCTGCGGAACGGTACGTACCGGTGACCCGTCAAAGCGGGAGAGGGCGGCCGTGCCCGGAACGTTGTCCCATCCCTGGGTCACGAGTGGGAGGTTCGTGATCGCCTGGGTGATGGCCGGGAAGTCCGTCTGCAGTGCGCTCGCGACTTGCGCAGACGTGGCGTGCAGCGTGCTCTCCAGGAACGACACGAGTCCCGGCAGCTCAGCGGTCACCGAGGTGAGGGGGATGGCCTCCAGGAGATTCGTCACGGCCGGGAAGGTCTTTCCCATGAGGGCGAGCACGGCGCTCGCCGGGCGACCGGTCTTGGCGGCGAGGAATGCCACCAGCTTGGGGACCTCGGCGGACCCGCCCCCCTGCGGGTTCATGACCGGATTGAACGTGTTGACCGCCGACGAGATGATGTTGATGCCGGCCACGTCGCCCGAGATTCGCGCTGGTGTGAACAGCGGGGCTGAGCTGTTCAGCAGCCGCTGGCCGCCGTCGAGCCGGGCGAAGAGCTGGAACGGGAACACGACGACGAGCACGAGCACCCCGACCGCCGTGACGACGCCCCATGCCGCCGTCGCCATCCTGGCGTCAACCCGCCGCCGCCAGGAGAGCAGCACCATCAGTAATCCGAACAAGACGACGAGCGCGCCGACGATGGTCAGCAGAAGCGGGATGAACCAGACTGGCGGGAACCAGTCCGCCAGCCGCCCGAAGTTTGCCTGGTTGGCGGCGATGGTCGGGATGACATCGTCGGCGAAATAGTCCCGGATCTGCGGAACGGTGTGGACGGCGGACCCGTTCAGGCGTGTGAGCCCGGTCGCGCCCGGAACGTTGTTCCATCCATTGGTGACCGCCGGCAGGTTGACGATGGACTGGGTGAGGGCGGGGAAGTTCGCCTTCAGCGCTGCGAGGACCTGGGCCGGCGTGGCGTGCAGCGTCGTGGCGAGAAAGGACACGAGACCGGGAATCTCGGCGGTCACCGAGCTGAGGGGCAGCGCCAGGAGAAGGTGTGCGACCGCGGGAAACTTGCTCTTCAGCGCAGCGACCACCGCAGCATCCGAGAGGCCGGTCTTGGCCGAGAGGAAACCGACGAGTTGTGGAACTTCTGCAGCCGCACCGCCCCGGGTGGTCATGATGGGATCCAACGTGTTCACGATCGTGGAGACCATCTGGATCGCCGCCTGATCGCCGGCCACCCGCGCCGGCGTGAAGGCTGGGCGGAGGCGGTTGATGACCCGCTGACCGGCGTCGAGGCGAGGGAAGAGACTCAACCCGAACACGAGGCCGAGCACCAGAGCGCCCACGAGGACGACCACGAGCCAGGTACCGATGCCGAAGGGTGCAGGCAGCGCTTCTTTAGCCCTCGCGGTCGAAGCCTTCCCGCCGCGAAGCTCGACGGTTGCGCCGAGTGCTCGGCCTCCGTAGGCAGATGTCCCTTGAATCGCCACGTCTCCCCCTGTCGGACGTGCCACCTCGGCCTGGCGCGAACCACTGAGGCGGGACCCACGCCGACCATTTGTCTACAGCGCCGGACGGCTCACGTAAATGGGTGTCTTTTCTCCTTATCGTCTCTGTATCGGCCTCGTCGCCGCACTGACACGACGCCGGAGCGACTCGCCGAGGCTTGGCTGTGGGACTTTCCATCGCCGCAGCCGAGAACGACGGCGACGGGCATACTGACCACATGACGCTCGCCAGCCGGATCGCGGCCGCCCTCGCCAAGCTGCCGCCTGCCAGCTCGGCCTCCGTGGCTGTTGAGCGCGACCTCGAGGCGACGATGAACGATGGTGTCAAGTTGCTCGCCGATCGCTGGTATCCGACGGGGGCCGAGGCGACGGCCACACCCGTCGTCTTGCTCCGAACTCCGTACGGCCGCCGCCAGTGGGGCATGATCGGGCGGCTCTTCGCCGAACGGGGCTATCAAGTCGTCCTTCAGAGCTGCCGGGGAACATTCGGTTCGGGCGGGAACATGGTGCCGTTTCGCAACGAAGCTGCCGACGGTCGCGCCACATTCGACTGGATCGCTTCGGAGCCCTGGTTCTCCGGCAGGCTCGCCACTTTCGGACCCAGCTATCTGGGTCTCACACAGTGGGCGATCGCGCAGGACCCGCCTGACTATCTGAAAGCCATGGCTCTCGATGTCACCGGCTCCAACTTCCTCGACTCGGCCGCGTACCCGTCCGACGCCTTTGCCATGGAGACCGCCCTCACATGGGTCCAGCAGGTCGAACATCAAGAGAGAGGCTGGTGGCGGATCCTGCCCGCCCAGATCGCGAATCAGAGAAAGCTTCGGGCTGCCTTCGACGTGCTTCCGGTCGCTGACGCCGACGTCGCCGCCGTGGGACGCCACGTTGCCTTCTTTCAGGACTGGATCGCACACGAGCCGCCAGGCGACAACTGGTGGGAGGTCATCGACTTCGGGCGACAACTCGGCGCCGTCCCGCCGGCGAGCCTGGTCGGGGGCTGGTACGACATCTTCCTGCGGTCCCAGCTCGAGGACTATCGAGCACTGCGAGCTGCGGGTCGGAGCGTCACTCTCACCATCGGACCCTGGTCTCACGTCAGCCCGGGCGTGTTCGCCGCCAGTCTGGTGGACGGCCTGAAGTTGTTCGACAGCCAACTTCGAGACAGCGCCACCAAGCCGGCGGAGTACTCGGTACGCCTCTTTGTCATGGGCTCTCGTCGCTGGGTGGAGATCCCGGACTGGCCGCCGCCGTTCGATGAGCAACGCTGGTACCTCAGAGACGCCGGCCGACTGCTGCAGTCGCCGGCAGCCGACGAGCCGCCGGATCGTTACCGATACGATCCGAGCAACCCGACCCCAGGGATTGGCGGTCCCTCGCTCAACTTTGCAAACGCCGGACCGAAGGATCAGCGCAAGCTCGAAACCCGACCCGACGTCCTCACTTATACGAGCGACCCGCTCACGCGCGACGTGACGGTAATCGGACCGCTCCGGGCCGAGCTTCACGTGCGGTCCTCGCTCGAGCACACGGACTTCTTTGCTTGCCTCTGCGATGTGTCCGCCCGCGGTCGATCCAAGAATCTGAGCGGCGGCCTCGCGCGGCTCCGTCCGAGTGAAGCGGCCAAGTCCGCCGACGGATCGGTGTCGATCCGAGTGAACATGTGGCCGACGGCCAATACCTTCAAGGCCGGCCACCGGCTCCGTCTCCAGGTGTCGAGCGGTGCCCATCCGCTCTACGCCCGCAACTTGGGGACCGGAGAGCCGCTGGCGACGGGAACGACGCTCCGGGCAGCGGACCAGGAGATCTTCCACGACGAGGAGCACCCGTCTTGCCTCGTACTCCCGGTGAGCCGGCTCCCACCCAGTGCGTCCCCGAACCGGAGCTTTCGCCTCCCAGGCACTTGACATCTGACGTGGCGCTTTCACGGGGACGTTGACGACCCGAGGAGCGCTTGACATACCAAGCGTATGGTGTGTATCCTGAGCACGTGCTCGAAAACCGAGCAGCTTCAAGATCTGAAGGAGCCAGAACCATGGCCACGACGAACGCCAAAGCCACACCGACGACCGAAGTCTCCGATCTCGCCGAGAAGATCCGCGAGCAGTTGCTCTCGACGGTCAAGCACGCACAGAAGCTGTCGATCGACGCCGCCCAAAGCTGGCTCAAGGCCTCGTCCGTGATTTCGCTCCCGGACGTGCCCGCCATCCCGGGCGTGCCTGCTCTGCCTGGCATGGAAGCCGTGACGACATTCACGTTCGACCTTGCAGGGGACCTGCTCAACGCCCAGCGGGACTATGCCATGGAGCTGGCGAAGGTACTCGCGCCAGCCAAGTCGGCCTAGCACCTCCTCGACTCGGCTCGACCGACCGAGGAGTGCATGCCCATGACTGCTGGAGAAGATGACTCCCGACTGATGCTGGGAGAGTTCATCCGAATGCAGCGACAGATGGCCAATCTGTCGCTGCGCCAGCTGTCGGCGCTGGCGGAAGTGTCCAACCCGTACTTGAGCCAGCTCGAGCGGGGGCTGCACGAGCCGTCCGTGCGCGTGCTGAGGTCGATCGCCGGCGCGTTGAACATGTCTGCGGAGTCGCTCTTGCAGCAGGCAGGCCTCATCAACGAGAGCGAGGCGACGCAGGACGGCGGCACCGAACGGGCGATCCGCGCTGACACGCGGCTCACCGGGGCGCAACGTCGTGCCCTCATCGCCGTCTACCGCAGCTATCTCGAAGCGAATCTCGAACGTTCCTGAACCCAGTGCGCGGGCCAGCGGACCCTTAGAAATCGAGCGACATGAACCGAGCAGCGAGTTCCGATCAGGTACAGCGATGAATCCCGACCCTGGGGACCCAGACGTCGGCGCTGGTGGTCCGATGGTCGACAGCGAGCCCGACTCCTTTCTGCGATCTCTCGTCGCCGCAGGCGTCGCCCTCGCCAAGAACCCGCTCGGCGCCTTGGCTGCGAACGTGCGGCTGTCGATCGGCCTCAGTGCCGCACTACGAGCGGCGTCGGTCCGTGCCCTCGGGGGTGAGATGGCCGGCCCGGTCTCTGTGACCGGTGACAAGCGTTTCAGCGACCCGGCCTACACCGACAACCCGCTCTACTTTCTGCTGGCCCAGCAATACCTGTTGAGCAGCGAGCTCGTCACGGAGTTGCTCGATGCCGCTGGTCTGACCGGAGACGAGGACCGCAAGGCGCGGTTTGCGGCGAAGTTTCTCGTCGATGCCCTCGCTCCCACGAACACGCTCTTCGGTAACGCCGCCGCCGTCCGGCGGGCTTACCAGACAGGTGGCCGGAGCGTTCTGAAGGGCGGCCGGAACATGCTCGACGACATCGCCCACAACGGGGGATGGCCGTCGCAGGTGGATTCGGCCGGCTTCGAGGTCGGCCTCAACCTGGCAGCGACTCCGGGCGCCGTTGTCTACCGGAGCGACCTCATCGAGCTCATCCAGTACGACGCGCAAGTGAAACGAGTGCACGCCGTACCGATGCTGTTCTGCCCGCCTTGGATCAACAAGTACTACATCATGGACTTGGCGCCCGGGAAGAGCCTCATCGAGTGGGCGATCCAACATGGTCACACCTGCTTCGCGATCAGCTATCGCAACCCCGATGCCAGCATGGCCGATCTCGGCTTGGAGGACTACCTCCGGCAAGGTCCCCTCGACGCCATCCGCGTCGTGCGGGAGATCACCGGCGCTCCCCAGGTCAACACGGTCTCGCTCTGTCTCGGTGGAACATTGACTGCTCTGGGCCTTGCGTACAACGCCGTCGTCGGCGACGAGTCCGTCAAGTCGGCCACGCTGCTCAACACCCACACGGACTTCAGCGTGCCGGGCGCCCTCGGGGTATTCACGGACGAGGCGTCCATCGAAAGTCTCGAGAAGCAGATGTCGGCCAAGGGGTACCTCGATTCCGACAAGATGGCGCACACCTTCGATGCACTTCGGGCCAACGACCTCGTGTTCCAGTACGTGGCGAATGACTGGCTGCTCGGCGAGAAACCTCCCGCCTTCGACTTGCTCGTCTGGAACCAGGACAGCACCAGGATGCCGGCGAAGATGCATTCGCAATACCTGCGCTCGTGCTATCTCCACAACGAGTTTGCTCGGGGGGAGTTCGAGATCGACGGCCGCAAGCTCGATCCCCGCAAGGTGAGAGTGGACACCTACGTGCTGTCCGCGGTCGACGACCACATCGTCCCCTGGGTGTCGGGCTACAAGACGACGCATCTGCTCGGCGGTGACAACCGGTTCGTGCTGAGCACTTCTGGTCACATCGCCGGCGTCGTCAACCCTCCCGGTCCGAAGTCCAAGCACTGGACGAACACCGTTCACCCGCTCGATCCGCAGGAGTGGAAGGAGTCGGCGACGCTCGAGGACGGCACGTGGTGGGAGGACTGGGCGACATGGGCGGCCGCTCGAGGCGGGCCGAGAGTGACCGCTCGGAGACGGCTCGGCAGCCGCGAGTACCCACCGATCGAACCGGCTCCAGGCAGCTACGTCCTCGCACGCTCATGAACCCGTCTCGATCGGGTGTTGTCGACTCGCTCTTGGAGAGCGCTGGCGGACTGCGGCTCGCCGTCCGCGTGCAGAGCGACGGTGACCCGTTGCTGCTGATCAACGGGATGACGCGCTCGCTCGACAGTTGGGAGCCGTTCGTCAGTGAACTGGCCGGCCGGCGCATCGTGAGCTTCGACGCGCCCGGCGTGGGCGCCAGCCCGACGCCGGTCCTGCCTCTGCCGATTCCGGTCGTGGCCGCACTGGCCGCAGAAGTGCTCGATTCCCTGGGAGTCGAGCGCGCATCAGTGGTCGGCTTCTCCCACGGCGGTGCCGTTGCCCAGCAGTTCGCTCTCGACTTTCCGGATCGAGTTCGGCGCCTCGTGCTCGTCTCGACTTCATGCGGAGTCGGGGCATCACCGGGCCTGGTCGGAGACACGCTCCGCAGCCTCGCTGCCGCGGGCGACTTGCCGCCCACGGGTGATGGCACCTTGGGCATGTTCTGGCAAGCGCTCGCTTTTTCAACGTGGTCGAGTATCCCGTTCCTGGCGGACATCAGCGTGCCGACGCTCGTGGTCTGTGGCGCACAGGACCGCATCGTGCCCGCCGACAACAGTCGGTTGTTGGCGAGGCGGATCCCCAACGCCTCGCTCGAGATCATTCCGGGCGGCCACGATCTGCAGCGGGCGGACCGAGCGAAGCGTCTGGCGCTGAGCGTGGAGGAGTTCCTTGGACACCCAGCCCAGCCCTGAGACGACGAAGCCGTTTGCCAGTACACCATCTCGACGAGTGAGGACAACATGACAAATCTGCGATTCGACGGACGTGTAGCCATCATCACCGGAGCTGGCGGGGGACTCGGGCGCTCCCATGCGATCGAGCTCGCTCGTCGGGGAGCGCAGGTCCTCGTGAACGACCTCGGGGGATCTCTCGACGGCAGCGGCTCTTCGATGTCGGCGGCCGATCGGGTCGTCGAGGAGATCACCGCCTCAGGTGGGGCAGCGGTCGCAAACCACGACACCGTTGCCACCGTCGACGGTGGCGAGGCGATCGTGAACGCCGCCCTGAGTGCCTTCGGGCGGATCGACGTGGTCGTCAACAACGCCGGCATCCTTCGGGACAAGGCGTTCCACAAGATGGACGGCCCGATGATCGACGCCGTGATCGACGTTCACCTGAAGGGGGCCTTCTACGTCAGCCAGCCGGCCTTCCGGCTGATGCGCGAGCAGGGGTACGGCCGGATCGTCAACACCACGTCCGCCTCCGGGCTGTTCGGCAACTTCGGACAGGCGAACTACGGCGCCGCCAAGGCCGGACTCGCCGGGTTGAACCGAGTGCTCGCCCTCGAAGGAGCGGGGCATGGCATCAAAGTCAATGCCATCGCGCCGATCGCCGCCACACGCATGACGGCCGACATCTTGGGCGAGCTGGCGGTCCGGGTGTCGCCCGACACCGTGAGCCCTCTCGTCGCCTACCTCGCCCATGAGGACTGTGCGGTGAGCGGGCACGTCTACTCCGTGGCCGGCGGTCGGATCGCTCGCATCTTCGTGGCGGAGACCGAGGGCGTCGTCCTCGGAGAGAACACTGCCGAGGCGATCGCGGAGCATCTGTCCCTCATCGACGGAACAGGCGCCGACAGGTTCCAGGAGCCGAGCTCGTTGGACGACGAGACCGCCATCATCGCCAAGGCCCTGGCAGAGCGTGGTTGAGGCGGGCGCAGGCACCGGCGGCGGTACAAAGCGTTGACGACGTCCGCGAGGATTCGATCGAAAGCGGTCGCCGCCAAGCTCATGTCGGCCCAAGAGGCTGCCGAGTTCGTCAGGCCCGGCGACAACGTCGGCATGAGCGGGTTTACCGGCGCCGGCTACCCGAAGGCTGTACCCGCCGCACTCGTCGACCGTGTCGTCGCGGCGCGAGGCCGTGGCGAGCGGTTCGCCGTGGGGGTCTGGACCGGAGCTTCTACGGCCCCAGAGCTCGATGGGGCCATGGCGGCTGTCGACGGAATCGATCTGCGGATGCCGTATCAGTCGGACCCGGTGACCCGCGCCAAGATCAACGACGGCTCCCTCGATTACCTGGATCTCCACCTGTCGCACGTTGCGCAGATGGTGTGGGAAGGCTTCTTCGGTCATCTGGACCTGGCCCTCATTGAGGTGTCGGGGATCACCGAGTCAGGCGAGCTCATCCCTTCCTCCTCGGTCGGCAACAACAAGACGTGGATCGACATGGCCGACAAGGTCATCCTCGAGGTGAACGCATGGCAGCCGGCCGAGCTCGAAGGAATGCACGACGTCTATTACGGGACGGCTCTTCCGCCTCGCCGGAAGCCGATCCCGATCACGGAACCTTCCGACCGCATCGGCACGCCCTACCTGCACTGTGCACCGGAGAAGATCCTCGCCGTCGTGGAGACTGACTTGCCGGACCGCAACGCCGCCTTCAAGGCACCCGATGCCACTTCGGAGATGATCGCCGCTCACGTGCTTGAATTCCTGAGCCACGAGGTCGCACGCGGCCGACTACCAGCCACGCTGCTGCCGCTGCAATCGGGCGTCGGCAACATCCCGAATGCCGTGCTCGCCGGGCTCGACGCCGGGCCGTTCCGACCGCTCACCGCCTACACCGAGGTCATTCAAGACGGGATGCTGGCGATGCTGGCCTCCGGGACACTTCGCACGGCCTCGGCCACGGCCTTCTCTCTGAGCGAAGCCGGCGTCGCCGAGCTGCGCGCCAACATCGCCGACTATCGCGATCGCATCGTCCTCAGACCCCAGGAGATCAGCAACCACCCAGAGGTCATACGCCGACTCGGCTGCCTCGCGATGAACGGCTTGATCGAGGCGGACATCTACGGCAACGTCAACTCCACGCACGTCATGGGCTCGAGCATGCAGAACGGCATCGGCGGCTCGGGTGACTTCACTCGAAACGCCTACATCTCGATGTTCCTCAGCCCATCAGTCGCCAAGGGCGGCACCATCTCGTGCATCGTGCCCATGGTGAGCCATGTCGATCACACCGAGCACGACGTTCACGTCGTCATCACCGAGCAGGGCATTGCGGACCTGCGTGGTCTGCCGCCTCGACGCCGCGCCCAGCAGGTCATCGATCGCTGTGCGCATCCCGACTACCGCCCGGGACTGCAGGACTACCTCGACCGAGCCGTGGCAAGCCGATCGGCGAAGCACACGCCACACCTGCTCGCCGAGTCTCTGTCCTGGCACGTCCGGTACCTGCGAGACGGCACGATGCTCCCCGGCTGAGACAACGGTGCGGTGGGCCGGTGAGTGTTCACATCTCCATGCCGCCGTTGACGGCGAGCACGCTGCCGGTGATGTAGGCGGCGCTGTCCTGCAGGAGGAACCTGACAGCGTGGGCGATCTCTTCGGGCCGGCCGAGGCGCTGCATCGGGATCGAAGCGACGACTCGCTCGAGAACCTCGGGGGATACCGATGCCACCATCTCGGTATCGATGAAACCCGGGGCGACGCAATTCACGGTGAGACCCTTACGGGCGGTCTCCAGCGCCAGGCTCTTGGTCAGGCCGGAGAGGCCCGCTTTGGAGGCGGCATAGTTGGCCTGACCGATGTTGCCGGTCTCGCCGATGATGGAGCTGATGTTGACGATGCGACCAAAACCCCGAGCGATCATGTGCTCCAGCACGGCCTTCGACATGTAGAAGGCACCGGAGAGGTTCACGCGCAGCACTGCGTGCCAGTCCTCCGCCGTCATCCTGCGCATCGTCTTGTCGATCGTGATGCCGGCGTTGTTGACGAGGTAGTCGAGCTGGCCATGCTGTTCGAGCACCTCGGCCACGACGCGCTCACAGTCCTCCACCACACCGACGTTTCCCTGGTGAAGCGTCACCTCGTGACCGTCGGCGGCAAGCTTGGCGGCCATCTCGTCAGCGGCCTGGCGGTTCTTGTGATAGCCGGCAGCGACGGTGACGCCGTCGTCCGCCAGCGATCGGACGATGGCGGCGCCGATCCCGCGGGTACCGCCGGTCACCAATGCGACGCGATGCTGGTCCATCTCTGTTCTCCTTGGTGGGCGGTCAGACCGCCCGTCATGCCGGCGAGGTCTCGCCGGCGTCGGATCCGTCGACGAGCTCGGTCAGCTCTCGATGGTGGCGAGGCTGAGTACCTCGAGCCGCCAGTCGACGTAGTCCATCTCCGGGAACCGCTTCGCGAGGTCCTTGTTCGCATCCACGTCCCGTGGAGTGGTGTCGAGCACGAGGTCGGCGACGTCCTCAACCGACCGCGAGCTGTCCATGATCACTGCGCGTACGGCATTGGGGGCAGTGTCTGCCCGGATCGCCTGAGCGAGAACCTGTAACAGCGCCATGCGAGCCGCCGTGTCGTCAGGGGCGCTGAGCTCGGTCGGAAGATTGCCCGCGACGAGGATCACGGACGCGTCCGGTCGGAGGATGCCGAGGACCGCCGACGCCATCTCGAACCGTGCGAGGAGACCGTCTGCGAGAAAGGCATGGAACTTCGCGACGATCGTGTCCCCGAGAGACGGGACATCGACGGGCATCTGGACGTAGTCGTCCACTGAGGCAGGGCCGAGCGAGGAGCAAGCGGCAAGCACCGCAGCGAGGTCCACCGCTTCGACCACGTCACAGTTGCGTTGCCTCAAGGCGGCGCTGACGCCGGCCACCCGCGCAGGCGAGCCGCTGATGAGAACCGTTCGCTTCACTGGCGTGACGCCCCCTCGAGTAGTCGTTATCAATCGGACCGCACCGGTGGAGCGTGCTCACCCTGGCGCGCGTGCCGTCTAGGGCGCCGGATGGGAACCCGCGCGCCTTCTGCCATAACTATGAAGCCGCCGGCGCAGGCATGCTAGAGGCGAAAGCCCCTTGTCTCGAGCTGTCGTAGGTTCGTTCGGGTCTCGGCGGCTCGCGTGCGCGGCTGTCGCCTTTCCCGGCCAACATCGAATGTTCACCTGCTGTTCACTTGGGTGCTTCGTCTGGCACGGCAGGGCGGGGTCAGACTGTTGACGTGAACGCTCCTGAGACCGGAACCTTTGTTGCGCTCGACGAGAGCAAGATCACACGGTTCCAGTACAAGATCATGTTCATCTCGGGCATGGGGTTCTTCACGGACGCCTATGACCTTTTCATCATCGGCATCGTGGTGGACATCCTCAAGACGCAGTGGAGCCTGTCGACCACCCAGGTGTCGCTCCTCAACTCCGCAACCCTGGCAGCGTCGGCCGTCGGCGCCATCGTCTTCGGGCGGGTCGCCGACATACTCGGGCGCAAGCGCATCTACGGCTACGAGGTGCTCATCCTGGCGGTCGGAGCGATCGCCTCGGCCTTGGCACCGAATTTCGCCTTCCTGCTCGTCTCCCGCATCGTGCTCGGCATCGGGATCGGTGGGGACTATCCGGTGAGCGCCACCATCATGAGCGAGTATTCGGCGAAGAGGTCCCGGGGCAAGATGGTCGGTCTCGTCTTCGCCATGCAGGGTGCCGGCTTGGTGGTGGGTCCGCTCCTCGCAGCCATCCTCTTGGCATCGCACGTCCCCGACGGCGACACGTGGCGACTGTTGCTGGCCCTGGGAGCGATCCCAGGGCTGGCGGTCTTCTACCTCCGGCGGCAGATCAACGAGACACCACGCTTTGCCCAGGCCGGTGGCGATCTTGCCGAGGCGAGAGCCGCGATCGCGGCGGCAACGGGCCAGGAGGCCTCGCGGGGACCGAGGCCTCCGTCGAATGCCCGGCACCGGCAGGGTGCCCTCGAGGGTTTCCGGACCCTTGCGGGCAATCGGCGCATGCTGTTCTGGCTCATCGGGACGGCCGGCGCCTGGGCGATGCTCGACTTCGCCTACTACGGCAACACCATCTCGAGCCCGGAGGTGCTGAAGGTCATCAACCCCACGGGATCGCTCTTGCACAACACGGTGCTGCAATTGCTCATCTTCGCAGTATTTGCCTTGCCGGGCTACGCGTTGGCCATCCGGCTGCTGGACAGGTCGGGGCGCAAACGCATCCAGTGTCAAGGCTTTGCGCTCATGGCACTCGTGTTCCTGCTGATCGGCCTCGTTCCCGGTGTGACGACCACGGTGGCACCGTTTGTCATCCTCTTTGGGGCAAGCTATTTCTTCACGGAGTTTGGACCGAACATGACGACCTTCGTGTATCCGGCCGAGATCTTCCCGGTGGAGGTGCGGACGACTGCCCACGGGATGTCCGCCGCCGCGGGCAAGTTGGGCGCGTTCGCCGGCGCCTACCTCTTCCCTGACATGCTTGCCTCTTCCTTCGGATTGCGGGGAGCCGAAGTCGTGGCGGGCGTCGTCTGCCTGTTCGGATTCGCTCTGTCGGCGTGGCTCCTCCCGGAGCCCAAGGGTCTCAGCCTGGAGCAGCTCGAGCACACTGCGCACGCGGCGCCGGCTGCCCGCAAGCTCAGGCCGGTGCCATCATGACCCACCGGATCGTCGTGGGGGTTGACGGGTCCGAGCACGGCAACACCGCTCTCAGCTGGGCGGCCGAGGAGGCGAAGGTCCACCAGGGTGAGATCATCGCCGTCTTTGCCTGGCAGCTGCCCTTTGTCGGCATGCCGGGCGCGTTCGACCGGCGGGAGATGGAAGAGAGGTGCAAGACGTTTCTCGATGGTGCGGTCGCTGCCGTTCTGCCCGCACCCGGTGTGCCGATCACCAAGTACGTGGCTGAGGGAGACGTGAGCGCTTCGCTGATCGAAGCCTCTGCGAGCGCCGACATGTTGGTGCTGGGATCCCGCGGACGAGGTGGCTTCGCCGGTCTGAAGCTGGGCTCCGTCAGCCAGGAGTGCGTTCAACATGCTCGTTGTCCCGTAGTGATCATCAAAGGACCTCGCGACTGACGCGGACCTCGCGCGCTCGGACGGCCGCGTCAGAGCGACCCTTCGGCAGCTTCGGTAGCAGCCTTGCTCGGCGGACCGCGCAGGATCCACGCGAACCCCACGGCGAGTGCACCTCCGATGAGTGGTCCGACGACATAGGCCCACCAGTCGGTCCAGTGGCCGCCGACGATCGCCGGGCCGAGCGAGCGGGCGGGGTTCATGGAGGCGCCCGAGATCGGTGCTGCCCAGAGGCCGGCCAAGATGATGTAGCCGCCCACTGCCAAGGCCGCATTGGGCCCGACGTTGCGAGCGCCGGAGGCGGTACCGAGGATGACACTGACCAACCCGGCGGTCAGAACGATCTCGATCAGGGTTGTGGTCCATCCGCTGACGGCAGTGCCGGGCCCGGTCGCACCGAGGTGTCCGATGTTGCCGAACGTGAACCGTAGGAACGTGGCGGCCAGCAGGCTTCCTGCCATCTCGGCGGCGATGTATCCGGGCACCCGCTTCCATGGAAAGTTCCCTCGCAGCGTGAAGGCCACGGTCACCGCCGGGTTGAGGTGGGCCCCGCTGACCGTCCCCATGAAGTAGATGATCGCCATGACCATCAGACCAGGTGCCACCACGGCAGCATCGAGAGGGACCTGACCGTGGCTGCGCGCATCGACTACCGCACCGCCGGCGGCTACGAGCACAAGGAGGAAAGTGCCGAACACCTCGGCGAACAGGCGACGCCACTCGTAGCTCAAGTCCTGGAAGTCGCGGGTCCAAGCGGTCTGCAGCTCAGCGGGTTCCCGCAGCCAGAGGGGCTCGGGTTGGTGGCGACCTGACAACTGTTCCACGGAACCCTCCTAGTCAGACGAGAGCGCGGGTCACGCACCGAGAGTAGCTTTCGCATGGTCAGGAGCCCCGGACGGCTTCGGGCGATGAGAGGAGTGCGAACCGGTGACTGCCGAGCACTGGAAGACCGAACCCGAGAGCCAGGACTATCCCGCAGCTCAGTCGTATCTGTCGTTGCTTGTTGGCAAGGCAGAGGCCGCGAAGCTGGTCAAGCAGCTTCGCGGCCAGAAGACGCTCAAGTACTACGCCGCCAAGGACATGCTTCGAGCCTCCGGCCTCCCCCTCCTACCGCCAGACGACCCGGAGGTTGCAACGGACCTGAAGAAGGTCAAAGCCGGCACAAAGCTGTCGCCGGTCCTGCTGGTGCTGGGGGACCCGTTGTGGGTTGCGGACGGGTATCACCGGATTTGCATCAGCTATCACATCGGCGAGAAGACCGAAATCCCCTGCCGGGCCGTGAAGCGCAAGTCCTGAGGGGCGATCCACTCACGTCCAAGTCTTCAGGACGGGAAGAACTTCGCTCGCGAAGAGTCGCAGCGATCGCTCGGCAACCTCCAGAGGGATTCCTCCGAACCGAAAAGTGCTCAGAAGGTCGAAGCTGCCCAAGATCGACCGGCGCTCGTCCAGCCGTTTCAGCACTTGATCCGGCGTCCCATAGGCACTGGTGGAGAGCCAACTCTTGAGAAACCCCTCGAGTCCGATCGTCCGAAGTACTTCGGCCGTCTGCGCGTATGACTCGTAACCCGTCGTCGATTCGAAATGGGTGCCTGTCACCTCATAGTGCTCGAGCAGGCTTGGTAGGTATTGACTCAAGTACTTTTTTCCGAGCTCCTCGGCATCGTTCGGGTCCGCCAAACACACGGTGAAGTCGCCGGTGGCCAGTGGTGGAGGATCTTGGCCAAATTTCGATCGGTAGTTGTCTTTGTAGCGCTCGACACCGGGAAGTCGGGCTGACCAAGGCCTGTCGGCGAACATCGTCAGCCGTGCTCCAAGTTCGGCGGCGGCATCCACTGACTCGTCGCTGGAGGCGACCGCGTAAAGCCGGTCGGAGAAGGAGCGCTGCGGCCTCGGCCGGATAGGGCTTTTCGGCTGAGGATAGAAGCGCCCGGACCCCTCGATGGTGCCGGTTCGCAGCGCGTCGACGATCATCGTCGCCGCTTCGTCGAAACGCTCTCGGGACTCAGCCATGTCGATTCCCGCGAACTGCGCGTATTCTCTTCTCGCCAGCCCTCTGCCGAGGCCGAGACGTAAACGACCACCACAGAGCTGATCAAGCACGGCGACCCGCTCGGCGACCTCCAGCGGGCTGTGGTACGGAAGAATGATCGCCGCTGTACCAACGTCTACTCCGTTGCATGCTCCGGCGAGATACGCCAGTATCACCGTGTTGTCGGGACAGATAGAATAGTCAAAGAAATGATGCTCGGCTGACCAAATGACGTCGAACCCGATGTCAGCCGCTATCTTCGCCAACGTGATCTCTTCCTCATAGACTTGAGAGTCGGAGATTCCATGGGGCCAACCATACGCGGTGAAAGTCATCTGAATGCCTACATCCATGGGATGCCTTCTTTCCTTGCAGCCGGGCGAGCCGGCGCGGCTCGTCTGATCTCTGCCACCGGAGTGAAGTCGGCGACAGAGCCTCACCCATCTCGTGAACCGGTGCCGAGCGGCGCAGGACGACGCGGCTCGGCGCGATGGCGAGCAAAGTGGCTTCCTCCGTCGACCGGCACGACGGTCCCGGTCACATGACTGGCATCATCGCTCGCGAGGAAGGCGATGACGGCAGCGACTTCGTCGGCCGAACCGAACGGCTCCCCTGCCAGCTCTGCACCCTCTCGACGAAGACCACGCGTTCGGGGGGTGTCGATGACCCCAGGAGCGACAGCGTTGACCCGGACGTTGCCACTGCTGAGCTCTCCAGCCAGGTGGATGGTCAGGCCGATAATTCCTGCCTTCGCGGCGCTGTACCAGTCGGATCCTCCGCCGACCATGGCCGCGATGGAGGCGACGTTCACGATGGTGCCCTGCCGCTGGTCGAGCATGATCGGGCTGACCAACCTGCAGAGCTCTCCCGTCATCCCTAGAGATTGGCTGATCCCTGCCGTGAAGCTTGCACGTCCGGCCGGAGAGATCGCCGCCGGGCCGGCGTTGTTGACAAGGATGTCGATGCGCTGTGCTTCTTGCACGATGCGCCTGACGGCCTCTTGTCGCGTTTGCGGAACGGCTAGGTCGGCAACGAGGGTGTGGACCTGGCCCAGCAGGCCGAGCGAGTCAGCCGCCTCCATGGTTGACGCCTCGTCCATGTCGACGATCCAGACAGCGGCACCGGCAAGTATGAGCCTGCGGCTGGTCGCATAGCCGATCCCGCTGGCCCCTCCTGTCACGAAGGCAATCCGGTCCTGAAGGTCCATGAAGCTCCCAAGGTTTGAGTTGTCCGCAGTGCCTTTCGACCTGCTCCGCGCAGCCATGAACGGTGCCCGCTGAATCGAATCAGATCACCGGCGCTGGCATACCGGGGTCGTAGGGGAGTCCGAGCACTCGCTCAGCGATGAGGTTGCGCTGCACCTCGGCGGTACCTGCCCCGATGGTCGAGCCTCTCGTCCGGAGGAACCCCCACGCCCAGCGACCGCGCTGTACCGCCAACCGGTCGCCGCCGCCGACGAGCCCGTTCGGGCCGATGATCTCGATTGCGAGCTCGTGGAGGCGTTTCTCGAAGAGGCTGTGCATGAGGCGAGTCACCGAGGATTCAGCGCCTGGGTCCTGTCCCTTCAGCACCGCGGAGAGGATGCGGAGGTTGTTCAGATGCAGCAGCCGAACCGAGGTCTCCAGCTTCGCCAGCTCCTGGCGGATGACGGGGTCGCTCAACCTTCCGAGCTGGCCGGCGAGCTGCTCGAGGTCATCGAGGATCCGCCGATACCCCATGTCACGTGCGGTGTTGGCCGTTGAGCGCTCGAATCCGAGCGCAGTGCGAGCCACCTTCCAGCCGCCGTTCTCTTCGCCAACGACATGAGTGGCCGGGACGCGGACGTCCTCGAAGAAGACCTCTGAGAATCTCGTGTCTCCGGTCATGTCCTTGAGCGGACGGATGACAATGCCATCGGTTCGCATGTCGATGATGAGGTAGGTGATCCCGTTGGCACGGGATTCCTCGGTTCCGGTGCGCACGAGGGCTGCCATGAAGTCTGAAGTCATGCTGTGCGAAGTCCAGACTTTCTGGCCGTTCACGATGAACTCGTCGCCGTCGCGCACGGCCTTCGTCCGGAGCGATGGAAGGTCTGAGCCCGCCTCGGGCTCGGAGTAACCGAGGCACCACTCCTCGTCTCCCCGCACGATGGGCGGCAGATACCGATCGCGTTGCTCGGTGGTCCCGAACCGAAGGATGGTCGGGCCGACGATGCCGAGGCCCCCGGGCTGGCGAGGAACGCGGGCCCTGGTCATCTCCTCGTGATAGGCGACCTGCTCAGTGAGACAGAGCTCCATCCCTCCCCACGCCTTCGGCCAGGACGGGCCGGCAAAGCCGCGGTCGGCGAGCAGTCGCGCCCAGGCCTTTTGCCATTGCCGGCGCTCTTCGTGGTCCTTCGGTGGGCGGCCCGGGTTGTTCTCCTCGAGGAACGTCCGCAAGCGGGATCGCAGATCCTCTGCCTTGTCGTCCAGGGAAAAGTCCATCAGTCCCCTCCATTGCCGGCCGCCACTGCGCCGAGCTCCTCGAGCTCGCCGAGCGGTACCGCTTCCCGCTCGGCCATGGCGGCGACCGCCTTGCGATCGAGCTTGCTATTCGGGGTGACCGGGAGGTCCTTCAACGAGAACCAGCGCCGCGGGAGCTTGTACGCAGCCAACTGCTCCCGTGCCTCAGCGGCGAGGGATCTTGCCAGCTGTTGCTCGCCGCGGGCGGAAAGCAACTCAGGGTCCCAGATGATGGCAGCGGCCGGGATCTCGCCGAGCCGGTCGTCGGAGACGGCAACGACAACCGCCTCACGTACGAGCGGCGACTTGCGAAGGGCGTCCTCCACTTCGGCTGGGAAGACATTGAATCCGCCGACGATGAGCATCTCCTTCGCCCGCCCGGTGATGTAAAGGATTCCGTGTTCGTCGACTCGACCGAGGTCACCAGTGTGGTACCAGCCGTCGTCGTCGAGCTGGAGTGACGTCTCGCCTTCCGCGGTCACGACGCGCCGTTGATCCGGGCGCCCGAGGATCTCACCGGACTGGCCGACGGCGACTTCCGTGCCAGTCTCGTCCACGATCCGCCACACGCTGTCGGACGTGATCCTCCCGACCGATCCGGGTCCACGTAGGCCCGCGATCACGTCGTCGTAGTGCTCGAGGGCGCTCACTCCGCCCTCGGTCGAGCCGTACGCCTGGAGCACCGGTACCCCGTAGCGAGCTTCGAAGGCCTCCCTGGTGGAGACGGGCAGGGGAGCCGTTCCTGAGTTGACGTACTTGAGCGACCCGAGGTTCACCGTCGTCTCGGTGAACGCGAGCATGTGAACCATGGCGGGAGTCAGCTGCAGCGTGTCGAGCGCGTAGGTGTCCGCCAACTTCGCCACGACCTCGACGTCGAACTTCCGGATCATGACGAGCGGCCGGCCGACGAAGAGCCGGAACACGAGGCGCCCAAAGCTGGCTGACTGACCGAACGGGTTGAATGAAAGCCCTGGCGGCTTGTCCAGCGCGGCCGCCCGTGGTCGGAAGCCAGGATTGTTCGAGTACGCCTCTGCCGTGCGCCGCGGTGAGGTCGCGAGCGGTCCGTGGGTCTTCACAAGCGCCTTTGCATCGCCAGTCGTGCCGGAGGTGAAGAAGATGCAGGCGGCGTCCTCGGGTGATGGACGAACGGGCGGCCGATCGGTTCCAAGCGGGCCGTGAGGCGCTTCGCGGCCGTCTGAGGCGGCGGGGCGCTCGCCGACCTCGCTGCCGTCGATCGACACGGTGATCAACGGCCAGCCTTGGAGCGGTTCGCCTCCGTCTGCGGCGATGACCACGCGGGGGTTGACGAGCTCGAAGCGGCGCACCGCTTCGGTAGCGGGAGAGACCGCGCCGCAAAGTGCTGCGACCGCACCGAGACCCCAGGTCGCGAGGACCGCGACCACCCAGGCGGGATCGTTCCAGAGGTACAGTCCGACGACGTCGCCGGGGCCTACACCCGACTGGGACAGCCGGAGGCGGAGTCGGTCTGCCAGATCGGCAATCTCGCCGTAGCTGTATGACTGGCCGTCGGGTAAGAGTAAAAAGGGTTTGTCCGCGTCGCGCGCGACACGGATCTCGAACATCTCCGGAACGGTCTCCGGGTCGGGCTCGGTCGTTGCGTCACTCGTCAAAACGCCGTCTCCCCCTTCAATAGGTGGCGCGCGATGTTGCGCCGCATGATCTCGCTGCTGCCGTCGGCCACGCGGATGGCGCGTGACTGGTGCCACCCGTCGTACAAGCGGGTCTCGTTCGTGAGACCCATGCCGCCGAGGACCTGCATGCTCCGGTCAAAGACGCGGAAGCACATCTCGGTCGAGTAGGCCTTCAAGATCGCCATATCTCGCAGCGGCAGCTCGCCGCGCTCAAGTCTCCTTGCACAGTCGAGAGCCATCGACTTGGTGGCGTAGACGTCCATTGCAGACTCCGCCAGCTGGAAGGACACACCCTGGTAATCGGCAATGGGGTGTCCGAAGGCCTGACGGTCCTTCGAGTATTCGGTCGCCAGCTCGAGCGCCCAACGCGCCAATCCGACACACCGGCCGGCGTTGTACATGCGACCGAGAGATACGCCGTTGAGCGCGAGCTCGAAGCCTCGATGAAGCTCGCCGATCAGGCTGTCGGCGGGCACGCGAACATCGTTGAAGGAGATGATCGCCTCGTTGCCGCCGGGGTGACCGAAGATTTTGATGATCGAGTCGATCGAGAACCCCGGCGAGGTCGTCGGGACGAGTATGCAGCTGATCCCACCTTTGCGGGTCCGCCTCATCTCCTCGTCGGTCACTGCGAAGACGGTGGCGAAGGCCGCATAGGGAGAGTTCGAGATCCACTGTTTCGTGCCGTTCAGGACCCAGCTGTCTCCGTCGAGGACAGCGTTGGTCCTCATCGACCACGCATCCGACCCGGCATCGGGCTCTGACATAGCAAAGCACGTCGTTGCCTCACCGCTCATGAGACGGTCGAGCGCTCGCGCTCGGAGTCCAGGCGTCATCTGCGCGAACAGGAAGCTCGGTCCGTTCGTCCAGTGACCGAGCGCCTGGTACGGGAGGATGCGACCCGGTCCGTACCGGTGGTACATGTACTCCCAGAGCGAAACGTTGGCGATCGGTCCAAGACCTCCTCCACCGATCTCCGTTGGGCACAAGATCGAGTAATAGCCCGCCTCGGCGGACCTGGTCCGCACCTGACGCATGACGGCTTGCAGCTCTTCGGAGTATCCGCCGGTCGCACCGTAGACCCACGACGGATCCTCGAGATGTTCGCGATGCTGCTCTTCCAGGGGCAGGACTTCGCTGTCGATGAAGGCGCCGAGACCGTGCTGGACTTCGGCGTCGAAATTGTCGGTCTCCATTCTGATGGTCGTGGTCACGTGCTCGCCTTTCGCCGCCTGTTCCGCCTGACTCCGTTCAAGAGCGCCTCGGCGATAGTGTTCCCGAGCTCCTCAGGGGTCATAGCTCCGGATGGGTCGTACCACTTGTAGACCCAGTTGGCGGCGCCGAGCATCGTGTTGACGACGATTTTTGGAGTCGTCGAGATCTGGAGCGATCCATCCTCTACTCCACTCTCGACGAGATCGACGAGGGTGTCGGCATACTCGCGACGGTGGCGGAGCAAGGTCTCTGCTGAAGCCGCCGGCAGCTCAGCCTCCTCTTCGAAGAAGATCTGAAGCAGCCTGCGGTTCTCGCAGGTGTAGACGATCCTGTCGACGAGGATCTCTTTCAGAGCCTCTGCCGGCGCAAGCCCACGGGCAACGATGGCGCGCTCGGCAGCGAGGCTCTCCTCCAGAACGTTGTCGTAGCACTCGACCAAAAGATCCTGCTTGCTCCGGATGTAGTGGTAGAGCGACGACTTTCCGACGCCCACGCCCTCCGCCAGGTCGATGATCGATGTGCCCCGGTAGCCGCGCTCGCTGAAGATACGGATCGCCACTTCGAGCACCTGAGCCTTGCGGAGCGTGCCGTTCGCTGCTTGGACCTTCGCCACCTGGTGTCCTCGATTTCCTCAGAGTTGGGCGTGCTGGAGGAGCCGTTCACGGTGATAGGCGGCATCTCCGAAGAGGAGTCCAGAAGAAGCAGCCCGTTTGAAGTACAAGTGGGCATCGTCGTCCCAAGTGAAGCCGATACCGCCATGGATCTGGATATTCTCGGCGGCCGCGTGGAAATATGACTCTGAACAGTATGCCTTCGCCATGCTGGCTACGAGGGGCAAGTCGTCGGCGTCCTCGTCCGCCGCCCAGCTCGCGTAATAGGCGGCCGACTTGGCTGATTCAATCTCGAGCAACACGTCAGCACACTTGTGCTTGATCGCCTGAAAGCTTCCGATCGGGCGTCCGAACTGAAAACGGTTCTTTGCGTACTCGACGCTCATCTCGAGGCACCTTTGCGCACCGCCGACCTGCTCAGCGGCCAGAGCGACTGCGGCCAGATCGAGGGTCCGCGTCAAGATCCCGCCGGCTCCACCCTCGGGACCGATCAGGCGCGCGGGGGTCGCGGAGAACTCAAGGCGCGCCTGCCGGCGTGTCAGGTCCATCGTCTGGAACGGCGACCGGGCGAGGCCCTCGGCGGAACCGTCCACGCCGAAGAGCGACAAGCCGTTCTGCGTCCGCGCCACGACGAGGACGAGCGAGGCGATGTGCCCGTCGAGGACGTACATCTTGTGCCCGTCCAGGCGCCACGTTCCCCCGGACTCGACCGCTCTCATCTCGACCCCGCTCTCGTCCCAGCGGCCGTTGTCCTCCGTGAAGGCAAGGGTGGCGATCGTTTCGCCCGAGGCAATGGAAGGCAGGAGCTCCCGTTTGGCATCGTCGTCGTCGGACGCGAGGAGCGCGTTCGCGGCAAGGACGACAGTTGCGAAATACGGCGCGCACACCAAGGCCCTTCCCATCTCCTCCAGCACCACGGTGAGCTCGAGAGAGCCGAAGCCCTGCCCTCCGTATTCCTCGGGAACCGTCAGTGCCTGCAGGCCAAGTGGATCGGCCAGCTGTGCCCACTGTTCGGGGTTGTAGCCGTCCTCGGTCTCCATCAGGCGCCGCACCTCGGAGATGGGGGAGTGCTCGGAGAAGAAGCGGCGGATCGTCCGCCTCAGCTCCTCCTGCTCCTCACTGAACGCAAAGTCCACGCAGCCTCCTCAGAGCTTCTCGGGCAGATCGTCCAGGCTCGACACCGTCGGCAGCTCCGGCACGACGCCGTCGCCACTCGACAGCAGTACCGTCGCTGTCCCTTGGCAGGTCGTCTCGCCCCGTTGGTTCACTGCTTCGACAACCAGGTTGACCGCCGGCGGGACCGAGGACGCGTCGACGCTCTCGACCCGCCCCCGCATCCACTGCGTGTCTCCGACATAGTTGAACCGGCGGATACGCGTCGAGAGTCGGCTGATCCAGGCGTCGTCCCCCATCCAGTTCGTAATGAGGTGTCCAGTCCAGTTCGTGCGCATGGCTCCGTAGTCGTATGCGGCCGGATGGCCGAGCTCCTGCGCGAACTCTGATTCCCAGTGGCAGCGCTGTGCCACGTCATAGACGTTGAGCGAATTCTTCGTGTAAAACCCCGGGACCCTCTTGCGGTTCTTGTGTGCGAGCTTGAGGGGTCCCGCCCCCATGCCACCCCATCCGAGACCGACGTGGTATCCCATGATGTCGCTGACCGTGAGAGGTCCCTTGACGATCTCGGGAAGCTCGTCACCGGCCGAGACCTGGTTGATGCTGAGTCGCTCGGCTCCACGCCTGTACTCGTTCTCGTAGGCGGCATCGATCGCCTCCATCTCCTCGTCGGAGTACGGGGCGATCTTGATGTCGCGGTACTTTCCCTTCTCTCCAGAGGCCTTCCGGTCTGCGTGGTGATAGTCCCGTTCGTTGAGGGCGAAGATCTGCCCGTCGTCGTCGGTGTAGACGATTCGGTGGGTGAGCACCACGACCCTGCCGCCCGCGAACTCGCTGTCACGGGCATCGACGCGATCGAGGTACTGGCTCTTCCAGAGGCGTATACCGGGCGTGACGGGGCGGACGAAGGCCCACCGTTCCGAGGTCATGTACTGGCCGACTCCCCGCAGTGGATCGCCACCCGCCATCGCCTCGGTCTGTTCGTCGGTCCAGGCAACCTTCCGACGGTTGCCTGCTGACATGTAGTACAGCGGCGGCGCCAGCGGTGCCTTCCAGCGAGTGCCTTCGGCGTAGTCGGAGTCGGTGAACAGAGGGTTGTCGTCGCCGTAACCGATGGCGAACTGCCGGATGGAGTCGGCAGACGACGCGGTGTTGCGCGGCCGCTCTCCCCACTTGACCGGGATGCCCCTGCGCTTATTGAGCCGCTCGATGGCTTCATCAGTGATGGTTGCGCTCGACTCAGCCATTGCTCGCCTCGCCTGACGGCTCGGAGTCGGGCATGATCCAGCGCGGCTCGCGTTTCTCGGCGAAGGCGAGTGGCCCTTCCTTGCAGTCTGGGTGGCTCCGGTGCTCGCGTAGCACGTCGAGCCCGTATTGCAGAGCCTCACCGAGCGGCTGCTCGACCGCATTCCAGATCGCCCGCTTGGACAACTCGATCGTGGTGGGCGAGCCCTTGGCAGCGGCGTGCGCCAGCTCGATGGCCCGCGACCTCAGCTCTTCGGGCTCCACGACCTCGTCGACGAGCGAGACCCGCAACGCGTCTTCGGCCGACAGCCTTCCCGCCTTGGCGAGGACCACGAGCCGCAAGACGTTGCCGAGTCCGATCCGCGGTAGGAGGCCGATCGGCTCGAGAGCTGATACCTGGCCGACGACGGTGTGGGTGTCGAAGAACGACGCGTTACGGGACGCAATGACGACGTCGGCGTCGGCCACGAAGTGCAAGCCGCCCGAGACGCAGAGACCGTTGACCGCCACGATCGTCGGCAGCCACACGTCGTTCTGGAGGGGCGTCATGCGCACGCCTTCCTTGTACGAGGTGGCATTCGATCGCTGGCCATGGCCCCCGCGGGCGGCGTTCTCCTTCAGGTCCATGCCGGTGTTGAAGGCCCGCGTGCCCTCGCCGGTGATCACGATGGCGCGGATCGATCGGTCCTTCTTCACCGCCTGCCAGGTTTCTGGGAGGGCGGCGTGCACCTCGTCGCCCATGGAGTTCAAGCGATCCTCGCGGTTGAACGAGACGACCAGGATCGGTCCGTCCCGCTCTACGAGCAGCTGATCGGAGGGCATTGCTCGGTCACTTCCTTTCGTTCGCGGGAGTGCGCTCATTCACTGCCGACGACAGCGCTTCGCGCAGGGCCGTCAAATCATCGGTGATCCCGAGTCCCGGGATGCTGTAGATCGTGGGGTCCTCGATCTCGTCGAAATGGTCGCGGACGTCCTCGATCTGAAGCACGCCGTCGGTGCGGGCCCAGCCGGAGGTCATGCCGACGAACAGCCGAGCAACCCGACCGCCCCCCACCGTGTAGATGTGACCGGAGGCGACGCATTCCTCATGGCACAGCCACGCGACAAGCGGTGAAACCAGTCTCGGGTCGACGATCTCGACCAACGGGCCGAGGACCTCTTCGGTCATGCGGGTTCGCGCGACGGGGGCGATGGCGTTCACATGGATGTTGTGCCGAGCGCCCTCGAGCGCCAGCACGTGGGTCAACCCGACCAGCCCCATCTTGGCGGCCCCATAGTTTGCCTGGCCGAAGTTGCCGAAGATGCCGGCACTCGAGGACGTGTTGACGATCCGCCCGTAACCTTGCTCGCGCATGAGTACCCATGCCGGCCGGGTCACGAAGAACGCCCCTTTTAAGTGGACGTCGACGACGGGATCGACGAACTCGGCGGTCATGTTCTGGAACGACTTGTCGCGGAGGATCCCGGCGTTGTTGACGACGATGTCCACGCGCCCGAACGCCTCGACAGCAGTTTCGACGATCGCCTTGCCACCGGCCTCTGTCGCCACCGAGTTGGTATCTGCGACCGCCTCGCCACCAAGGCGACGAATCTCGTCCGCAACCTCTGACGCCGGTCCCTTGCTCGTGCCCTCACCGTGAACGTCACCGCCGAGATCGTTGACGACGACGAGAGCGCCGCGGCTTGCCAGCAGGAGTGCGTGCTCTCGGCCAAGGCCGCCCCCGGCTCCCGTGATGATCGCCACGCGTCCATCAAAGCCGGTCACTCCGAGACGCTCCTCGTACGCGCGTCGGCCGCCGCTGGTCCGGCAGGCTGTCGCCGGAGCCCGGTCTGCACGGAGTGTGCGGAGTCAGCCACACCGGCACTCTACCCGCCGACAACTTGACTGGACAAGTGTCGCCTCTCGGCTGCTCGTAGATGACTTGACTGGACAAGTTGCCGGGCCTTTATTAATATCCCGTGACCAAGCCGACCGATTGGTCAGCGCTTGCTGATACGAGGAGGAGCCCAACGATGAGATCTCGCTCGCGGTTGGTCGTCATGGCGGCAGTCTTCGGTGCCGCCTGTCTGCTGGCGAGTTGCTCCTCGGGAAGCAGCTCGCCCACGACGAGCTCGTCCAACTCCACGTCGACGACAGTGAGCTCGACCCCGTTTCGGGTACTTGCGATCGTCGCCGAGACCGGCCCGCTCGCCGCCATCAACACTGCGGAGATGCAAGGTCTGAAGGCTGCGGCGAAGTACATCAACGCCAACGGGGGCATCGTCGGTCACCAGGTGCAGGTGACTGTGGTGAACGACAACCTCGACCCGACCACGGCTGCCAGTGACCTGGAGCAGGCGATCAGCAGCGGAAACCTGCCGAACCTCGTGTTCGCCGGGACCACGAGCAACGAGACGCTCGCACTGGTGCCGATCCTCAATGCGCACAAGCTGCTCTCGATCCAATTGACGACCTCGGCGCAGACGATCGACCCTTCGAAGTACCCCTACGCCTTCACCGTCGCCTCCTCGACGGCGAACGAGTCCGCGACACTTGCCGCTGCCGTCAAGAGCGAGTACCCGAACGCCAAGAAAGTGGGAATCATCATCGGCAACGATGTCAACGGCACGAGCCTTCTGGAGGGTGAGAAGGCGGCGCTCGAGGCCGACGGCTTCCAGGTCGTGGACCAGACCTACGACCCGACGACCACCATCGACATGACGCCGCAGCTCGAGGCCTTGAGGGCCGACAACCCACAGGTCCTGGTCGCCAGCGGCTTCGGCGCCGTCGCCGGCTACATCCTGCAGGGCCGGGCGAAGATCGGATGGAACGTCCCCGTGGTCGGAGACGCCTCCTTCAGTGCCAACCCGATCGCCACGATGGTCCCGAAGGCCGATCTGACGGGCGTGGTCATCGCGACGACGAAGACGGCGGTCTACCAGCCACCGTCGAGTTGGAGCCCGGCATTCAAGACCTTCGTCACCTACACCGAGCAGGAGGGCGCCAACTTCAGCCAGGGGATAGGCATCTACTCGCTTTCGTGGGACGTGCTGATCCTTGCAAAGATGGCAGCCACTCAGGCGAACAGCCTGGACTCCTCGGCGATGGTATCGGCTCTTCAGGCCCTGAAGCAGCCTGCCCATCCTCAGTACGTCAGCTTCCCGGTCGAGGGGTACAGCCCGACGTTGCACTCGACCAACGCTCCCGCGTCGCTTGCCACCGTCGCCAGCGTGTACCTGAAGATGGGCATGTTCCTCCCCGTCGGGTCCTCGTGAGCGCCAGCGGTCGCAGGGGGCCTCAGAACAACTCATCCTGACAAGTTCGGTAGACTTCCCCGCATGCCGAGAGGAACGATGAGGAGCTCGCCGGTGCCCCAGCCGAGATACGCGGGAGTCGAAGCGGCACTACTCCGGCGCATCATGCGTGGCACCTATCAGCGAGGTGACTGCCTTCCGAGCGAGAAGCACCTGGCGGAGGAGTTCAACGTCAGCCGCTTCACCGTTCGGGAAGCGCTGCGTCGGCTCAACGATTCGGGGCTGATCTCCCGCCAGCAGGGTGCCCGGTCGAGTGTGACGGGGACGACGCCGGAGTCGACCTACAGTCTCTCTGTCGGCGCGGCGGAGGACCTCCAACAGTATGCCTACGACACGTATCTCGACATCAGCGACATCACCAAGTTCCAGGCGAAGGCACCACTTGCGCGGTTCCTCCGCTGTCGCGAGAAGAAGGAATGGTTGCTCGTGAACGGGGCGCGAAAGGATGCCTCGAACGGCCGAATTGTCGGGTTCACAGAGGTGTATCTGTGGGCCGAGTTCGAGCCACACATCTCTGAGATCACGGCGCGAGGTCTTCCGATCCACCGCCAGATCGAGGAGAAACTGCATCTCAATGCGTCCAGTATCCGCCAGGAGATCAGTGCCATCGCAATTCCCGAGAAGGCCGCGAGCGTGCTCGGATGCGACTCGGGTTCGGCTGGGCTGGAAATCGTGCGGAGATACTTCGGCACAAGAGGTCGCGCCTTCGAGGTGGCGCGCAACGTGCACCCCGCTGGCGCGTTCACGTACGCCCAAGACTTCCAAAGGCGCGAAGTCGCCGCCGAGTAGTTACCTCGAGTGTTTCCGGGCTGCTGGCCCGATGCCCGGAGCACGCCGTGCCTCTCGGAACGGAGCGTTGGCTGTCAACGGGTCTGTGCCGTATCACGAGCGAGCCCGGTCCCCTTTGCTCCCGAGCTGACGATACAACGTGACTGGACAAGTTGTTAACGCCTCGTTAAGATCTGCTGGTCGGGTGGTCGGTTCTTGACGAGGCGAGGAGGAACCCTACGATGAGATCTCACTCGCGGAGTGCCGTCATTGAAATCGCAAGCATCAGTTCCCGACCGACGCGGAATCAAGGAAAGATCGCGAGCCAAGTACAGGTGTGTGAGCAAGTGCCGGTCGACTCCTTCTAACTTGGTCGGAGCAGTGGTGCTCGAGAACGCGACCGTGCTGGCATGACCATTCTTTGGTCCGCGCTCTCCGTGGGCGCCATCTATTCGCTGCTGGCGATCACCCTGAACCTCATCTACACGTCCGTTGGCGTCTTCAACTTCGCCCAGGGTGCCATCCTGACACTGGGGGTCTACATCTCGTATACAGGGGTGGCCGACTGGCATTTGCCGACCGCCCTGGCAGCTCTCGTCGGCGGAGTTGTCTGTGCCGTGGCGGGTTTGGTCGAGGCGCGGATCTGCCTTCTCCCACGGGCGCTCGGGCGCAACGAGTTGCTCACGACCGTAGGCGTCGCCACGCTGCTGGCAGGTGCCATCAGCTTGATCTGGGGAGAGAACGACCGCCTCGTCGCGTCTCCCGTCTCGAGTCGCATCTTGACCGTGTTCGGAGGGAGGGTCGCGCCGGACCAGCTCCTCCTCATCGCCCTCGCGATCGTGTTCGCCGCCGGCATCGCGCTGTGGTACCGGTTCACACTTGCAGGGCTTGCCTCCCTCGCCGTGGCCGAGGACCGTGACGCAGCTCGCGTGCGCGGCATCAACGTCTTGCGGAAGTCGATCGTCGCTTTCGTGATCGGTGGTGCGATCGCCGGGTTCATCGGCCTCGCCGTCGGCAGTCAGACCTACGCCTACCCCGAGCTCGCCAGCTCGCTCGTGCTGTATGCCTTCGTTGCTTTCGTGCTCGGCGGTGCCGGCAGTCTCGGGGGGAGCCTGCTCGGCGGCCTCATCCTGGGTTGCGTTCAGCAGTACTCAGCCCGGTACGTCTCGGTGAACTACAGCGACGTGATCGTCTTCGGCCTCCTGCTCACGACACTCATGGTGTTCCCGAACGGGCTGTTCGCGAGGACGAAAGTGAGGACGGTCTGAGCGTGGCCACGGCGACAGCGACCGACCAGACTGCGAGTCCTCTGCGAGAGGCTGCCGACTGGCTTCGGTACCGGGGGTTCGTCATTGGTCCGCTCTTGGCGCTCGTGGTCGTGATGCTGCTGCCCGCCCTCGGGCTGAACGTCTTCTGGGAAGGCCAGATCGTTCTCATGGCTGCCTACGCGCTTGTCGTCTCCGGGGTGAACGTCACCTTTGGCTACGCCGGCGAGCTCGCCCTCGGCCAGGTGGGTGTGTTCGCAGTCGGTGCGTACGTTGCCGGATGGCTGGCATCGAACGGCTACAACGACGTCGTCCTCGACGTGCTCGCAGCCGCAGCAGCCGGGGCGCTCGTTGGCCTGCTCTCGGGGCTGCCAGGCCTCCGCATCGGAGGCTGGGCTCTCGCCATGACCTCGTTCTTCCTCGTCATCTTGATCCCCGATCTGACCCAGATCATCCCCGGCATCGGCGGAGATGTCGGGTTGAGCGCCATCCCGGTACCGAAGTTCTTCGGTGCCACCTTGAGCAGCTCCGTCTTCATGATCGTGGCAGTTGCGATCCTTGCCTTGTGGCTCGCGGGCTTTCGCAACTTCGTGGAGTCGCGTCACGGCATCGCCCTGAAGATGCTGCGCGAGAGCCGCGATCTCACCGCCGCGGTAGGCAGCTCGGTGTACCGGATGAAACTCGTGGCATACGTCGGCGGCGCCATCCCGGCTGCAATGGGCGGTGCGCTGTTCGCCTGGCAGATCCAGTTCGTTGGCCCGGCGACGTTCGACTTCACGCTCGCCATCGCCATGATCGCGGGCTCGATCGTCGGCGGGACCGACAGCGTCTACGGTGCGGTGATCGGTGGAGCGCTCCTCGAGTACGTCAGCTTCAAGACAGCATCGTTCGCTCAATACTCGGTCGTCGTGTACGGCGGGATCCTGTTGATCGGTGGTGTGCTGATCAGCGGGGGTCTTGCTTCGGCCGGCCGTCTGATCGTGACGAAGCTGCGAATTGGCACGGACGTCCCGGCACGTGAGTTGAGCGCGGTGGGGTCGGGCCTCGACCTCAGCGCCGATGAAGAGCGCATCGTCGGTACGCGCCTCGAGGTTTGCGATGTCTCCAAGTCCTTTGGGGCGGTGGAAGCACTCAAACACGTGTCGCTTGTGGCCGAGCCCGGTCAGATCACGGGCATCATCGGCCCGAACGGCTCCGGAAAGACGACACTGCTGAACGTGATCGCAGGTGTCTATCCGCCCCAGAACGGATCTGTGTCGGTGAACGGGGAGCGTCTGCCTTCGACTAAGCCACAACAGCACGCACGGCGCGGCATCGCCCGGACGTTCCAGTCGCCGATCATCCCGCGCGGGCTTCGGTCCTGGGAAGTCGTCGCCGCCGCCCGCTATCACGAGGTCTACTGCTCGATCGGCCGCACGATACTGAGGACCCCACGGGCGAGGCGCCTCGAACGGGACGACTACCGTCTCGCTCTCGCCACCCTGGAGCGCGTGGGGCTGCGTCACCTCGCGAATGCTCCGGCGACGACGCTTTCTCTCGGCCACCGGAGGTTGCTCGAGGTCGGCCGGACGCTCGTGCGCCGATCGGGAGTCGTCCTGCTCGACGAAGCCGCCTCAGGGCTCGACGAACAGGACATCGAGGTGCTCGCGGACGTGCTCAGGCGGTTGCGGGATGCTGGCGCCACCATCGTTCTCGTGGAGCACAACTTCCCGCTCGTGGTCGAGCTGGCGGACATCATCTACGTTCTCGAGTTCGGCCAGGTCATCTCACAAGGTGCGCCGGAAACTGTGCAACATGACCCGGTCGTCATCTCGAGTTACCTCGGAGAGGCCGTCTTCGCGGACGAGCCGGCGAGCATTCCCGAGTCGAGGGATCCGATCGGATCCGAGCTGTGATGAGCGAGCCTCAAATGGGACCGGAGACACTGCCGGCGCCCACACTGGTACCCGCCCTTCGTGTCGAGTCACTCACGGCTGGCTACGGGGATCTCATGGCTGTCCGCAAAGTCAGTTTCGAAGTAGCACCTGGCAGCCTGCTCACCGTGCTCGGGCGCAACGGAGCGGGCAAGACCAGCACGCTCCTCGCTCTGACCGGCTTCTTGCGCGCTCGCGAGGGTCGGGTCGTGCTCCTCGGCGAGGACGTGACCGCGCAACCAGTCCAGAAGAGGATCCTTGCCGGCCTGTCCCTCGTTCAGGAGGGGCGCCGGATCTTCCGAAAGCTGACCGTGGCTGAGAACCTGCTGATCGGGACCGTCCCACTTCGCCTCACACGTTCGGAGCGCAACACGCGTCTGCAAGCGACCTACGAGCGCTTCCCGCTGCTCGCTGGCAAGCGCGACGATACGGCGGACCGGCTGTCTGGAGGCCAGCAGCAGGTGCTCGCCATCGCGCAGGCGCTCATGGCCTCGCCGAAGGTCCTGTTGCTTGACGAGCCGTCCGCAGGCCTGGCTCCGGCTGTGCTCGACTCGGTGATGCAGACCGTCCGGCATCTGAAGGACGAAGGCCTCGCCGTCGTGCTCGTCGAGCAGCTCGTTACGAGGGCGATGCGCGAGGCGGACAACGTCGCCATTCTCGAAGGTGGTCGGATCGTCCACTACGGCCCGGCCAGCGATGCCGCTGCCTTGCAGGTGGCGCGAGAGGTCTATCTCTCCGAGCGCCCTCAAGCCCTCGCCTGATAGCCGCCTTTTGTCTCAGCGTCCGGTCCACCGGGGCGTGCGGTGCTCGACGAAGGCCCGCGGCCCCTCCCGGAAATCCGAGGTGCCGGCGAGCCGCCTGAGCGCTTCGCGCCCGAGCTGCTCCGCCGCGTCGTCGTCAAGGCCGAAGGTGTCCCGCAACACGTGGAGTGACTCGCGCAGCGACCCCGGAGCATTGGCGGCGATCACCCCTGCCATCTCGAGGCCGGCCTGGAGAGCCCGGCCCGGCTCGGTCACGACGCTGACAAGGCCGAGACCGAACGCACGCTCCGCCCCGATGGGGTCGCCGGTCAGCGCGATCTGCGCAGCAACCGAGAACCCGACTTGCCGAGGCAAGCGAATCAGGCCAGTCCCGGCAAGCACGCCGCGCTTCGCCTCGGGGAGAGCAAAGGTTGCATCGGATGCCGCTACGACAATGTCACAGGAGAGCACGATCTCAAAACCGCCGGCGTGGGCGGCTCCCTCGACCGCAGCGATGAGCGGCTTGTTGCGGCGACGACGTGTGAGGCTGGCAAAGCCATGGATGTCGTGAAGGTGCTCGCCAGCCGGGCCGGCGCGCAGGTCGGCTCCCGAACTGAAGTGCCCACCGGCCCCGGTGAGGACGCCCACGCGCAGCGAGGCGTCCGCCTCCAGCCGCTCGAAGGCCGCCGCGAGCTGGGTGGTGACAGCGCCGTTGATCGCATTGCGTTTGTGGGGGCGAGAGAGGGTGACGACCAGGACAGGCCCGTCGGACGTTACCGACACCACGGGCTCGGTGGCCGCGCCGCCGGTGCCCGGCCGATCGCCCATGTCAGCGCGGTGCTCCCTGCGAACAGCGCTCGTGCCCGCACTCGGCCGCAGATCGGCTCCTCACCGGTAGCGATTCTAGTCCAGTGCCAACCTGACTGGACAAGTATGCTCGGAGACGACCAACCGCCCGCTGAGCTGATTTGTCCAATGTCAGCCATCGGGGCGGAGCGGAGGTGATTTGGCAATGACGGTCAACGCGCCCGGCGATCTGGCGGCTGTCGAATGGAACAGCCCAGTTCGCATCGAGTTCCTGAAGGGCCTCTCGGTGCTGGAGCTTGGCGACGGAGTTGCCGGAGCCGCCGCGGGAGCAGTGCTGGCTTCCCTCGGCGCCGAGGTGACAACTGTCGGAGCCGCTGACGCCGTAATTCACGAGATGAGACCCGGGCTCCCCGGTGGCGAGGACATGTCGGACTCGCTCCTGTCGATCGTCTTGAGGGCGGGCAAGCGGGTCGTCACGAGCCAGCAGGACGTGCGGGCGGCGGACTTCGATGTCGTCATCGTCGATCGCTGCGATCAGCAGGCGAGCGATATCGACGCGTACCTCGAATCGGTCGCCGGTGAGAACCGCGGTGTGTGGGTGACCGTCAGCTCGTTCGGGCTGTCGGGGCCGAGGCGGCGCTGGCGTTCGACCGACTTCACGCTTGCGGCGGCGGGCGGCCTCCTCGGCTCGGTGTCGGACAAGCGGACGGGCACTCCGGTGCGCATGGCGGGATGCCAGGCGCTGCTCTCGGTGGGCCACGTTGCCGCCCTGGCTGCTTGTCACGGGATCGACGAGCGGCGCCGGACTGGACGCAGCGTTCACGTCGACGTGTCCGCCCAGGAGGCGGTTGCCGCCACGGGGCCTGTCCTGCGCCTCTCGCAGGAGCTTCTGGGCTGTGTGAGCATGGGTGGCTCCGGGCGTTTTGGCGCGCCCGCCGGCTTGTACCGCTGCAAGGACGGGTTCGTCCACATCATGGCGATGGAGGATCACCAGTGGAGGGCGCTGGTGAAGGAGCTCGGAGAGCCGGACTGGGCCAAGGAGTACATGGATCCGTCCAGTCGGATCGATCAACCGGCCGCGATCAACGCCCATCTCGAAGCGACGCTGTCCTCCTTCACCAAGGTTGAGGCGGAGCAGCGCCTGCAACGAGGCGGCGTTCCTGCCACTGCCATGTACGGCCCGGCCGAGCTGCTCGACGTCGAGCAGTACACCGCCCGGGGATCGATGGCTTCCTTGCACACCGGCGCCAGTGAGATGCGGGCCATGACGTCGCCGTACGTCGTCGTGGCGAACGATGGCGACGTCACAGCTGGTACGCGAGGAATCGGCGGCCTACGAGTCGCTGAGGTAGGGCATGTGCTTGCAGTGCCACTGTGCGCGGCCCTACTCGGCGCCATGGGCGCCGTCGTGACCAAGATCGAAGATCCTGCCCGGCTGGACATGTACCGGCGCAATGGCCCCTACGTCGACGGCGAGCCAGGGCCCGACCGCTCGGCGTACTTCGCAGTGATGAACCACTCGAAGACGAGCTCGGTGGTCGAGCTCGAGGACGCCGTCGCCCGCAACGCCGCGTTGGACGGCGCCGATGTCGTCATCGAGAACCTCGGGCCGCGCCGGGCACGGCATCTCGGCCTCGATTGCAGGAGCGTGTCGGCCGCCCGGCCGGAGGTACTCGCAGTGAGCTCGTCAGGCTTCGGACACGAGGGACCATGGTCGGGCTACCGGGCGTACGCGTACAACCTTCACACCTCCACGGGTCTTGCACATCTGACGTGCATCGATGGAGAGCCGGCCCAGATCGATGTGGCTTGGGCAGACCTCATCAGCGGCTTCGCCCTTGCGACGGCGGTAGCTGCCTGGGCGGTGGGCCGAACGAGTGCGAACGGTGCGGCGGTCGACTTCTCGATGGCAGAGCTCGCCGTCGGCCGCTTCAACGAGTTCCTGGCGGCGGCGGCGCTGCATCTCGATTCAGACGGCGCAGAGGGCGGGCTCGGTCTTCATCGGCAGGCGCCCTATGCGCCGCAACGGGCGTACCGGACGATCCCAGATGGCCCATGGCTCGCTGTCTCGGTACGGACCGACGACGAGTGGCGGGCGCTCTGCGGGGTTCTCGATGATCCCGAGCAGCTTCGTACGCCTCAATACGCCACAGCCGCCGGACGTCGGGACGACGCCGACGCACTCGATCGTGAGATCGAGACCGTGCTCGAGGGTAGGTCCGCCTCATCCCTCGCCCGCGAGTTGCAGGAGGCCGGAGTTCCCGCTTCCGTCGTTCTCACCGCCGCCGACCTCGTGGCCGACGAGCACCTGGCTCAGCGCGGGTTCTTCCCCGAGATCGAACATCCCTTGTGGGGAAGGCGTCGCCTCATCGGCATCCCGTGGCGGTTTGTCGGCCAGGAGCCCTTCTCGCTCACGCCGCCCCCCCGGCTCGGGAGCGGTGCCCTCGACTGACTGCTCGTGCGGCTCACTGAGTCTCGGGAGCCTGGCGGAGCATGGCCTCGGCGGTGCGGAGCATGGCCTTGTCGACCATCCGCCCGCCCTGACGGCTTGCCGAACCGTCGCTGGCGGCGGCCACGATGGCTCGTGCTTCGCGCAGCTCCTGCTCGTCCGGACTGAACGTCGCGTTGACGGTCCCGACGTGGGCAGGATGAATCGTGTCCATCCCGACGTAGCCGATGTCGCGGCCCTGGCGGGCGTATGCGGCAAGGCCCACCGGGTCGTCGAGCTCCGTCCAGATGCCGGTCATGGGATTGCGGACGCCCGCCGCTCGGAGAGCCACCAGGGCAGTCGCCCGCATCGCCACGGACTCCGACCCGGAAGGGCTCCACCGATACCCGATTGCACGCTCGACGTCACCGCCGCGCGTGGCGATGCCTCCTGTGTAGTCGACACGGGCCGAGGCGCTCGCCAGGTCGTACGCATGGTAGATGGCCGCCGCCGTTTCGAGGATGGGCGACACCACGACGCTTCCCGGCTCCATACCGGAACGCGCCTCGAGCCAGCGCAGGACGATATCGAGTGCCGCGATCTCCGAGGATTCGGCCACCTTCGGGATGACGACCCCGAACAGGCCGGGCCGAACGATCGCCTCCAGGTCGTCGAGTGCGAGCGGCGAGGACATCTCATTCACGCGCACGAAGACGAGCGGCTGGTCGCGACCGCCGGCGAGGGCTGCAGCGACGGCGGCACGGGCACGTTCCTTGTCCGTGTCGGCGACGGCATCCTCGAGGTCGAAGATGACGGCGTCGGCTCCGGCGGCGCTCGCTTTGTCGATCCACTCCGGCTTCGTGCCGGGTATGTACAAACGGCTGCGGATGCGGGGGCGATCCGGGCGTACGGTCATTCAGTGGGTTGGGGCCGGCGGCGCATCATCGCAGAGCGCGTGCAACGCGCCACGAGTGTGCCGTCCTGGTTGAAAGCGCTGTGCTCGAAGCTGGCGATCCCCGCGTCGGGCCGGCTGTGCGAAGGCCGCGTCGCGACGATGCGCGTCGACGCCCTCAGCGTGTCGCCGACGAACACCGGCGCAGGAAAGACGATCTCCTCGAATCCGAGGTTGGCGACGGTCGTCCCAAGGGTGAGTTCCCAGACGGACAGCCCCACGAGCAGCCCAAGAGTCAGCAGGCTGTTCACGAGGGGGCGTCCGAACTCAGTCGTGGCGGCGAACTCCTTGTCGAGGTGAAGGGGCTGTGGGTTCATCGTCATCGTGCAGAACACCACGTTGTCGGACTCGGTGACCGTGCGCGTGACCGCATGCTGCACGATGGTCCCTTCGACCAGATCTTCGTACCACATGCCGGTGGCTCGCCGGCCCGCTTCGCCCACAGCCTGTTCCATGGTCGTTCCTCCTCAGACCGGCCAGACGCCGTGATAGCGCCGGCCGAACTCGCGCTGCCACGAGGAAGCGGCCGCGAGTCTCTCGATGAGTTCGTCACGGAGCCTGTCGGGTGCCACGACGGCGTCGATGTGAAGGTCGGACCCGAGCCGCAGCAGCCCGAGCGTTTGCTCGTACTCGCTCTGCTTGTCTTCGACGAATCGCTGCCGCTCGCTCAAGTCCTCGATGTCGGCGATCCTGTTGGCGTACACGGCGCGCACCGCGGCGTCCGCCCCCATGGCGGCGATCCGAGCGCTCGGGAGTGCGATGGTGGCTCGGGGCCCGAAGCCAGGAGACGACATGGCGTAGTACCCGGCTGCGTAGGCCTTGCGCAGGACGACGCAGATCTTCGGCACCTCGGCCGATGACATGGCGGCGATCATCTTGGCGCCGTGGCGAATGATCCCTTGGCGCTCGACATCGGCTCCGACCATGAATCCCGGAACGTCGACAAGGAAGACGAGCGGAATGTTGAACGCGTCGCACCACGTGATGAACCTCGCTGCCTTATCCGCCGAGTCGACGAAGATGGCGCCCGCCCGAACGCTTGGCTGGTTGGCGATGATTCCGACTACGGCTCCGGCGAGGCGGGCGAAGCCGACGACGATCTCCGCTGCGAACGCGCTCTTGATCTCGAAGAATGAGCCTTGATCCACGACCAGTTCGATGACGGCCCGGATGTCGTAGCTCAAGTGGTCATCCTCGGGGATGACGCCCTCGAGCGAGCCCGGGGCCGCAGCGAAGGACGGTTCCTCGGGAGCCAGTGAGTGGAAGCTCGACGGCAGGTAACTGAAGCAGTCGCGCAATGCGTCGATGGCGGACGCGTCATCGGCGCAAAGCAAGTCTCCGGACCCCGACACCGTAGTGTGCATCTCGGCGCCGCCCATGTCGTCCAAGGTCGTCCGCTCACCGGTGACCACCTCGACGATGCGCGAAGACGCGAGCGACATCGACGCGTTCTTCTCCACCATCGCTACCCAGTCGCAGAAGGCGGGCATGTATGCGCCCCCGGCGGCGGACGGGCCGAAGAGGCAACAGAGCTGTGGCACTCGACCCGAGAGGCGCACTTGAAGGTCGAAGATCCTGGCTGCGCCGCGGCGACCGGGAAAGAACTCCAGTTGATCGGTCAGCCTCCCACCAGCCGAGTCCACCAGGTAGATCATGGGCAGCAGGTCGGCGTCGGCTCGTTCGAGAATGCGGATCTGCTTCTCGACGGTCGCTGCTCCCCACGAGCCGGCTTTCACGGTGGGATCGTGCGCGATGAGGGCGACGATCCGGCCGCGGATTCGCCCCGTGCCTGTCAGCACTCCGTCTGCGGGCAAGCCGTCCTCGAGCGCTCGGGCGAGGAGGCCGTCCTCGATGAACGAGCCCTCGTCGAGAAGGAGTTGTAGCCGCTCCCGTACGGGAAGTTTCGTTCCAAGCCGGGAGCGGTCGCCCCCGGCCAAGGCCTCCTTGATGGCTGACTGGATGTCCTCGCTCATAGCCCCATCGTCTTGGCGAGGATTTGCAGCTGGATTTCGTCGGTGCCCCCGCCGATCCGAAGGATGCGGGCGTCGCGGTAGTGCAACGCCACCGGACTGTCGTCCATGAAGCCGTAGCCACCGAAGATCTGAACGGCGTCGTCGGCGACATCGTTGGCCACTCGTGCTGAATACAGTTTGGCCATTGCGACCGCCTTGGCCGCGTCGGGGTGGTCCCGGTCGAGTCGTGACGCCGCCTGATAGGTCATTAGGCGAGCTGCGGCGACGGCAGTCTCCATCTCGCCCAAGCGATGGGCGATGGCCTGGAACGAGCCGATCGACGCTCCGAAGGCTTGCCGATCGCGCGCCCAAGTGCGTGCCTCGTCGAGAGCGGCCTGTGCCAGACCCACACCCATGCCCGACAGAGCGACGCGCTCACCTTGAAACGCCATCATAATCTGGCGGAAGCCGGCGTCGAGGGTACCGACGACGCGATCGGTTGGAACGAAGCAGTCCTGGAAGGAGAGCTCTCGGGTATCCGAGGCGTGCCACCCGAGCTTCGCGAGCGGGAGTGACATCTCGAGGCCGGGGGCGGAGCACTCCACGCAGAACATCGTGATGCCTCCGCTTCCCAGTTGGCCCGTGCGTGCCGCCACGAGCACGACGTCAGCCAGGCCGGCGTTGGTGATGAAGATCTTCCTGCCGTTCAACAGGTAACCGCCGTCCACCTCGGTCCCGGTCGTGATCAGGCCAGCGACATCGGAGCCGGCCGATGGCTCGGTGACCGCAATTGCGGCGACCGACTCTCCCCGCAGAACCGGTCGCAGGTAGTGCTCCCTGAGCGTCGGTGACCCGAATCTCGCGAGGTGAGGTGCCGCCATGTAGGAGCTCACGAGGATCGTGACGGCGATGCCACCGGACACCTTTGCCAGCTCTTCGGCGAGGATGGCCATCGCGAGGTAGTCGCCGCCCGTGCCGCCGTCCTCCTCTGGGTGCCCGATGCCGAGCAGCCCGGCAGCGGCGAGCTTCCGCCACAACGCCGGGGGAAACCCGTTGCTCTCCGCGCCCTGCCGCTCGGGCATGACGAGACGATCCACGAAGGCACGGCAGGTGTCCCGGAACGCCTCGTGCTCACCGTCGAGCTCGAACAGACCCGCTTCAGCGCTGGCTGCCATGATCCCTCACGAGACGATGCCTGGACGGCCCGACGATTGACTGGGCATCCCCGCACACATCCCGACCTGACGGGCGAGGGACAGCCGGTGATAGGTGGGCGTGCCGAGCAACATGCTCGTCGACTTGGCGCGCCGGAAGTAGAGGTGGGCGTCATTGTCCCAGGTGAAGCCCGTGCCTCCGTGTACCTGGATGTTCTGCGCTGTGCAGAAGAGATACGCGTCCGAGCAGTACGCCTTCGCCAGGCTGGCGGCAACCGGCAGCTCCTCTGGGTCCCGCACAGCGACCCTGCGGGCGTAGAAGGCGGCCGAACGGGCCGTCTCCACCTGCACCAACATGTCGGCGCACTTGTGCTTGATCGCCTGGAAACTACCGATGGGGCGCCCGAATTGATAACGGACCTTGGCGTACTCGCTGCTCATTTCGAGCACGCGCCCGGCACCGCCGATCTGCTCGCTCGCGAGCATCACGACAGCGAGGCGGAGACAATGCCCCAGGAGCCCCTCCGCCTCGCCTTCGGGGCCGACCAGGGTGGCGGGTGTGCGGTCGAAGGCCAAGTCAGCCTGGCGCCGCGTGAGATCCAGTGTCACGAGCGGCGTTGCTTTCACGGTCGCGTCTGGCGCGTCGACTGCGAACACGGAAAGGCCGTCGTCGGTCATCGCCGGAACGAGCACGAGGTCAGCTGTTGCGCCGTCGATCACGAATCGAGCTTCGCCGCGCAGCTCGTACCGGTCCCCGTGGCGCTCCGCCGTCACCACCGTGGTGCGTCTGTCGAGGCCGGCGGCACCTTCCGACAGTGCCAGCGTCGCGACGAGCTCGCCGGCTGCGATCCGCGGGAGATATCTCTGCTGCGCGGTCTCGTCCCCTGACTCGACGAGCACCGGTGTCGCGAGACCGCTGGTGGACAGCAGCGGGAGGCTTGCAAGGCACTCACCTGCAGCCTCGAAGACCATCGCGAGCTCCTCGTAGCCGAACCCGGACCCACCGTAGCGTTCAGGCACAGCGAGACCTTGGGCGCCGAGCTCGTCAGCGAGGGTGCGCCAGGCTCTCGGCTCGAAGCCCGCTGGCGAGTCGAAGAGTCGGCGCGACTCGCTCACGGGGTGACGTTCGGCAAAGTACCGCCGCAGGTTCGTGGCGAACTGCTCGTGTTCGTCCGAGATGGTGAAGTCCACGGCTTAGCCGATCCGCTCGCGAGCGGTCCCAGTGCCGAGACCGCCTCGCTCGATGGTCCCGAGCAGGTCGGCCGGCTGGACCGATGACGGACCGCCGTCTCGCTTTCCAACAGGGGTCCGCAGCGATACCAACAAGACCACGTCGTCGCCGTTCATGAGCTGCTCCTTCGTGCAGGACCGGGAACTCCGCCGGTCGAGGGGGGGTCGAGGACCCGAAGACAAGGCGGCGGGGCGAGGGGGAGTGCCCCGCCGCCTTCCGGCCGCCAGGGGATGCCGATGAGACTGCGGCAACCCCACTCGGGATGGTCGACGCTTGTGAAAAAGCCTCGATCCACGAGGTGCTCGTCTTGAGCGAGCCTGGCGGGGGGGATAGGTGCTTCCGCGATCAGCCCTGCTGAGCGGAGGGCCGTGACGAGGTCGGCCGCAGCGACGTCGCCGATGGCGCTGTCGAGAGCCGCGTCGAGGACGGACCTGGATCCGAAACGGCCCTCCGCCGACGAGAACCGAGGATCGTCGAGCGAGGCGGGTTTTCCGAGTGCTGCTCGCAACTTCGCGAACGAAGCGTCGTCGCCGACCGACAGCGCTACCCAGCCGTCGCCGGCGCGATAGATGCCGTTCGGCGCCGCGGGGGACACCTCGTTGGCTCGGTCCACTGTCGCGTCGCTGTCGAGGTCGATGGACGCCGCCGCCAGGAACTCGTTGAAACGGGCTGCCACAGCTTCAGCCATGGCGAAGTCGACCCCAGCAGGCGCGTTCCCCTCAGGTCCGACAGCCCACGCCGCCACGATCGTGGCGATGGCGTATCCGCTGACAAGGTCCGCCCAGGCCATGTCCATCTCGGCCGTGTCGCCCGCCTCGTTCCGGGTCAAGTGGAAAAGGCCGAACGACGTCTGAAGGTTGTACGCATATGCCTTGTACTCGGCCTGAGGGCCCTCGTGCCCGAAGCCCGAAGAACTGAGAGCGAGCAGCGCCCTGCCTGACCGAGCCAGCGCCGAGGCGGAGATTCCGAGCCGCTCAGATCGCCGTCTCCCGAGGTTCTCCATGACGACATCGCTGTTGTCCACGAGGGCGAAGAGTGGCGCCACATCCGCGTCCAGGTCGACGGTGATGCTGCGCTTTGAATGGTTCGCCATGGCGAAGTAGGCAGCTCGGTTGGTCCCCTCCTCGCCATCGATGAAGGGCGCACGACGCCGATACATGTCGATCCGGTTGACGTCCTCGACCTTGGTCACGTCTGCACCGATCGCCCCGAGGAGCGCGGCGGCGAGCGGGACGGCGAGAACATGCCCAGCCTCGGTAACACGAAGGCCAGCCAGACTGCGACGCGCGCGTCGATTCGTTCCATTGGCAGGCTCGGACCTGAAGGCCTTGAAGGGCCGACCGACCGACTCGACCGTGACGCCCGGAACGAGCTCGGAACGCTCGATCGCATGGCGGTGGGCCAGCTGAGGGGAGCGGAGGATCTCCGCAGGCGAGTACAACGCAGTTGCCGGCACACCTTCTGCTTGCAGGCGAGCCTCCGCCTCGGCTTTGCCCAGAGGGCGGGTCCAGTCCGCCATCCGTGCATCGATCACGGAGGGATCGGCAATGCGGGCAGCAGTCGTCGAGAACTGCTGCGCCCAATCCGGGGATCCCATCGCCGCCACGACCCCATTCCATTGGTGATCCTCCATCGCTGATACGCGTATGACACCGTCGCTGCAGGGATAGAAGCCGGACGGCGCTCCGTAGCGTTTCGCCCCCATTTGCCCACCGGCGTTGAGCAGCTGCTGGGCCAGTGCGAGCATCGGACCGGTCGCGATGGTCGCTTCCTGGGCGGAGAGGTCGAGATGTACCGGGCCACCCCGGGATGCGAGGTCGAGCGCGTGGCACGCGGCGAGCGCAGCAGCTTGGCCGGTGCTCAACAGGCATTGGTAGCCCGCCAGCTTGAGTGGATGGCCGCTCAGCGGGTCGCGTACGGAGTCGAGGATGCCTGACACCGCTGCAATCGTGAGCTCCGTCGCAGCGTCATCACGGCGCGGTCCTGACAACCCGAACGCCGAGATCGTGACCCAGGCACGCGGGTTGACCAGTCCGACGAAGGAGCAGAAGTCATCGGCTCCGCGCAAAGTCTCTAGGCCGCCGGGCATGCCTCCCACGCGGTCCGCGATGACGAGATCGAACATCGGAGTGCCGTCGGGCGATCGCCGTTGCAGCAGGGACTTGAGCGCCTCCGGCCCGAGCTCGTCGTCGACGGTCAACACTTCCTTGCCCCGCTGGAGAAGGAGGGCGAGCAAGCTCGCGCCCGCCGGAGTGCCGAGCCCCGGACGACCGTGACGATACGCGGCGTCCAGATTCACCACGGTCGAGACGCTGGCGCCGAAGGAACCGAGGATGGCACCGGCTGTCGCACCGGCGACGCCATCGCCGAGCTCGAGAACCTTGAGGCCGTGGAGGAAGCCGGACGTTTCTGCTGCGCTGCTCACGCCGCGGGCCCCACGGTGTGTGCCACGATCTCAGCTCGGTCAGTGCCGATGTCCGGAGGCTGCCTACTTTGCACCTTCAGCCCTCCGACGAGCCGCTCCGAGCCGCTCGCGCAGCGAGTCGAGATGGGTCTCGAACTCCGGTCTCACGAGAAGGTCGGCTTGCAATGAGAGGCCTGTCGAGAGTGCCTCGTCGATCGAGCCACGCTCGGCGATGCGAACAAGCTGCTTCATCGCAGCGACCGCATCGCGGTCGGCTGCCGCAACGGCGTGAGCGAGCTCCTCGACCTTCCCGTCGAGTTCGTCGGCGGGCACGGTCCAGTTGACGAGGCCCTCTTGTGCGGCTTCGGCTGCGGTAATCCGCCGGCCGGTGATCAGGAGCTCGAGGGCGCGATGGCGACCGAGGCTTCCGGACAGGCTGAGGGCCCCAGCCAGAGCCGAGGTTGCTCCGATGCGTATCCAGGACTCCTCGAACCAGGCCTGTTCGCTCGCGACGACGAGGTCGCAAGCGAGCGCGACGTCGCAGCCTGCGCCCGCCGCACCTCCCTGAACGCGGGCGATCACCGGCACGGGGCACTCGGTGATCGCCCGGATGAGTGCCTGGAAGTTCCCATAGACGGCACTGGCGATCTGGTCGCGGGAGGCGCCGACCAAACCTTCGAGGAATGTCAAGTCGCCGCCCGAGCAGAACACTGAACCGGCGCTGCGGAGCACCACGCAGCCGGCGACGGTGCCTGCCTGTTGGATCGAATCGGCGAGGGCTCTTGCCACCTCGGGGGTGAGCGAGTTGCCGCTTCCCTCGCGCTCGAGCACAACCTCGGTGACGTCGCCGTCGGCGCTCTGGCGGATGCTTACGTCGTTCATCTGACTCCTCAACCGCCTCGCGGCATGCCGAGCACGCGCTGGGCGACAATCGTCCGTTGGATCTGCTCTGTGCCTCCATAGATGCTCGACGCCCGAGAGTGGAGGTACTCGAACAAGGCATCGTCGTTCTCGCCAAGGACGAGCTCAGATGCCGAGGTCTCGAAGACGAGGGCTCCCAAGGCTTGGGACGCCCGCGTCATGAGCAGCTTGTCCACTGATGTCTCAGGCCCCGGAGGCAAGCCTTGGGCACGTAGCGAGAGACTTTTCAGGACGTGGCGCCGACAGGCCGCCACCGCGGTAAAGGCTTCCGCCACCCGAGGGGCAAGCGCTGTCCGCTCTTGCTCCGGCAGCTTTGCAAGGAGTGCTTCGAGTCGAGCGAGCATGACCTCGAATTTGGAGATCATGCCGATGTCGGCTGGGCCCCGCTCGTGCGCGAGAACCGTGGTCGCGAGAATCCACCCGTCCCCGTCTTCTCCGATTCGTTGGGCGACCGGCACTTCGAGGTCGTCGAAGAAGACCTCGTTGAACTCTGCGGTGCCCCACACCTGGCGAAGCGGCCGGACGGTGATCCCTGGGCTGTCCATCTTGAAGACGAGGCAGGAGATCCCCTTGTGCTTGGGGAGGTCGGGCCGCGTGCGGCACAGCAGCAGGCACCAGTCCGAGTATTGGGCTCGGCTCGTCCAGACCTTTTGGCCGTTCACGATGTAGCGGTCGCCGTCGAGCACGCCCCGCGTGGTGAGGGAGGCGAGGTCGGATCCGGCTCCTGGTTCGGAGAAACCCTGGCACCACTGCAGCTCGCCTCTCAGCATCGGTGGCAGGTACTCGCGACATTGCTCCGGGGTGCCGAAGCGCAGTATCGGTCGCCCGAGGAATCCCACAGACGGCACGGGAGGCGCACCTGAGGCTCCCACTTCCTCGTTGACGATCGCGTCGTACAGGGGACTGAGGCCACGCCCACCGTATTCGACGGGCCAGCTGAGCCCGAGCCAGCCACCCGAGTACATCGTGCGATGCCAGGCCCTCGCAAACGCGTTCCCGTCCTTGCCGTGGTTCGACGGATATGGAGGCTCCGGCCGGTTGTCCGCCAACCATGAGCGGAGTGCCAGTCGGAAGGCTGCCTCTTCGTCGCCATCCCTGAAGTTCATGCCGCCCTCCGTCCGCGCAACTCGGCGAGAAGCGAGATGTTGTGGGCATGGTCTCCGAAGACCAGCCCGTCCACGAGCGCTCTCTTCAGATACAGGTGCGCCATGCAGTCCCACGTGATGCCCATCCCGCCGTGTATCTGGATCGCGGCCTCGCACAGCGTCCGCCCCGCCTTGGTGCAGTACGCCTTGGCGCAGTAGGCAGCTTCGAGCGCATCCCCGGTCTCGAGTTCGTCAGCCGCCCATGCGGCGTACTCGGCAAGCGATCGGGCACCTTCGAGCGACACGAGTTGGTCGGCCGCAAGATGCTGCACTGCCTGGAACGTCCCGATGGGCACTCCGAACTGGACCCTGCCGGCGGCGTAGGCGACTGCCGTGTCGAGAGCCGCCGACATGACGCCGACGAGGTCCGCTGCCAAGAGCGACAAAGCGCGGGCGTGAAAGCGTGCCAAGGCCTCGGGCGGCAGCTCGCCACCCAGGTGTCCGACGTCGATGAGCTGATCAGGAGTGCCCCTCAGCGTCTCGCGAGTGATGTCGAGTGCGACGGCCCGATGCCCGGGGGCCACCGCGACGAGCTTGTTGTCCGCTCCGAGCACCAGCACGCCGTCGGCGCCGGCGCCGTCGAACGAGACGATGTCGCCGGTCTGTCCGAGCACGGCAACCGATGAGAGGTCGAAGGTGAGCCCGACGGACAGCCTCAAGTCTCCCGCCACGAGCCGCTGCAGCACTTCAGACGAAGCGCCGGCGGCGATCAGCAGTTCAGCGGTGAGCGCCGCTGTCCCGAGATACGGCACCGGCAACAGAGAGCGGCCGAGCGCCTCGACGACGATCGATGCGTCGACGGTGCTCCCGCCGCCCCCGCCGTGGTCCTCTGGCACGCGTAAGCCGAGGAAGCCAGCAGAAGCGAGCGCCGTCCATGCTGCGTCACGGTCGAAGGACTCGAAGTTGGCGACGGATTTGCACGCCAGGGACTCGGCGAGATGCCGGGCAGTGTCCCGCAGCATCACCTCGGACTCGTCGAAAGTCACGTCCATCGTCGCCTCCTCGGTGTGCTTTGCTCTCAACTTCGTCGCTGCTCGCGCTCCGATAACTTATACGTACAAGCGCGCTGGGGCCAAGTCTCGATTTCCAGAACGCACCGATGATGACGGGATGTGTGAGCAGATGAGACGCTCCGACAATTCGGATGTTCAACGTTGCGGCGGAAGCACCGTTGCAACCGAGCTCACTTTCGCACCGATGCCAACCTCGAGTCGGCGAGGACGGCCATGACCGGCCCGCTTGCGGGCGTCCGCGTGCTCGAGTTCGCTGGAATAGGGCCCGGGCCATTCGCCGGAATGCTGCTTGCCGATCAGGGAGCCGACGTCGTGCGCCTCGAGCGACCGCCCTCAGGAGCGCCCGCGCACCGCGAACCTCGCTTCGATGTCATGCAACGAGGCAAGCGCTCCTTCGGGCTCGACCTTCGGCAGCCGGCGGGAGTAGAGCTGGCACTTGAACTCGTCGCGAGGGCGGACGCGGTGATCGAAGGGTTCAGGCCTGGGGTAATGGAGCGGCTCGGCGTCGGGCCGGCGGAATGCTTTGCGAGCAACCCGCGCCTCATCTTCGGACGGATGACTGGTTGGGGCCAGGGGGGACCGCTCGCTGACCGTGCGGGCCATGACATCAACTATGTGGCGCTGTCCGGTGCGCTGTACGCGATCGGGCGGTCCGGCAAGGCTCCGGTGCCGCCGCTCAATCTTGTCGGTGACTTCGGAGGCGGCGGGCTCCTACTCGCATTCGGTATTCTGGCCGCCCTGCTCGAGAGTCGTGGCTCTGGGTGCGGCCAGGTGGTGGACGCGGCCATGGTCGACGGCGCTGCCCTACTCACTGCGCTCTTTCACGGGATGGTGGCAGAGGGACGCTGGAGCGATGAACGAGGTACCAACATGCTTGACTCAGGCGCCCCGTATTACGAGGTGTACGCGTGCGCGGACGGCCAGTTCGTCGCCGTCGGAGCGATCGAACCACAGTTCTATACGGCGCTCCTGGGTGTGATGGGTCTCGACGAGACTGACCTGCCGCCGGCGTCGGACCAGTCAGCATGGCCTGAGCTGAAGGAGCGGTTCGGGTCCGTCTTCGCCACCAAGACTCGAGACGAGTGGATCGCTCTCGCCGAGAGGACAGATGCTTGCATCACTCCCGTGCTCTCGTTCGGCGAGTCGCCGCGACACCCGCACAATGTGGCGAGGGAAACCTTCGTGGAGGTCGGAGGTGTGGTGCAGCCTGCCCCGGCGCCTCGGTTCAGCCGAACGGGAGCGTCCTCGCCACTTCCGCCACTCGGCCCGGGAGGCGGTGGCCGGGCCGCGCTGCTGGACTGGGGTGTGGCCGCCCAGCGCGTCGAAGAACTGGCACGCGCCGGCGTGGTGATGGTGGAGTGAGCAAGCACTCACGGTGCCTGTTGTTGGTGCACGGCTTCGCCTCATCAGCGAGAAAATCATGGCAGCGCTATGGATGGGTCGAGGCCTTCGAGCAGTTGGGATTCGACGTTGTTGCGCCAGACCTGCCCGGCCACGGCGATGCTCCGAAGTATGAGGATCCGGACGCCTACTCCACCCTCGAAGCCGACCTCTACGACCTCGTGGCGGACCGAGACGACGTTGTGGCCGCTGGCTTCAGCGCTGGCGGACTCATGCTCCTCCGAATCGAAGCGGACCATCCGCGGACCTTTTCTCGGTTAGCGGTTGGGGGAGTCGGCGCGAACGTCCTTGCGAGACTTCCGGCCGGAGCTCTCGCCGACGCTCTCGAGAGTGGCGATCCACGGGACGCGGTCGGAAACCCACTTGCCGAGGTCCTCGTGCGCGCCGGAGAGCGATCGGGTCATCACCAGAAGGCACTGGTGGCCTTCTTGCGACGGCCCAATCGGCGCCGTCTGTCCCCGGAAGAGCTCTCTCGCATCGGATGCCCGGTCCTCGCCGTGGTAGGCCGTGAGGACGCAGCCGTCCAGCCTGTCGAGCGATTCGCCAACCTGCTGCAGGAGCCGACGGTTCTCGAGATCCCGGGCGCCGACCACTTCGGCACGATGAGCAGCCCGATGTGGCTCGGAGCGACCCGCGACTTCTTCTGCCAACAGGGCCATGAGGCAGCCCGCAAGGGCCGACGGTCAGGAGCGGTCAGCGAGGCCTGAACGGGAGAGCTCCGAGAACCTGATGGGCAACTTCGGGTTTCTTGGCGGCTTGCTCCCACACTGACCGGCCTCGTCGGGTTGAGCAACGATCCAGGCTTGCGGACGTGACCTGCTCAGGTCCGCTGAGAGGACGGGCGTGGAGCTGTCTCGAGGCAGATGAGTGAGCTCAGCGGCGCGCAGTAAACGCGCTCGACGATCGGATCGCACCCAGGAGACCGTCAGGCTGACACTAGACCAGAGCACGGATTCCCCCTTGAAGGTGGCCGCCAGAGAGATGCATCAGTTGGCAACGAGGTTGGTTGTTCACGATCGACGGATATCCCGCCATGGGATGCCGCCGTCGGCCGACGGTTCCCTCGGGAGGCCGAGGACCCGCTCACCGAGGATGTTGTGCTGCATCTCCGACGAGCCGCCGGCGATCGTCTGCGAGCGGACCCGCAGGAACGCGTAAGCGCTCGCACCTGCCCAGCGGTCGTCCGGCCTGTGGGCGATGCCGTTCAGTCCCTCGAGGTCGAGCGAAAGAGTCTGAAGAGCCTGGGCGTTGTCGCTATTGAAGAGCTTCAACAACGAAGCCTCGAAACCGTTGCTCTTGCCCGCTTTCCGAGAGGCCTGGACCCGCTCGCGCGTCCAGGCCGCCACGCGCTCGAGGGAGTAGGCCAGAGCCATCCGCTCGAGCATGATCGGGTCCTCGACGCTCCCGTAGTGACGGCGGAGTGCATCGACACTCCGACCCATCTCCATGCCAGGCGGGGCTGTGCCGCCACCTCCGCCGGTACCTCGTTCGAAGGCGAGCAGCTGGCTGGCGATCTGCCACCCCTCCCCGAGTTCACCGACCCTCATGGCATCTCCGCAGACGACGTCATCGAAGAAGACCTCGTTGAAACGTGACTCGCCCGTCATTTGCTTGAGCGGTCGCACGGTGATGCCCGGGGTGGACATGTCGAGCAGGAGGACGCTGAGTCCCTGACGTTTCGGGACGTCGGGGTCGGTCCGGCAGAGCAAGAAGCCGAATTGTGCACGGTGAGCGTGACTCGACCAGATCTTCTGGCCATTGATGACCCAAACATCACCGTCCCTCACGGCGCGCGTCGAGAGACCTGCCAGGTCGGATCCCGCACCTGGTTCGCTGAAGAGCTGTACCCAGATCTCCTTCTGGTTGCTGATGAGCGGGAGGAAGCGGGACTTCTGCGCCTCGCTTCCCCACCGCAGGAGTGCGTGGGCGACGTTCAGCCCGAGTGGGTTGTCGGAACGGGGCACCTTGTAAGACCGGAGCACGTCGTTCACACTCGCGGTCTGCTCCGGGGCGAGCCCCAGACCGCCGTAGGCGACCGGCCAGTTGGAGAAGTACCAGCCGGCTTCGCCGAGGCGCTCCCACCAGTCGTCGATATCGAGGCCCTGTCTCGCCACCGCGAGAGCTGCGGCGTCACCGTCGTCGATCGCCTGGACCCAACCCGCTGGCAGGTTCTCGCGCAACCAGCCGGTGACCGCGTCGCGGATCTCTTCGTCGCTTCGTGCGGCGATGTCAGATGCGAACACCCTTCGGCCCCGTTCCCCCCTCATTGCTGCCCGGCCTCACCGGACCGACCGGTCGGTCGGTCGGCCGGTCGCCATCATTATGTCGGGCGCGTACATCGCTGTCAACGCGCAGTGGGACGACTTTCACCACCCGTCCCGCTCAACGGGCGAGCTCAACCCTCAGGCCGAGGATCCCTTGCGCGTCTCCGGAAAAGCGCCCGCAAGGCGGCTTTTGCGACAGCTCGTGAAGGATGGAGCTCGGCGACACCGCCGAGCACGAGGAGATCGTCACTGCTGTCGTGCGCAGCGATACGACCGAGGAGAGCAATTTGCTGAGCGTGGCTGCCGGCGAGGGCAAAGGTATCGAGGAAGGAGTCGTCCGGATTCCCCACCAGCTGCGCCGTGAGGACCTCGACGAAGAAGTCGAGTTCCTCTTCGCGGTACAGGCCGCGGGCATCCTCGAGGTCGTGCTCGACGAGCCACGTTGCCGCAAATGCCCGTGTGCCCGGCTCGGCGGCCAGCTCGCGAACGGCGGGTTCGGCCGCCTCGACGCCTGTCTCGGCAAGCATGGCCCCCGCCACGGCCCTCAACCCAGGGTCTTCGACGAGGCGGACCGCCTCGACGAGCTCCTCGACAGCCTGCGTCTCCGACCGCGCTGCGATCCAGCCGCGGGCGTCACGTTCGAACTCAGGCCTTGCGCGGTGCTCGAGCGAGGTCAGGAGCTGAGTCGCGCTCGCTCCGATCAGGGTCTCGGCGATCGGGGCGTCATATCCGGCCTCGATCAGCCAGCGCCTCGTCGTATGGATACCAGCTGCTGTGAGCGCGACGGTGCCGTCCCGTCGTTCCTCCTCGTTGTGTCCCTCCGGCGTGGGCCGCTGTTCCCTCCACTCGACGAGGCCTGCGAACGCGAGGGCATCCATCATCAATCCGACGTAGGGAAGGACGTGATGAAAGTCCCACGGAAGGTCCGAGTCGACCGTGAGCTCGGCGTCGGCCGGATCGGTGGCGAGCCGTGCGAGCTCCTGAACGGGGACGGAACCCTCAGCGGCGTAGAGAACGGCCAGTAGCGCCAGCGTGTTCTCGTCGAGCAGGCGCTCCACGGCACTCGCCGATCTGCCGCTCGTGAGAGCCCTGAGCAGGAGGGCCCCGGTGTCGCGCACGACATCGACGATGTCGTCGTAGGCGTTGGACGGATCCCGGGCGAACTTGGCGCCCTTCGGCGTGGTCTCAAAGCCTTTCGCGGAGCGGCGCAGCAACCCGGCGCGGCTGGCCCAGAGCACCAGTTGCGGCTCAGCTGAGCGGTCCAACTGGCCTCGTGAGGCTCGCGCCACAAAGGGTACGAGTTCGCGGATCACTGCGGCGTTTGCCTCTGAGCGAGTCACTTCTGCGGCGGTGGGCAGAAGCACGGCCGCCAGCGGGGGCTCGCGTGTCGGCTTCTCGGAGTCCGCTGCCATTCTCGGTATCTTTGCCCGATCTAGCTTGTCCGCGCATGTCGCGCGTAGGCTGCAGCGTCAATGACTTCTCCCCGACCCTCAGAAGAATGGCTGGAGCCAGGCGTCTTCGAAGTCGTGAAGGACGTCTTCCGGATTCCGTTGCCGCTACCGAACGACGCCCTGCGAGCCGTCAATGTGTACCTATTGCGAGGCAAGAGCTCCCTCGTCTGCATCGATTCGGGGTGGTCGCTTCCAGAGTCTCGAGAGCGTCTCGTGCGGTGCCTTGCCTCTCTTGAGTGTGGGCCCGAGGATATCGAGCGATTCCTCGTGACCCATGTTCACCGAGATCACTACACGCAGGCCATCGCGCTTCGTCAGGAGCATCACACGAAAGTGAGTCTCGGGGCAGGGGAGCGGCCCGCATTGGAAGAGCTTGGCCGTCCCGGTTTCTCCGGTCTCGCACGCAGGGCCGATGGGCTCAGGCGCAATGGCGCCGGCGTGCTCGCCGACCGGCTTCTCAGCGAGCGAGCCGTTCAGCCGCGGCCGGTCGCCTCCGATTGGGAGATGCCTGATGACTGGCTGACCGGGGGTGACGCTGTACAAGCGGCGGACTCGACGCTGGACGTGATCGAGACGCCGGGACACACCCGAGGACACGTAGTGTTCCACGATGCAGGACAACGCCTGCTCTACGCCGGCGACCACGTTCTGCCGCGGATCACCCCGTCGATCGGGTTCGAAGTTGTTCCCTCACCCGATCCTCTCGGGGACTTCCTCGGATCGCTGGCACGCGTACGGCAGCTGCCCGACGCCATGCTGCTGCCGGCACATGGCCCCGTCGTGCCAAGCGCTCACGATCGCATCGACGAGCTCGTGGATCACCACGGTCGACGCTTGGACAAGAGCCTTCAAGCATTGAATGCCGGGGCAGACACAGCATATGAGGTGGCTCTGCAGCTCCGGTGGACGAGGCGGGAACTGAGCTTCGACGACCTGGACATATTCAATCAGTCACTTGCTGTCTCCGAGACCGCCGCCCACCTGGTCCTGCTCGAGGCGCAGGGGCGCGCCCGTTCTAGCTTGGAGGATGGCATCAACAGGTTCGCGGCCCTCTCATGACCACCGGCTCCGCGATGCAGACCGACGCCGAGTTCCTCGGCATCACCGACGCCGACGCCGGCCGCTCCCGTTTCACGGTCATTGAGCGCCTGGCGCGGCTCGACGGCCGCCTCTACGGCGGCTCGGCCATCGCGATCTCGATCGCCGAGGCAGAGCGGGTGACCGAGCGTCCCGCTCTCTGGGTCACGACGCAGTTCGTGTCGACGGTCGAGACCGGGGAACAGGTCGACGTCATCACTGAGGTGCTTGCCGCCGGCCGGCGCACGTGCCAGATACGGGTCACTGCGAAGAGTCAGTCGGGTGAGGTGATCTTCGCCTCGTTGGGTGCCACGGGCATCCATCGACCCGACGGTCTCACCGGCGTCTTCGAAAAATGCCCCACAGTGACGCCCCCCGAGGAGGCGGACCTGTGGCGGAGTCCTTTCAGTGGTTTGGCCAAAGCGGTGGGCCTCGACCACCTCAAGGTGCCGCTCCGAAAGGCAGGCTTCAGCCTCGCTGTGGAGATGCGCGAACCTGCCGTGCTCCTGCACCCCGAACCTGGGCCGGGACGGATTTGCCTGTGGGTTCGCCGTGCTGACCGTGTCGCCGTCACGCCGGCCATTGCCGCCTTCCTTGCGGACATGGTGCCGATGAGCGTCGGATATGCCCTGGGCGTAGTGGCGGGGGGCACGAGTCTCGACAACTCGATCCGCATCGGATCGTTCGTGGACACCGAGTGGATCCTGCTCGATCTTCGCCCTCATCTTGCAGCCGGGGGCTACGCCCATGGTGTCGTTCACGTGTGGAGCGAGGACGGCCACCTGCTTGCGACCGCTAGCCAGACGGCCTCCATGATCCTGTTCGACCCTGATGGTTCCTGTCTCGGTCGTGCGATTGATGGTCGGCCGAAGGTCCTGACTTCGCACGCTCTGGTCCAAGGGAGGGTCCATGCTCGATTTGAAGTTGACCGGCGGCATGGTCGCAGATGGCACCGGCGCGCCGCTCCAGCGAGCTGACGTCGGCGTCCGAGATGGTCGCGTCGTGGCACTCGGGCGCGTCGACGAGCCGGCTCGGCGAACTCTCGACGCTTCGGACCTGGTCGTTGCCCCTGGGTTCATCGATGTCCATACGCACTACGACGCCCAAGCCTTCTGGGACTCGACCCTCAGCCCGTCGCCCCTGCACGGCGTGACGACCGTGGTTGGCGGCAACTGTGGGTTTAGCATCGCGCCCCTGAGTCCCGAGGACGGCGACTACCTCATGCGCATGTTGGCTCGTGTCGAGGGCATGCCGCTCGAAGCACTCCAGCAAGGCGTTCCGTGGGACTGGTCGACCACGGCGGAGTACCTGGACCGCCTGGACGGGACCCTCACCCCGAACGCTGGCTTCCTCGTTGGCCACTCGGCCGTCCGGCGGGCCGTCATGCACGACGACGCGGTGGGTCACGCGGCCAACCCAGGCCAGCTCGCGGCGATGCAGCAGTTACTGCACGACGGTCTCGCCGCCGGCGGCTTGGGCTTCTCATCAACCTGGTCACGCAGCCACAACGACCACAACGGCGATCCCGTCCCATCGCGCCACGCCACGCGAGAGGAGATGCTGGCCTTGTGCTCGGTGGTCGGAGAGCATCCCGGCACGACGCTCGAATTCATCCCGGGCGTGGCTCCGTTCGACGACGACCTCTTCGAGCTCATGGGGGTCATGAGCCGGACAGCAGACCGGCCGATCAATTGGAACGTCTTGCAGGTATACGGCCGCAACGCCGACGCAGTCGATCGCCAGCTCGCCGGCTCCGACCTCGCAGCCGAGGGCGGCGGTCGCGTCGTGGCCCTCACCTTGCCCGACACCTTGCGGCTCTGGCTGAACTTCAAGAGCGGATTCATCCTCGACATTTTGAACGGCTGGGAACGCCTCATGGCCCTGCCGGATGCACGGAAGCTCGCTGAACTGAGTGATCCGACCGGGCGGGCGGAGATGGACCGCCTCGCACAAGAAACGGACGGTCCGTCTCGCTCGATTGCTCACTGGGCCGCCTACCGCGTGGAGGAAAGCAGTGTTCCAGGCGCCAAGGGCCGGATGGTAGGTGAGCTCGCCACCGAGCAGCGCCGCGCAGCTTGGGACGTGCTTGCGGATCTCGTTGTGGCGGACGAGCTCCGGACTGTTATCTCCAAGCCGGATCCCGGCCAGGACGAGGCTTCCTGGGAAAAGCGCGTCTCGGTGTGGCGTGATCCGCGTTCGCTGGTCGGTGCCTCAGATGCTGGTGCACACCTCGACATGATCGACTCCTTCTCCTACGCCACGACCTTGATCGCCCGGACTGTTCGGGAACGAAACCTGCTCGCCATCGAAGAAGCGGTGCAGCTCTTGACCGACGCCCCTGCTCGCCTTTACGGACTTCGCGACCGTGGGCGTGTCGCCGTTGGAGCCCACGCTGATCTGGTCGTACTCGACCCTGCGACTGTCGGACCGGGGCCGATCCACACGAGATATGACCTGCCCGGGGGCGCGGGGCGCATTTATGGAGGAGCGGAGGGCGTCGCCAACGTGTTTGTAGCCGGCGCAGAGGTCGTCGCTCACGGCGAGTTCACGGACGCTCGGCCCGGGCGAGTGCTGCGATCGGGCCGGGACACGGAGACGGTGAGCGTCGGCACGCCAGGTTGACATCCAGGTGTCGAATCCGGCCGACTCCGGATTGGCGTCGCCTCGGCCGCATCTCGACCAGCTCTCGCGGAGAATGATGGGCCATCATGGCTCAATGGAACCGCCGCGTTCGTTAGATCAGCGCAAGGCCGATGCCCTCGCCAAGCTCGAGGCGTTGGGGTCTGACCTTTGGTTGGCATCGTCATCTTCCAGCGGCCAAGTCCACTTGGTGCCCTTGTCGTTCGCCTGGGACGGGGAGCGTGTCATCATCGCCACCGAGGCCCGGAGCGCGACCGTTCGCAACATCTCCGACACCCACCGAGCGCGCCTTGCGCTCGGAAGCACCCGCGATGTCGTCATGATCGATGTCGTCCCGGTCGGAACCGTCGCCGTACCCGGGGCACCGGTTGAGACGGCCGAGTGTTACGCGACCCAGGCCGACTGGGATCCGAGGACAGAGGCAGGGGACTATGTCTACGTTCATCTCCTGCCGGAACGGATACAGGTGTGGCGTGAGGCCAATGAGATCGAAGGTCGTACGGTCATGCAACGAGGCCTCTGGCTCGTCTGACGAAGTCCAAGGGGACTCGGGGTTGCCGAGCTCGCGGGTGGCAACCCTGGCAACCCCGGAGACCGCCCTGTGCACCGCCTCTTGCCGTTCCCCCTCTGACCGCTAGCATTCTGTATTCAGTGCTCGCAGCGCGGGCTGGAAGGGGGTCACCGGCGTGAAGGTGCTCATCAGGCTTTCCATCGCTGCCACGTCAGTCGCGGCGACAATGTTGGTCGTATTCGGAGCCGTTCCGAGTGTCGTTGCTCAAGCTGCTGCTCCTACCACGCTGTACGTGGCACAAGGCGGGGTGAACAGCGGCAGCTGTCCCAAATCGAGCCCGTGCGCCACGATCACCTACGCCCTCACCCAGGCGGGCGCTGACCCCACCATCGAGGTGTCGGGGACGATCGATGACCATGTTGCGGCTACGGCACCCGTCACCATCACGGGAGCCGATGCTCCGCTTGGATCTCCGGCAGTCCTGAACGGTACGGACACTGGGACGGATCTGACGATCAGTGAAGCGGCAGTCAAGATCGATGACTTGACCATCGAAGGTGGATCAGCTGGCGACGGCGGCGGCATCTCCGATCCCGACGGCTCCCTCACGATTGTTGGCAGCACGATCTCCGGGAACTCTTCGTCCAACGCCGGTGCCGGCATCTTTAGCGAGGGCCCCCTTACGATCACCGACAGCACCATCTCGGGCAACTCGGCTGGTGGGAGCGGTGGCGCGATCTACGAATGGGGCAGCACCGCCACGATCACCGACAGCACGATCTCGGAGAACTCTGCGTCCAGCGGCGCAGTTGCCATCTTGGCCGGGACCATAACGACAGGCGCCACGATCCTTGCGGGCAACATCGGAGGAAACTGCAGTGGGTCGTCGACCTTCGTCGACGTCGGTTACAACCTGACGAACGATGCGACGGGCACGGCGTGCGGGTTTACTCGCCCGACCGACAAGGTGAACACGAACCCCGATCTCGGATCGCTTGCCAATAACGGCGGGCTCACCGAGACCATGCTGCCCCCTCTCTCCAGCCCAGCCACCGATGCAATCCCGAAGGGCACCACCGTGAACGGCGTCTCGGTCTGCCCAGGTAAAGACCAGCGAGGCTTTGCCCGACCCGGTCCAGGAGAGTCTCATTGCTCGATCGGAGCAGTGGAGGCGGGTCTCGGCGCGACCAAGGTGAGCTTGGTGTCTTCAGCCAATCCGGGCGTCACCGGCGTGGCCGTCACGTACACGGCCACCGTGTCTCCCCTGCCTGGCGGTGGGACGATGAAGTTCACCTCGGATGGCACTGCGATCAGCGGGTGCAAGTCCAATGCCATCAACAACACGACTGGCAAGGCCACCTGCAACGTCACCTACGCCACTGCCGGCAGTTTCAAGATCAAAGCCGCGTACTCCGGGGACGCTACCTTCGCACGGTCGACGTCGAAGGCCCTGACCGAAACCGTGAACACCTGACCTCGTATCGCTGGTCAGCCAGGCGTCCATGGCCGTCAGCCTGGGCGTGGGTAGGTGGTCCCGGCGCTGGCGAACAACAGGTTCTGGTCGCCATATGAGGTCCTCGGTCGGTGGGTCGGCGAACGCTCAGGCCCTCAGCTGATCGGGCGGTAGCTCGCGATCAGGGCGAGGGCGCCGTCGAGAGCTCGGCGCAGGGCAAGCGGGTTTCGGCGCGCCTGCGAAAGAACGAGGCCACCTTGGACACTTGCAAGGGTCGAGGCGGCGAGCGAAGCGACGTCTGCATCGGGCCGGAGCTCGCCGGAGTTGACCATGCGTTCCAGGCCGGCGCGGATGTGGGTCTCCCAGCGATCGAACCCAGATGCGAGCACGGCGCGGATGGCGGCATCACGCTCACCGAGCTGGCCGAGGAGGTTGGCGATCGGGCAGCCTCCTTTGCCGCCCCGTTCTTGTTGGAACGTGACGAGAGTGTCGGCCCATCGGACCAGTCCGTCCCAGGTGTCGAGGTGGTCAAAGAGATCCTGTTGGCCGTCGAGAACCGTGTCGTTGGTCGCTTCGGCGACAGCCAACAGGAGGTCGTTCTTACCGCCGAAGTAGTGGTACAGCTGGCCGCGCGAGGCGGGCGCCCGGGCGCCGACCTCGTCCAGACTCGCCCCGACCGCCCCCTTCTCCGCCACCACCTCGGTCGCCGCCGCCACGATGCGCTGGCGGGTGACCCTTCCCTTGGCGGTCCTCGGCAGCGCTCCCATGGTCCCCAGTATCCCGAGAATTGGACTTGACAGTCCAGTCGTCTCGTGCTCGGATGACAAGTGGACTGTTCAGTCCACTTGCGTACTGACACGTATGCCCTGGAGGACCGATGCCCCTGACCATCCGCGAGCAGTCCGAGCAACTGAAGGCCGCCGCAGCCGAGCGCCTGCCCGCCGCGGTGCTTGAGGTGTTCGACCGGAGCATCCAGGACTTCCTCGACCAAGGAGTTCCTGCTGACAGCGTCAAGGCCGGCGACGCTCTCGAGCCGTTCACCCTCGATGACGCCACCGGCACGCCGGTCAGCCTCGACCAGATCGTCGAGAGCGGCCCGGCGGTCATCGTGTTCTACCGGGGCGGCTGGTGTCCCTACTGCAATCTTGCGCTTCGCACCTATCAGCAAGACCTCCTACCTCAGCTGAGCGCCTTCGGTGCTCGACTGGTCGCCATTAGCCCGCAGTCACCCGACGAGTCGCTCTCCATTGTGGAAAAGGCCGCCCTCGGGTTCACCGTCCTCTCCGACCCGGGCAGTCGTCTGGCCGATCGGATTGGCATCGCGTTCGAGCAGGCTGACGACGTTCTCGCCGCCCAGCGCAAGCTCGGTCTCGACCTGTCGAAGGTCAACGCCGAGGGCGCAGTACGCCTGCCCCGACCCACCGTGCTCGTCGTCGGTCGGGATCGCACCGTGCGGTTCGTTGACGTCCAGCCCGACTACACCGCCCGCACCGAGGTCGCCGAAATCATCGCGGCGCTCACCGACCTTACATAAGACGGCGAACGGCGGGATCGTGAAGTGGCCCTGACGATTCCGTCGCGACCGGTCGGACCCAAATGCTCGCTCGCCGCGTCGTTCCGTGTGCCCATCGCCCGGAGACGGCGATCTGGCTCCTTGCGCGCGAGCAGGTGTGAGCGTGGCCCAGGTCGACTGCCGGATGGGCGAAACGGAACCTGCACGCTTTTCTGATCGGTCGTGGTGCATGGTGAAGCGGTGAGGATCGCGGTAGTGGGGGCAAACGGGTTCGTTGGGCGGGAGCTCACCGCTGCGCTCGTCGAGGCGCGGTACGACGTCATCGCGCTCTCGCGTCGTGCTCCAGAGATCGCCGGCGCTGAAGGACGTTCGGTCGACGTGGCCGACGAAGCGGGCCTCCGGACTGCGTTAGCTGGTTGCGAGGCCGCGTTCTACCTCGTGCACTCGCTCAGCAGCGAAGACTTCCGCGCTCGTGATCAGCAGCTGGCGGCGGGCTTCGGGAGAGCTGCTTCAGCTGCGGGTCTTCGACGCATCATCTACCTCGGTGGGCTTGGGCATGACCCAGAGTCCGAGCATCTCGTGAGCCGCCAGGAAGTCGGCACGGCGCTCGCGTCTGGCGATGTTCCCGTTGTCGAGCTCCGAGCAGCGGTCGTCCTCGGCGCCGGCAGCATCTCTTTCGAGATGCTGCGGTACCTCACCGAGCGGCTTCCGTTCATGGTCTGTCCACGGTGGGTTCGCACCGCGATCCAACCAATCGCCTCCGCCGACATGGTCCGGTATCTGATCGGCGCGATCGACGTCGAGCCCGGCGTGTACGAGGTCGGCGGCGCCGACGTCACGTCGTATCGCGAGATGATCGCGGCGTATGCGACGGCGCGTGGTCTGCATCGTCGGCGCATCGTCGACGTGCCGTACCTGACGCCTCGACTGTCGTCGTACTGGCTGGATCTCGTCACCCCCGTTGATCGCCGCGTCAGTCATGCGCTCATCGAGAGTCTGGTGACCGAGGTGGTCGTCGAAGATCGCGCGCGAACCGACGCGGCATTTGGCATCGAGCCGATGGGTCTTGCCGATGCGCTCGTGGCAGCCCTTGATGACCAGGCGCTCGAGCTTGATCACGGCCTCCTCGGTCGCGAGAGCGGGCTCCGCGACGGCGTCTACACGGTGCGAGTGACGGTCGGTCTTGGGGATGCCACATTGACGCGGCTCGATGCCGATCTCGGACGGATCGGAGGAAGCTACAGCTGGTACGGCCTGACGCTCGCGTGGAGAGTGCGTGCGCTGATCGGTCGTATCGTCGGGGAGTACTGGAAGCTCAGCTCCCTGTCGGAGATTGCCGAAGGCGCGGCTGTTGACTGGTGGCTCGTCGTTCGACGTGATCCCGGTGCTCTCGTGTTGCGCGCGATCCACTGGTTTCCCGGAGAAGCATGGCTCGGCTATGGATGCACTGAGGAGGAGCTTGTCCAAGTCGGCTCACTCCGCCCGAAGGGAGTCCCCGGCTTCCTCTACTGGAAGTTGCTCCAACCGTTGCATCGACGTGTCTTTCGGGCGCTCGCCCGACACAGGGTGACGCGCGCCAGTGAGAAGCGCCACAGACCAGTGAGGTCTCCGCTTGCTCGACGGTGATCTCACCCGCCGGGCCGCGGCGGGCATCGGAGAGCACGCGCGGAACCGGAAGAGCCCTTCTACCATGACTTTCGTCCAGCGCGCTCGGAGGGACTCGAACCCCCAACCTTCTGATCCGTAGTCAGATGCTCTCTCCAATTGAGCTACGAGCGCCGATTGCTCGCGGGCAGCAGCGGCGGCCCTCGAGTGAACGACCGGACGATGGTACCCGAGGTCGGGAGGTCACTCCGCCCAGCCCTGATCCCCACGGCTTTGGCAGTTCAAAGGGCGGTGGCCGTCTTGGCTACGCTGATGGGCGTGTTGGCGCCCGATCGCCGGCTGTCCCGGCGGGGCGCGAGAGGGGCAACAGCGTGAACTGCTCGAAATGCGGGAGTGCGGTGGCGCCCGACGCCGGCTTTTGCCGCAACTGCGGAGCGATCTTTCGCGGCAAGGCGGCCACCGCCACACTGATACCAGCCGCCCCTGCACAAGGACCCCCTCCTCCGGTAGCCGGGCCGGAACCGAAGCAACCTGTGTTAGCGGACGCTGGGTACTGGGCTCCCCCAGAGGCCCACGTCCCGGGAGCGCCGTCGCTCGAGCAAGGGTACGCCCAGCCTTCGGCCCCCAACCGCTACCCGACACACGTCGGCGGCGGTCTTCCACCCGGTGCCCACACCGTCGCCTCGTGGGCCCCTGCCGCTAACGGTCTGGGAGCGATGCTCACGATCTCCGACGTCCGTGCGACCCGGCGACTGCAAGCGATCGACCTAGCGGCGTGTTTCGGAGCGGTGGCAGCGGGCGGATCTCTGTTCATCGCCTGGTACCAGATCTCGTTCAACATCAGCGGGGTGTCTGCGTCCATCTCGACCACCGCACTCGGACGCCTCGCCGGTGGGTGGCGTTGGTCGATCCTGCTCATCTCGATCGCCGTGCTCGTGGAACTGCTCGTCGCCGTCGTCGTCTCACGGTCGTCGAGGACGGTGGAGTGGCCCCACCGCAGCATCCTCGCCGTGCTCTGTGCGGCCAACCTGGCCGCCGTCGTCGCCGCCATGATCGCCTCGCCCTTCAACAACGGCGCCTCGTACGGTCTCATGGCGGCTTCACTGGGGCCTGGCGCCTACGTGGGTTTCATCGGCGCGCTCGTCGCCATGATCGCCGCGGCCCTGCGACTGTTCACGGGCCCGCCGGCGCTCGCCCGGTAACTCACGCCACCGCGGGCGCCGGCCCAACACTTCGAGAATCTGAGCGGAGAGGGAGGGATTTGAACCCTCGGACCCCTTCACGAGGTCAACTCATTAGCAGTGAGTCCGATTCGGCCGCTCTCGCACCTCTCC
>JBEKYM010000011.1:0-89998 GCA_049510975.1 Acidimicrobiales bacterium
AGCAACGCCACGACACCGGTCGGCTCGGGAATGCTGAAGTTGAAGTACGGGCCGGCAACCGGATTGGCGCTCCCCACGACCTGGGCGAATTTGTCGGCCCAGCCGGCATACCACACCCAACGGTCGACGGCTGCCTCGACGACTCGCCTCGCTCGACCGCGGGACAGGCCTTCGGCAGCCGCCACCTCGGCTGCGAACTGGGCAGTGCGCCCGTCGAGCATCTCGGCCACCCGGTAGAGCACTTGCCCACGGTTGTAGGCGGTGGCACCCGCCCATCCGGCGAGCGCCCCTCGGGCTGCAACGACGGCGTCTCGGGCGTCCTTGCGGGAGGCTCGGGCGGCGTTGGCACGAAAGACGCCCTCGGCGCTGCGGATCTCGTAGGACCTGCCGGACTCCGAGCGCGGGAAGGCGCCGTTGATGAACAGCTTGTAGGTCTTGCGGACTTCGAGGTGGTCGTCGGTTCGCGCCGCCGGTTCAGGCATCGAGGTACGCCTCCAGCCCATGCCGGCCGCCCTCCCGCCCGAAACCCGACTCCTGGTACCCGCCGAACGGGCTCGCCGGATCGAACCGGTTGAAGGTGTTGGCCCAGACGACGCCGGCCTGCAGGCGGCCGGCCATCCAGAGAATGCGGCTGCCCTTGTCGCTCCACACGCCGGCCGACAGCCCGTAGGGGGTGTTGTTCGCCTTGGCGACAGCTTCAGCGGGCGTGCGGAAGGTGAGCACCGAAAGCACCGGCCCGAAGATCTCCTCCCGTGCGATGCGGTGGGACTGGCTGACCCCGGTGAAGATCGTCGGCGGGAACCAGTAGCCCCGCTCGGGCAGGAGGCAGGGTGGCGACCACCGCTCCGCCCCCTCGTCCTCGCCGCTTTGGGACAGCTCCGTGATCTTCTCGAGCTGCATGGATGAGTTGATCGCTCCGATGTCGGTGTTCTTGTCGAGCGGGTCGCCGAGGCGGAGCGTCTCGAGCCGGCGCTTCAGCCGCTCGACGACGGCGTCGGCGACCGATTCCTGCACGAGCAGCCGCGATCCTGCGCAGCACACCTGACCTTGGTTGAAGAAGATGCCGTTGACGATCCCTTCCACCGTCTGGTCGATGGGCGCATCGTCGAAGACGATGTTGGCCGCCTTGCCGCCGAGCTCGAGGGTGAGGTGTCTGCCCGTTCCGGCGAGGGCGGCGCGAATCTGTTTGCCCACCTCGGTCGAACCTGTGAAAGCCACCTTGTCCACTCCGGGGTGGGTGACGAGGGCCGCCCCCGTGGCGCCTGCACCAGTCACGACGTTGACGACGCCCGGTGGCAGCTCGGCCTGCTGACAGATCTCTGCCAGCAACAGAGCCGTGAGCGGAGTCGTCTCGGCCGGTTTGAGCACGCAGCAGTTGCCGGTGGCGAGGGCGGGAGCCAGCTTCCAGGCGGCCATGAGGAGCGGGAAATTCCAGGGGATGACCTGGCCGGCGACACCGAGCGGGCGGGGTGAGGGACCGAGGCCGGCATAGCCGAGCTTGTCCGCCCAGCCGGCGTAGTAGAAGAAGTGCGCCGCCGCCAAGGGTAGGTCGACGTCCCGGGACTCGCGGATCGGTTTGCCGTTGTCGAGACTCTCGAGGACGGCGAGCTCGCGGGAACGTTCCTGGATGATCCGAGCGATGCGGTAGAGGTACTTGGCCCGGTCGCGGCCTTTCATCCTGCCCCAGACGCCCTCAAAGGCGGCCCTGGCCGCACGCACGGCGAGGTCGACGTCCTCTGCTTCGGCTTCGGCCACCTCGGCCAGGGGCTCCTCGGTCGCCGGGTTGAACGTCACGAAGCTGCGCCCGCTCTTTGCTTCGACGAACTCACCGTTCACGAAGAGCCCGTTCCTCGGCGCCACGGTGACGATGTCGATCGACTCCCGGGCAGGGGCGTAGTCGAAGGCCACTCGGTCGGGAGGCATCAGTCGGTCGTGAAGTAGTCAGGTCCGGCGTAGGCGCCGGTCAGCTGCTTGGTCCGTTGCATCAAGAGGTCGTTCAGCAGGCTGGAGGCCCCGATCCGGAAGCGGGAGGGCATCAGCCAGTCGGGACCGGCCGTCTCGTTGACGAGCACGAGGTACCGGATGGCGTCTTTGGCCGTCCGGATCCCGCCGGCCACCTTGACGCCCACCTGTCGTCCGCTGGCCTCGGCGAAGTCACGCACCGAGGCGAGCATGACCAGGGCGGCCGACGGGGTCGAGGCGGGCGTGACCTTGCCAGTCGAGGTCTTCACGAAGTCGGCCCCGCCGAGCATCGCCAGCCACGAGGCCCGGGCGACGTTGTCGAGCGTCACGAGCTCACCGGTCTCGAGGATGACCTTCAGGTGGACGCTGCCACAGGCCTCCCGCACCAGGCGAATCTGGTCGAACACCTCGCCGTATCGTCCGCTGAGGAAGGCTCCGCGGTCGATCACCATGTCAACCTCGTCAGCACCGCGCTCGACCGCCTCGCGCACGTCGGCGAGCTTCACCTCCATCGATGCCCGCCCGGACGGAAAGGCGGTCGCGACCGACGCCACCGCGACACCTGAGCCGTCGAGCTCGCGGCGGGCGACGGCGACGAGGTCCGGGTAGACGCAAACGGCCGCCACCGACGGCACGCCTGAGTCGGTCGGGTCGGGGCGACGGGCCTTGGCGCACATCGCTCGCACCTTGCCCGGCGTGTCAGCCCCCTCGAGGGTCGTGAGGTCGATCATGCGAATCGCCATATCGAGCGCCCAGAGCTTCGAGTCCTTCTTGATCGAGCGGGTCGCAAGCGTGGCTGCCCGTGCCTCGGCGCCGACTTGGTCGACGCCTGGGAGCCCGTGCAGCAGCTGTCGCAGCGCCGTGTCGGTGGCGGCGATCTCGCCGTTCAGCTGGGCTGTGACGGCGCCCGACAACGTGGCCGGCAGCGTGGTCGACGACATGTCCACAACGTGCAAGGTACCCCGTTCGCCGGTTCGGAGGCCCCTCAGGGCAGGGAGAGCCCGTGCTTTCGGGCGAGCGCCTCGTAGCCTGGCTTGATGACGTTGTTGATGAGGTGCAGGCGCTCGTCGAAATGGGCGAAGGCCGACTTCATGGCGTTCAACGTGAACCAGCGGAGATCTCCCAGGTTGTAGCCGAACGTCTCGACGAGTGCCGCCATCTCGGAGCTGAGCGTCACGCCGCTCATGAGGCGGTTGTCGGTGTTGACCGTCACCCGGAACTGCAACTTGCGCAGCAGCCCGATGGGATGCTCGGCGAGCGATGGGGCCGCTCCGGTCTGGACGTTCGAAGTGGGGCACATCTCGAGCGGGATGCGGCGGTCTCGCACGTAGCTCGCCAACCGCCCGAGCTCGACGAGGTCCCCGCTTGCCGGAGGTTCCCCTTCCCGGGCCGCAAGATGTGGTCGCACGTGCCAAGCCGCTCCGGATCCGGCGACGGCCGGTGCGCCGGGTAGGTGGATGTCGTCCACGATCCGCACGCCGTGACCGAGCCGGTCGCTCCCGCAGATTTGCAAGGCCTCCCAGATCGACGGCAGGCCGAAGGCCTCGCCGGCGTGAATCGTGATGTGGAAGTTCTCACGCTGCACGTAGTGAAAGGCATCGAGGTGCACGGTGGGAGGGCTGCCCGCCTCGGCCCCGGCGATATCGAATCCGACGATGCCGGCGTCGCGGAACCGCACGGCCGTCTCGGCGATCTCGAGGGAGCGGGCGGCCGTTCGCATCGCCGTCACCAAGCCGTAGATGCAGATGTCGCGACCGGCCGAGCCCTGCCGGAACCCCTCGAGCACCGCCTCCACGACCGCATCGAGCGAGAGCCCCCGCGTGACGTGCAGCTCAGGGGCGAAACGCACCTCCGCGTAGACGACCCCGTCGGCCGCTAAATCCTCGGCGCACTCGGCGGCCACACGGGTGAGCGCCTCAGGCGTCTGCATGACGGCGACCGTGTGAGCGAACCCTTCCAGATACAGCTCGAGGTTCCCCTGATTGGCGCCCGCCGTGAACCAGCGCCCGAGATCGTCGGGGTCGGTCGTGGGAAGACCCGAGTACCCCTCTTCGGCGGCGAGCTCGACCACCGTGGCTGGGCGCAGCCCGCCGTCGAGGTGGTCGTGCAAGAGGACCTTCGGCGCGGCTTGGATGAGATCGAGTGTCGGCGCGGAGCCGCCGCCGGCCGGAACTGTGCTCATTGCCTCTCCTCGCTCACGAACGGATCACCTCGATGACCACGGGGGACGGCTCGGCTGCCTCCCGCCCGATCTCGATCGCTCCTTCCAGCGCCTGGAGGGCGTCGGCGAATCGAGCCGGATCGTCGGCCCGGAGCTCGAGGAGGGGCTGGCCCTCCTCCACGGCATCACCGGGCTTGGCGAGGCACACCACGCCTGCCGATGCGCTCACGGAATCCTCTTTCTTCGCACGCCCGGCACCCAGCCGCCACGCTGCCAACCCGACGCCGAACGCGTCGAGGCGGCGGAGGGCGCCCGTGGCGGGAGCGGGGAGGCTCGCTCTGTAGGGTGCGTCGGGCAACGTGGCAGTGGGGTCGCCGCCCTGGGCGCGAATCATCGCCTCGTACGAGCCGAGGGCGGCGCCCGATGCCAGCGACTCCAGCGGATCGGCATCCAATCCGGCCAGCTCCAGCATCTCTGCGGCGAGCGTCAGCGTGACTTCAAGCAGGTCGGCCGGGCCTTCGCCACGCAGCGTGGCCACGGACTCGGCCACCTCGAGGGCGTTCCCGACGCAGCGACCGAGCGGCACGTCCATTCGAGTGAGCACGGCAGTCGTCTTCACGCCGTAGGCAGGGCCGAGCCCGACCATCGTTTCGGCCAGCTTTCGGGCCTCTCCGAGCTCCCGCATGAACGCCCCGGTCCCGACCTTCACATCGAGCACCAGGGCCGCAGTGCCCTCGGCGATCTTCTTCGACATGATCGAACTGGCGATGAGCGGGATCGATTCGACCGTCCCGGTCACGTCGCGAAGTGCGTAGAGCTTGCGGTCGGCTGGCGCGAGCCCGTCGCCGGCACCGCAGATGACGCACCCGACTGTGGTGAGCACTTCGAGCATCTCCTCGGGGCGGAGGTCGGTGCGCAGGCCCGGGATCGTCTCGAGCTTGTCGAGCGTGCCGCCCGTGTGTCCGAGTCCCCGGCCCGACAGCTGGGGGACGGCACCGCCGCAGGCAGCCACGAGCGGCGCCAGCACGAGCGAAACTTTGTCTCCCACACCGCCCGTCGAGTGCTTGTCCACCGTCGGACGGCCGACCCGGCTCAAGTCGAGCCGCTCGCCGGACTCGATCATGGCGCCCATCCAGGCCGACAGCTCCTCGGCGTCGAGGCCGCGGAAGAACACTGCCATGAGCAAGGCCGACATCTGCTCCTCGGGCACTGCGCCCTCGGTGTAGGCGGCGATGAGGGCGCGGATGTCGCCCGAGGCCAGGCGCAGGCCGTCCCGCTTGGCCCGGATGAGCTCGACGGCCTCAGTCATGACGTCGCTCTTCGACCTCGCTCGCCGAGAAACCCTCCGGCAACAGCTCCGACAACCTCCGTGGCTCCGGGTCGTCGTCGACCAGCAGGTCCCCACCGCCTGCCTCGAAGAGGAGCTGGCGGCACCGGCCGCAGGGCAGAAGCGGCTTCCCGTCGCCGGCCACGACGCTCACGCGCACGAGATGGGCCAGTCGCCCGGTTCCTTCAGGAGCCGTGGCGTGCAGCGTCGCGACGAGGCCGCACTCGGCGCACAGCGTCAACCCGTAGGAGGCGTTCTCGACGTTGCAGCCCGTCACGATTCGCCCGTCGGCGGTCCTGCCCGCCGCGCCCACCCGTAACCGGGAGTAAGGGGCGTAGGCGTTGGCTGCCACAGCCGTGGCTGCGGCCCGCAGCTCGTCCCACTCCTCGTTGCTCACCAACCGTGCTCGGTCAGTCGCACCGCATCGGGTTGCTGGCGACGGGGGTAATGGCGGCGCTCAGCGCTCTGCGAGCTGTCGGCGACGAAGCCCGTGATGCCCGCGCGAAGGCCCGTGCTGCCCGCGCGAAGGTACGTCACCGGCAGGAGAGGTTTGGGCATGTTTGCTCCTCAAGGGTGGGGACCCGTTCACGCTACTTCGTGCCTCGCGTGGGCGGCCGGGGCACCCAAGACACGGCCCCCGCACGAGGCTTATCCGCTCAGGAACCTGTGCGTCGTGGCGCCGAATGGATCACCCTTGGCGTGGGCGAACACTTTGACGGGCGTGACCGAGAACACCATCGCCTCGCCGCTGCCGTCGGCCCGGAAACAGCCGCCGCGAGCGGTGTACTGCCACCGCCCGTCCCACTTGGTGGCGAACGAACCAGCGACGCGACCGAGCACGGCGTCGTCGGTCACCTGGACCGCATCGCCTTCCACCACCACGTCGAGCCCCTGGTCCCATCGGTTGCAGCCGGTGGTCATCACGACATGCGGGTTGGCGCGCAGGTTGACGAACTTCTGCTCCTTGGCACCCGTAGCAAACCAGACGGCCCCTTCTGCCCACGCCGCCACGACCGGCGTGACGTGCGGCCGCCCATCGGCCCGGACAGTGGTAACCCAGAACAGCTCGGCGGCTGCGAGGGCCGCCTCGGTCTCCTCCCACTGCACAGCGATGGCGGCCGGATCGCTGAATCGCTGGTCGAGCTTGGTGACTGAATCAGGCATTGGCATCTCTCCAATCGTTGCGTTGACAGAGCCTGCGGGTTGGTTGGGGCGCGACCCACAGCGAACGAGGCAGACGAACTCCTAGCCGAAAACCGCCCCACAGCTCATGTTGACGGCGACGCCGGTGACGGCCGCCGCCGCGTCGGAGGCCAAGTAGACAGCCGTGCCGGCGAGCTCCGTCAGGCGAGGCAAGCGGCCGAGAATGGTATCCCTGACGAGCTCCGGAACGTCGTCGTCGGTGACGCCGATCGTCTCGGGGTTGAGGTTGGTCCTGATCCCGACGACCCGGACCCCCTTCCGGCCCACTTCGCCGGCGAGACTTCGCGTCAGCGCCTCGATTGCCGCGCAGGCAGGGCTGAAGCCGCCCATCTCATGGCGCCACTCCTTGGCGGAAGTGGCCGACAGGAGGATGATCACCCCCGACCGACGCTCCATCATGTGGCGCGCCGCCGCCGTGGCCGTGATGAAGTGCGTGCGGCAGAGACCGTCGATCGGAGCGATGAAGTCCTCGATCGGCATGTCGACCAGCGGAACGTTCTGCTCCACGTCGACTGCGACGGCGTTGAAGGAGATGTCGATGCCTCCGGCCGAGGCGTCCAACGACCTGGCATGGGCGTCCACCGCAGCCCGATCGAGTGCATCGACGACGGCGGTATCGGCGAAGCCGCCGGCGGCGCGGATCTGTTCGGCGACGGCATCGAGCGTGGCCCCCGTGCGGCCGGCGAGGTGGACGTGCGCACCCTCGCGGGCGAAGGTTCGAGCCACAACGCTGCCGATCGTGCCAGCGGCCCCGTAGACGACGGCAGTCTTGTTCTCGAGCGAATTGGCCATCAGACTCCCTCCCCTCGCCTCCCTGCTCGGTCGTACCGTCCCGAGCTGCGACCGCTCCGTCCCAACACCTGCACCGCTGCCCGCGGTACGTCACTGATGAAGGTACGACGCCGGCCAGCCCGCGAACTCATCGCGAGTTCGTGGGTCTCCTGTCTCGAGTGATCACGCGACGTTCGCCAGCCGAGGTCCGAGGCCGGCCGCCCGACCCACTGGCTGCCGATTGCCGGCGACTACGACCCGGGGAGACATAACCCTAAATTCGGGCGATGGCAGATAGTGACTCCCCGTGGGAACCACCGCTCGCAGGCACCGAGGCCGAGCATCTTGCCGGCGCCCTCGACCGCCTGCGCCTGACGTTCCGTTGGAAGGCCGATGGCCTCGATGCTGCCGGGCTTCAGCAGCGCATCGGCGCATCGGCGCTGACACTGGGCGGTCTGCTCAAGCATCTGGCGAGGGTCGAGGACGAGATCTTCGTCGTGAAGCTCACCGGTGAGCCCATTGGCGCACCGTGGGACAGCACTGCCTGGGGTGGCGAGGAGGACCCGGAGTTCGCCTCTGCAGCCGACGACACGCCCGAGCAGCTCTATGGGCTGTGGGACGACGCCGTCGCCCGCTCTCACGTCCGGCTTGCTGCAGTCCTCGCGGCGGGCGGTCCCGACCAGCTCGTCCATATGGCCGACGCCGCCGGTCGCCGTGCCAGCTTGCGAAGGCTGCTGTGCGACCTGATCGAGGAGTACGGTCGCCACACAGGCCACGCCGATTTGCTGCGCGAAGCCGTGGACGGGCGGATCGGCGAGGATCCTCCGGCTGGGTGGCGCCCAGGTAGGTGAGGAGGCACGGGCACGGCCTGAGGCAAGGAGTGATCCCTCCCTCTGCCGGTTCATGCTGAGGAGAGCACAGCGCCAAGCAGGTAGCTTCCGTGCATGGTGCAAGACATCGACGACCCGAGACGGATCGAGCCACCCCAAGCCGGCCTCGCCGAACGCGAGATGCTCGAGGCTTGGCTGGACTTTCATCGTGTCACCCTGTTGCTGAAGACGGAAGGGCTCGACGACGATCGCCGCAAGGCCAGGCCGGTTACGACTTCCAAACTCTCGCTTCACGGTCTCGTGCGACATATGGCCGAGGTGGAGCGTTCGTGGTTTCGACGCGTCCTGCAGCGAGAGCCCGACGTCCCCTACATCTGGTACGACCCCACCGTGGAGGACAGCGATCTTGCCCCTCTCGACGCGGCGGACTGGGACGACGACGTGGCGGCATGGCAGGCGGAATGCGAGGAGAGCCGCACCGCCGCCGCTGCCCTGAGCCTCGACGACGCCGGGCTCACGAGAAGCGGCACGCCTTGCTCGCTCCGCTGGATCTACGTGCACATGATCGAGGAGTACGCCCGTCACAATGGCCACGCTGATCTGATCCGAGAGCTCGTCGACGGAACCGTCGGCTGGTAGCCCGGAAGCCGCGAGCTTCCGGGGCACCAAACCGATGGACCCTGCAATCACTGCGTCGAACGCAGGACGGTTACTTCGTTCCCTTGTAGTTGAGCACCTGCGTCAGACGGTGGTCGACGAGCACGAGATCCGCCTGGGCGGTCATCACGGCTTCGACGTCCTTGTAGGCGAGCGGATGCTCGTCGACGAGGTCGGTCGCTGCAGAGGACTGCCAGGTCTTTCCTTCCATCGCCGCACCGAGCGAGTCTGCCGTCAGCCGGGGCCGAGCTTCGCTGCGAGACATGCGACGGCCGGCGCCGTGTGAGCAAGACTGGAAACTGGCCTCGTTACACTGCGCCGGTTCCTCGCACGCCGTCGGAGTACGGCACGTCACCTGACTCGGCCCGGAAGTCGTTACATTCCGAGTAGTGCCCGCCACGCCCGACCTCACCAAGCGCCGAGTTCTGGTCATCATCGGTGCGCTCATGCTGGGCATGTTCCTGGCCGCCCTCGATCAGACGGTCGTCTCCACGGCGTTGCCGACCATCGTCGGCGACCTCCACGGAGGATCGCACCTGACCTGGGTGATCACCGCCTACCTGCTGTCCTCAACCGTAGCGACGCCGCTCTGGGGAAAGCTCGGGGACCTCTACGGGCGGAAGGTGTTCTTTCAAGCGGCAATTGTCATCTTCCTTGTCGGCTCGATCTTGTCCGGGCTCAGCCAGTCGATGCTCGAGCTGATCGTGTTTCGTTCTCTCCAGGGTCTCGGTGGCGGCGGTCTCATGGTGGGCGCGCAGACGATCGTGGGCGACATCGTCTCGCCGAGGGACCGTGGGCGCTACATGGGCCTGTTCATGGCGATGTTCGGCGTGACGACGGTGATCGGCCCTCTCGTCGGCGGATTGTTCGTTGAGTACGCCTCGTGGCGTTGGATCTTCTATATCAACGTGCCGATCGGGGTAGTTGCCCTCTTCGTTACCGGCGCAGCTCTGCCAAATGCCCTCACGCGGGTGCGCAGGATCATCGACTACCTCGGCACCGCCCTGCTGGCGGCCGCAGCGACCGCGTTCGTGCTGTTCACGAGTCTCGGCGGCACGGATTACCCCTGGGGGTCTCCCGGAATGGTCGCATTGGCGGCCGGTGGCGTCGTTCTCACCGTTCTCTTCGTCTTGGCGGAACGCCGGGCACCTGAGCCGGTCATCCCGCTGCATCTCTTCACCAACAAGGTCTTCACCTCCACGAGTGCGATCGGCTTCGTGGTGGGGTTCGCCATGTTCGGGGCCATGTCGTTCTTGCCCCTGTTCTTCCAGATCGTCAAGGGGACGAGCCCGACTGAGTCCGGGCTGCGCCTGTTCCCAATGATGGGCGGGTTGCTGGTGGCTTCGATCGGCTCCGGGCAGATCGTCAGCCGGTGGGGCCGGTACAAAGTGTTCCCCGTCGTGGGTACGGCGCTTGTCACCGTCGGGCTCTTTCTGATGTCGGGCATCGGCGTCGCCACGAGCGAGTCGCTCATCGCTGTCTACATGGTCATCTTCGGCCTCGGTCTCGGACTCGTGATGCAAGTGCTCGTCGTGGCGGTGCAGAACGCCGTGTCGTACGAAGAGTTGGGCACGGCGACTTCGAGCGTGACGTTCTTCCGAATGATCGGCGGTTCGTTCGGTACGGCCGTGTTCGGCGCCATCTTCGCCAACGTGCTCACGGGCAACCTCCTCCGATATCTGCGCGGGATCACGATTCCCGCCAACCTCGGCGCTCAGATCGACAACCCGTCCCTGATCGCTCACACGTCACCCGCAGTGCACCTTGCCATCTCCGAGGCCATCGCACATTCGGTCGACAAGGTGTTCCTCGTCGGGACGCCCATCGCCTTCGTTGCCTTCTTGCTGAGCTGGCTGCTTCCCGAGGTCGAGCTGCGAAAGTCGGTGCGGACCGTGGAGGCAGGCGAGGGCTTGGCCGTACAAGAGCCACGGACCTCCCTCGAGCAGATCCAGCTCAACCTCGAGCGGATCGCGAGCCGCGAGAACCGCGGCGACCTCTACCGAGGACTCGCCGAGCGGGCGGGCCTGTCCCTCGCGCCCAAAGCAGTGTGGCTGCTCTATCGGGTTGCCGATCATCCCGACTGCTCCGTCGACGAAGTGGCCGAGCGAGTGAGAGTGGACCGAGCCGTCATCGAGCCGGGGTTGCAGCACCTGATCGACGCCGGCTTCATTGCCCGCGACACCCAAGCCGACGAATCCGCGTCCCACAGACTGCACCTCACGGCCGCCGGTGCCGACGCCGTCGACCGGTTGACCGCTGCGCGCCGCTCCGGGTTGACCGACCTCCTCGACGGTTGGGACGTGGGCGCACACCCGGAAGTGGCCGCCATGGTGAGCCAGCTGGCGACAGCGTTACTGGCCGACGACGACAAGATGCTGGCCGACGCACGGCCCGTACCGGCATCGGCACCGTGAGCTCGCCCGGCTTGTCGCCCGGCCTGGAACCACCGATGAGTCGTGCGCACCCGTCACGTCACAACGAGTACAGGCCCGAGACGGGAGATCAGATGAAGCAACGCGAGTCGACGCGGGAAGCGGTGGAGGCACGCGATGCCAGCAGCTGAGCGGCCGGCGTGGAGCAGGGAGGTCGGCGCCATCACGTTGTTCGTCGAGGACCTGCAGCGATCGAAGCAGTTCTATGGCGATGTGTTCGACGTGCCGATCGTGTACGAGGACGACAACTCTGCCGTCTTCCAATTCGGCAGCGCCATGGTCAACTTGCTGGCCGCGACCGAAGCGCCGAGCCTGATCGAGCCGGCCCCCGTCGCCGGAGCCGGAGCCGGATCGCGCATGCAGCTCTCGATCTTCGTCGACGACGTCGACGCCGTCTGGGCGGATCTCGCCGGCCGGGGCGTTGAGTTCGTGAACGGGCCGATGGACCGGGAATGGGGAATGCGCACGGCTTGCTTTGCCGACCCCGGCGGCCACATCTGGGAGCTCGCCCAGGAGCTCGCGCCAGCTCCGCGGCAACCGTGATGTCGGCGGCTACTCGCGCTCGGCTCTGATCCCGGCCGCCGCCCGCGTGCGAGCGGCGATACGTGCTGGGAACAGCGCAACCACGTTGGCCAGCAGCAACGCACTCACGGCGACGAGCAGCAGACTGAGGGCCGGAACCGTCGGTCGGGCGACTGCGTCGAGCTCGTGGGCGAAGAGGTCCCAGAGTCCTCGACCAGCCACGATTCCCAACGGGAGGCCGACAATCGTCCCGACTCCGACCGTGATCGTCGCTTGCCAGGCGACGGAGGCCGCGAGCTGTCGTCGGGTGAAGCCGAGCGTCTTGAAGAGGGCAAGGTCACGGCGGCGCCGCTGGACGGAGGCCGTGAGCGTGAGCCCGAGCGCGGAGAAGGCCCCGAGCGCAAGCGCAGCGGCGAGCACCGCCGGCGTCGTGCCCATGGACCGATAGTTCACGATCTGTGCCGGCCGCTGTGCCGGTACGACCAAGACGCTGAGCACATCGCCGGACAACGCCGACGCCATACGAGCCAGCGAGTGGAAGGCGACGGTGGGGTTTGCTCCGCTCTTGAAGCGGATCAGCACCATGTTCGGTCCAGCAGCCCCGACGGCTTGGATGTTGCGCGCCGCGCTCGGAATCAGTTGGTAGTCGACCACGGCACCGACCCCGAGCGACAGGTGAAGTCCGTGGCCGATCCCGATGGTCGGCATCGTTGCGGTTCCCACGATGCGCAGGGTGGTCACGTGACTGGTGTAGCGAGCAACCACTGTGTCGCCCAGACGCTTGTGAAGCTGTGCCAGGGTCGCTGGTCCGACCACGACCTGGTTCGGACCATCCAGTCCATGGCCGGAAAGGAGCGGAGGCTGGACGGCTGCTCGCGGAGTGGTGCCGATCACGGGAATCGCCTGTCCATCAAACGCGAACGTCTCGAAGTAGACATCCGAGCTGGCGGCGATGGAATGGTCCTGATTGAGGAGATGGTCGAGATGGCCCCCGGGAATATCGCCGTACCCAGCGTCGGCTTCGAGGGCGTAGTTCCAGTTCCAACCGTACAGCGGCGGGCTGTTGACGAGGGTCGTGAGGCTGCTCCCGAACACGAGGGCGGCGACGGTGAACACGACGGCAAGCAGTGCTCCGGAGATGGCGCTGCGTGCGGGAATCGCCGTCCGTCCCCGCCCGGACTCGAGGGCGAAGCGCACTCCCGCGGAGGCAGCTATGGGAAGGCCGCTCGACGAAGCCGCCCGAACGATCGCGGACTCGCGGGCGACAGCGATCCACTTGATGCGGGCCTCACGATGCGGAGCGTCGCGATAGGCGAACAGCACAGCGACACCGGCCAGAGTCGCGAACAAGGCGACGGAACCCAGCGTCAAGACGGTCCAGTCGACGGAGAAGCCCGGCGACCCAACGACCGAGCGGATGGGACCAACGAGAGCGAACGGCGAGGCCGTCAGAGCGACGCCCGCTGCGAGCAACGTGGCGAGCGACAGCGCAATGACCACACCGAGAACCACGTCGACGGACGTGGTTCTCGGGTCGGCACCAAGGCTGCGCAACACGTCGCCGTCGGGAGACGCCACGCGGATCTGCCGAGAGATGGCTTGTCCGCCGACGAAGAGCGCAGCCAGTCCTGCGATCACGCCGAAGACGCCGAGGGCAATGGCTTCGGGTTTCACTGCCTCTTCACCAGCTGCCTCGACGATCGATGTCACGTGGAAGTAGTACGGATCCGCCGGAGGCAAGAGGGCCAGGTACTCCCTCTCGACAGCAGCCACATCGGCGGCTCCGTGCTTCAGAGTGAGGCCGCTCCAGGCGTAGCTTGCACAGCAGGCGGAGAGGCGGTCAGTGAGGGCCGGAGTGAGCAGGGCGCGGGGAATCCGATCGACCTCGTCTTGGATCACCTCGTCGTTGAAGACGGCGATGCCCACGATGTGGAGGGTGATCCGCAGGACAGGGGGTCCGGTCGGGTAGCCGGAGGCGTTCAGCTCAGCATTGGAGTAGGCGCCCACCGAGATTGCTTGGCCGACATGGAGCCCGAACAGCTGGGCGGAGTATCGGTTCACGACGATCTCGTCAGCGTCGTTCGGGTTCGCTTGACGCCCGGCGACGATGGTGACTCGGTCCTGACTGAAATACAGGCCGTTGATGCTGCCGACGATCTCGAGGTTGCCGAAGGGGTTGGAGAGGTCGGGCTTGCCGGTCGCAGTCAAGGGAGCGACATTGAGCGAGACGTAGCTCTTGAGCGAGGCAACCTGGGGCAGGCGGGCAATCTTGTTGATCAGCCTGGCGTTGTACGGTCCGACGTCGATGTCCATGGCCGACGGGTTGGTGCTCTCGAGGAACGCCGGGAACGAGGATTGGGTCTGCCGGGCGCCGGCCACGGCAGCCATGGCGATCCCACCCATCACACCGACGAGGAGGACGACCGAGAGGTAACCGCCCCAACGCTGGCCGAACGTGGCCCGGAAGCGGTACCAGCCGACCTGGAGGGCTCGTCTGTTCACCGCAGCGCTCCCACCGATACCGCTCCTTCTCGAAGATGCTGAGGATCCCCTCGCTCATCGTCCGACGCGAGACATGCTGGCCGACCGAACGGCCTCCGACAAGGGCGTCAGCACGGTGACGACACGGGTGTCAGCACCCCACGGCGACCATCGGAGCGAGGCGGGTGGTGGACACCGCCGGCGCCGTCATGCGTCGAACGGGGCGACCACCCGCCGCAGCAGTCCGGCGAGCTCGGCGCGTTGCGGAGTGTCGAGCGTCCCGAGAATGGCGTTCTCCCGCGCAACGAGGTCCCGCAGCGCCTGATCGACGCGTCGCCGACCAGCCGCGGTCAGCTGCACTCGCACGGATCGGGCGTCGTTCGGATCGGGGCGACGCCGAACGAGGCCCCGTTTCTCGAGGTGATCGATGCGATTGGTCATGGTGCCCGAGGTGACGAGTGTCTGGGCGACGAGCTGGCCCGGGGAGAGATGGTGGGGAGGATCGGACCTTCGCAGCGCAGACAGCACGTCGAAGGTCCAGGTCTCGAGATCGTGGCGGGCGAACACGACGGTGCGCTGCCGCTCCAGGTGGCGGGCGAGGCGCGTCACACGCGAGAGCACCTCGAGCGGGGACACATCGACGTCGGGCAGGGCTCGACGCCATCCCGCTGCCAGACGGTCCACCTCGTCTTCCATCGAATCCTCCAGGATGCGAGACCGGATCAGGCTTATATCTTGACATCGAGAGAGCAATTCTGTCATTCTCTTGATATCAAGAGAAATCGGAGGTGTCCCGTGACGGTGCGACGACACGATCGAGCTCGGCTCGATGACGAACGTGGATCGAGCCCGATGGCGAGCTCGTCGACCGCTCCCGCCCTCGTCGAAGCGGTGTACTCACGCTGGTCCGAGCGCGTGGCCGGCGGGCGCGAGCGCCTCGATCGACCGACGACGTTCGCCGAGAAGGTGCTCGTCAACCACCTGCGTGACCCGCACGGTCAGGAGATGGCACGCGGGCAGAGCTACGCCGACTTCGACCCCGATCGGGTCGCACTCCAGGACGCCCTCGCCCAGATTGTCGCGCTGCAACTGCTCGCGGCCGGCCTGGACGAGGTAGCGGTGCCGACCACGGTGCATTGTGATCACCTGATCCGAGCCAAGGTCGGGTCCGTCGTCGATCTCCGCTCTGCTCTCGACGTGAACTCGGAGGTCTACGAGTTCCTCCGGGCCGTCTGTGACCGCTTCAACATCGCCTTCTTTCGGCCCGGTTCCGGGATCATCCACCAAGTGGTGCTGGAGAACTATGCCTTTCCCGGTGGGATGATGATCGGCACGGACAGCCACACACCCAACGCCGGCGGGCTCGGCATGGTTGCCATCGGAGTCGGCGGCGGGGACGCCATCGACGTCATGACGGGCCAGGCGTTCAACCTTCGTTGGCCCAGGCTCATCGGCGTGCGCCTCGTCGGGCACCTTTCCGGGTGGTCGTCCCCAAAGGACGTCATTCTCAAGGTGGCCAGCCTGCTGTCAGTGACTGGCGGCACCGGCGCCATCGTCGAATACTTCGGACCAGGGGCCGACACCATCAGCGCCACAGGCAAGGCCACGATCTGCAACATGGGCGCCGAGGTGGGAGCGACCACATCGCTCTTCCCGTTCGATGACAACATCGCTGCGTACCTCGCCGCCACCGGGCGCGGGAACATCGCCGAGCTGGCCGGCGGCGTGAGCTCTGATCTCCGAGCAGACCCCGAGGTGGAGGCTGACCCGGAGGCTTACTTCGACGAGGTCGTCGAGATCGATCTGTCGTCGCTGGCGCCCCTCGTCAATGGTCCCGACACACCCGATCTCAGTCATCGGGTGGGCGAGGTGGGCGCGTGGGCTATCGACAATGGCGTGGCACCTCAGCTGTCGGCCGCCCTCATCGGCTCGTGCACGAACTCTTCGTACGAGGACATGACACGGGCTGCATCGATCGCCCGACAGGCGGCGGCGAACGGATTGCGAGCCAAGGTCGAGTTGTTTGTCACGCCCGGTTCCGAGCAAGTGCGGGCAACGATGGAGCGGGACGGGCTGCTCTCGGACCTCGAAGCCATTGGGGGCACGGTGCTCGCGAACGCCTGCGGCCCGTGCATCGGCCAATGGGACCGCGTTGCCGACCCCGGCAAGCCCAACACGATCGTCACCAGTTTCAACCGCAACTTCCCGAAACGCAACGACGGCAATTCCGGCACCAAGGCCTTCGTGACGTCGCCGGAGATGGTCGTGGCCTACGCCCTGGCGGGAACCCTCGACTTCGACCCGCTCACTGACGGGATTGCGACCGACGCCGGGACCGCCGTCCGCCTCGAGCCGCCGACAGGAGTGCAATTGCCACCGCGAGGCTTCGATCGCGGAGCGCCCGGCTTGGTGGAACCGGCGAGCGACGGTCGCTGCACCGTCGTCACGGTCTCGCCCCACTCCGATCGCCTGCAGCTGCTCGCCCCGTTCCCGGCCTGGGACGGTGAGGACTACATCGAATTGCCCGTGCTGATGAAAGCGAAGGGCAGGTGCACGACCGATCACATCTCTGCCGCCGGCGCCTGGCTTGTCTACCGCGGTCATCTCGAGAACATCTCCGGCAATCTGTTCCTCGGCGTTGTCAACGCGTTCACGGGCGCCACCGGTGAAGGAACCGATCCGAGCGACGGCGAGACCCGCTCGTTCCCGATGATCGCCAAACGCCTCGCCGAGTCGGGCACCCACTGGTGTGCGGTCGGCGCCGACAACTATGGCGAGGGCTCGTCGCGCGAGCACGCAGCCATGGAGCCCCGGTTCCGAGGTGGGCTCGTCATCCTCGCCAAGTCGTTCGCCCGCATCCACGAGACCAACTTGAAGAAGCAGGGCATCCTTCCGCTCACGTTCCGCGATCCGGGGACGTACGAACTGATCGGCCAAGACGATCGCATCTCGGTCCTCGATCTGGCTTCGCTCGCCCCGGACGCGCCGGTGCGCTGCCGAATCAGCCACCACGACGGGAGCCATCGCGAGTTCTTCTGTACGCATACGTTCAGCCTTCAGCAACTCGAATGGTTCAAGGCAGGGAGTGCTCTCAATGTCATCCGCGGGCGCCAGAGCTCCATTGCGGTGAGATGACCTCATCACCGACGATCTTCGGCGCCTGGAGGGAGTCCGTAGAAGCTTGGAGGGACTCAGATCGCCAAACCGACCGCCGGCACCTATTTGGCGGCGCACCTCGGGGTCGCAGCACCAACGAGCCGGAAGGGTGGCCTTGACGACGCTGCCTCCAAGTGGCGGAGGAGACGTGGCCGAACTGGCACTGCGACGATCTGCGAGAGACGATTGCTGCTCGTGATCACCGACACTGCCTTGCTCGTGATGGACCTGCAAAACGAAATCGTCGATCGCCTTGGTGAGCGGTCGGAGCAGTTCCTGGCCACGCTCGCCGAGATCGTGGCCGCCGCGCGGGCAGCGGAGATGCCGGTCGTGTTCGTCCGAGTCGCCTTCCGGCCGGGAACGCCCGAAGTGAGCTCGAGGAACCAGACCTTCTCGAGGCTCGCTGCATCCTCCGGTCTCGGTGAGACGGACACGGGCACCCAGATCCACCCCGCCCTGGCTCCGGCTCCGGCCGACGTCATCGTGACGAAGCGGCGAGTGAGCGCCTTCTCCGGCAGCGACCTCGACGTCGTCCTGCGATCGCTTGACGTGGATTCCCTCGTGCTGACGGGGATCGCCACGAGCGGCGTCGTTCTGTCGACGCTTCGACAGGCTGCTGACCTGGACTTCCGGTTGACAGTGGTCCGCGATGGCTGCGCCGACAGCGATCCCGAGGTGCATCGGGTGCTGATGGACAAAGTCTTTCCCCGCCAGGCGAAGGTGGTGAGCGCCTCGGAATGGATCGAGTACGTTCAAGGCGCCACCTCCGAGCGCGCCTGAGCTCTGCTCGGTCGAACGGCCCTCGCGCTCGGCACTGGAGTGAGCGGATGCCGGCGGCACCGAGTCGGCGAGACAGCTTGAGTTGTTCTCGATAGCCTCCAGCGGTGACTCGTGCGGTGGTTCTTGGTGGCGGTGGGCCGGTCGGCATCGGCTGGGAAGCTGGCCTTCTCGTGGGTCTGGCGGCCGAAGGGGTGAACATCGACGGGGCCGATGCCATCTTTGGCACGTCGGCGGGCTCGTTCGTCGGCGCGCAGCTGGCGCTCGGTGTTGACCTCGCCGAGGTGGTGTCGGCTCTGGCAACCACTCGGGCGGTCGTTGCGAGCCAGAGCGGGTCGACCGCAATGGCCGAACGAATGCAACAGCTGATGGCAGCCATCACCAAGGCAGCGCTCTCGGAAGGAGCGCCTGAGGAGGCGCGTCGCGCCATTGGCCGCCTGTCGCTCGAGGCGACGGTGCCGACCGAGGAGGAGTTCCTCGGCTTCTTCGCCGTTCTCGAACACAGTCCGTGGCCCGAGCGCTTCGCCTGTACGGCCGTCGAGACGGCGACCGGTGAGTTCGTTGTCTGGAGCCAAGGGTCGGGCGTCGACCTCCGGCATGCCGTCGCCTCCAGTTGCTCGGTGCCGTGTGTCTACCCGCCGGTGACGATCGGAGGGCGCCGCTATATGGATGGTGGGATGCGAAGCGCTCTCAACGCTGACATCGCCGGTGGCCACGAGTGCGTGCTCGTCGTCTCGGTCATGATGCTGACGCTGCCGGAAGGCATCAGCAACCCGCTGTTCGACGCCTTCCTCGGCGGGATGGCCGGAGAGCTGGAGATGCTTCGGTCGTCTGGATCGGCCGTCGAGGTCATCGAGCCGGATCAAGAGTTCCTCGAGATCAGCGGGTGGGGGACCTCATTGATGGATTCCAGCAAGGCGCTGGCGGCCTATGAGGTGGGTATCGGTCAGGGCGTGGCAGAGGCGCAACGTATTGCACGGCTCTGGAACCGCTGAAGGAGGGCATCGGAGTGACCGTCATGGGGAAGCTCCTCCTGTTGGCACTCGTCGTGGCGATCACGCCGGCGTCCCAGCGCGCAGCCGCCGCCTGAGCGAGCTCAGGCCCGAGCTGGAGCGTCCAGGTCACGGCCAACCCGACGCCTTATGTCCGGCTGGGCGAGCGATATTCGAGCTGAGCCGATGCAGCAAAGTGCTCCGCCGGCGGCGGGCGAAGGAGCGAAAGGGCGAGCCTACGGCGACTGACGGATCGGAGGTGCCCACACCGGGCGAGGGATCAGGCAGAACGGGTGGCCGGCGGGGTCTGCGTACACGTGGTCGTCCGAGAGCTTGCTGGCACCGCATTCCAGCACCCGGCGTTCCGCTTCCTCGAGATCCTCCACCATCACGTCCAGATGGAACTGCTGCGGGTACCGCGAGTCGGGCCATTTCGGCGCTTGAAAATCTTCCGCTTGCTGGAAGGCGATCCCCGATGCCGTCTCGTTTGCGGCGATCACCACCCAGTCCTCGCTCCTGAACGTCACCGGGAGCCCGAGGAGAACGGAGTAAAACGACGCCAAAGCGGTCGGGGCAGGGCAGTCGACGACGATGTGGTGCAGACGGCCGATGGGATTCCCGTCGAGGGCGGGTCGCCCCTTCATCGCTGGCTGGCGGCCGTCGGAGGGAAACGTGCGAGCACGGCCTCGAGCCGCCCGCCGCTGCGCAGGGAGGCGAGGTCAGCGTCTCGCTGCGCGTTGGCGGCTACGTCAGGGTTGAGCAGGATCGCCTCTTGCAGGCTGCGAGTCGCATCGTCGAGCGAGGCCGCCCTGGCTTGGGCGCAGGCCAAGTTGTAGTAGGCCATGCCCCGCGCTGCCTCCGGCGCCGCAAGGTACTCGGCTACGGCGACGGCTTGTTGCTGCAAGCCAACTCCACGATCGGGCTGTCCATGCGCGAGGTAGTAGTCGCCCAAATGTCCCGTTGGGTGCCAGAAACCCCGCACGATGAGCTGCAGCCAGAGCATCCGGCCGCCCAGCCATGGGTGCCGGGACGGGTCGAGGAGGTCGTCGTCGCCAATCGAAGCCACGCCGTCGATCATCGCCTGTGTGGTCCGCCGGCTGCCGGCCGCCACCAGATCGTCCGCCTGAGCGGCGTAACTCAGGTACACCTCTGCCGACGAGTGGTCGATCTCTCCGAACGACGGGGGAGTCTCGCCTCGCTCGATCGCCTCGAGTCGCTGAACCTGCTGGTCTTTGAACTCGGTGTTGTGGGCGACGAGCGGGGCTGCGGCCCATCGCTCCGGGCTGCCGACCTCACGAGTGGTCCGTGCTGCCACGGCGAGGAGCAGCTCTTCTTCGAGAGCGGCAAAGCCGATCAAGCCGATGATGGCCGCCCGCAGGCCGGTGGTGTCGCTCACGGCCGAGCTCCGGTCTCGCCGCAGCCGCCAGACCGCCCTCGCGGCTCGCCGCAGCCGTCGGCGGCGAGAGCCGGCTTATAGGCGACGAAACGCAGCATCCCGTCCACCACGATGGTGATGTTGCGAAACCCGAATGCCTGCAACCGCGGCAGCAGCGACGCCGGCTCGATGGGGTTGTAGGTGTCATCGGCATGAAAGTGATGCAACTCGTTGCTCGCCAGGCTGTCGGAGCCGATCAAGACGCCCCCAGGACGAAGTACACGGAATACCTCGGAGAGCGCTCGGTCCTGCAGGGCAAGCGTCGGGATGTGGTGCAGCATCGTGAAGCACCCCACGGAGTCGAAGGACTCGTCTCCGAGGCTCATCGAGGCTGCATCGCCTACCTCGATCTCAACGTTGGTTCCGGAATACCTGGCGGCGAGCACGCCGGCGGCTTCAGGTTCGAGCTCGAGGGCGACGAGACGCCGAACCTGGTGTCTGAGCCAGTCCGTGGCCGCACCCGGGCCGGGCCCGAGCTCGAGCATCTCCTCGCCGAGGTCGACCCCGCTCGTGAGCGACGGGAGCAGGTCGGTTTGGATGTGGGTCGCCCATTCCGGGCTCGGGCACAGTTGAGCGTGGTTCGCGTTCATGACGTCAGGCTACGGAACCTCCCCGCCGCGGCCTAGGGCGTACGCTGCCAACCTGTGTCGCCAGATGGACAATGTTCCCAATCGGGCTCGACTTCGCAGCCCGCCGTCGTCGTCGCGACCTTTGCAATGGTGGCCGGGTCCCGCTTCGAGTGGCACACGCATCACGACCACCAGCTCGCGTGGGCCCCAAACGGCGTCCTGACGGTGGTCACTGATGACGCCACCTGGGTCCTGCCTCCGACAAAAGCGTTGTGGATACCCGCCGAGCTGCCGCACGAGACGTTGGCGTCCGGTCGAGCCACGATGCGGTCGCTCTACCTCCGGCCGGACCTGTGTCCGATCAGCTGGCCCGAGCCCCGGCCGGTCGCCGCCCGCCCGTTGCTCGGTGAGCTCATCGGCTATCTCGACACACGGGACCTCGAGGAGCCGAGACGCCAGCGCGCCGAGGCGCTGCTGCTGGATCTTCTCGAACCGGCGGCGCTCGCGACCATCGAGGTGAGACTGCCCCGGGACGAGCGCGCCAGGGCCGTGGGACAGGGTCTGGCCGACTCTCCTGCCGACAAGCGGACCCTCGACGAGTGGGGTCACGAGGTAGGAGCGAGCGGGAGAACGCTCGCTCGTGCCTTCCTCGCCGATACGGGAGTGCCGTTCGGTCGCTGGAGGACCTTGCTCCGGCTGCAGGCGGCGCTGCCTGCGCTCGCTGCAGCTGAACCCGTCGGCAACATCGCCCGTCGGGTCGGATACGAGACCACGAGCGCCTTCGTCGCCGCGTTCCGGCGGGAAACCGGGCTGACGCCGTCGGCATACTTTCGTCACCTGCCGGAGTGACGACGCAGGCGCGGCGAGCCGCTAGCGGAGCAATGGCGGTGGACGATCGGATCGGTGACGGCAACCGATGACTGGCGGCGAAGAGAAACCGCCGGCAGGGAGCGCCGAGCAGGTGCCGCTGCGCACGATCGCACGTGAGTGGACCCGCCTCGGGTGTATCGGCTTCGGCGGACCTCCCACACATATCGCGCTGCTGCGAGATCTGTGCGTGGACGAGCGCCGATGGCTTGACGCGAAGGAGTTCGAGGACGGGATTGCCGCCACGAACCTCCTGCCGGGGCCGGCATCCACACAACTGGCGATCTTTTGCGCCTGGCGACTCCGTGGCGCCGCCGGTGCCGTCGTCGGCGGACTGTGCTTCATCGTCCCGGGCCTCGTGCTCATTCTCGGGCTCTCGGCCGTCTTCCTCGCTCGCCGGCCTCCAGATTGGATCCTCGGCGCAGCTGCCGGAGCGGGTGCGGCGGTTCCGGCCGTCGCTCTCCGAGCGGCGTATGGGTTCGTTCCGGCGAGTTGGCAGCGAATCGGGCAGCAGCGCTCCGATCGTCTTCGCTGGATTGTCTATGCCCTGGTGGGAGGTGCCGTGGCCTCAACGGAAGGTCCGTACCTGGTCCTCGCTCTCCTGGCTTGTGGTTCTGCCGAGATCGTTGTGCGCCGAGGGGACCGACCCTCGTCGTCCCGACCCACTCGTGCGGTCATCCCAGCGCTCGTCGGGCAGACCGTCGCTCTCGGCGGGTTCGGAGCGCTTGCCTGGGTGGCCTTCAAAGTCGGTGCTCTCTCGTACGGCGGAGGCTTCGTCATCATCCCCCTCATGCAGCACGACGTCGTCTCCACGTACCACTGGATGACCGGAGCTCAGTTTCTGAACGCAGTCGCCCTCGGTCAGGTCACCCCTGGACCCGTAGTCCTGACGGTGGCCGTCGTCGGGTACGCCGCCGGTGGGGTCGGCGGAGGAGTCCTGGCGACGGTGATCGCATTCGCTCCATCCTTTGTCTTCGTTCTGTTCGGCGGTCGACATTTCGACCGTCTCCGCACCAATACTGCTGTGAAGTCCTTCCTCAGCGGTGCTGGTCCGAGCGTTGTTGGTGCCATCGCAGGCTCTGCCATTCCCCTCGGCCTTGCCTTCGCCCACCTGTGGCAGATCCCGGTGCTGGCTGGGGCGTTGACGTGGGTGTTTCCCGGTCGGAGAAGCATCGTGAGCTGCCTCGTCATCGCGGCGGTGATCGGCATGATCGTAGCGATGGCAGGCCTGCGAGCCTGACCGCCGGGCGCCAGATGTATCCAAAAAGAGCGGCCATCGGCGAGCCGCATTGACGGAGGAACAGCCACGGTCGCTGGGCTCGGTCTTCAGTAATCGGCCGGGTATGCCGATAGATACCTGGTGGTGACTTTGGCGCGCCCAGCTGATGTGAACAGGACTGGGTCCGAGCCGAGCCGATTTCCCTCGCCGGCTGACGAGGCGCTGCGGGAAAGCGAAGCGAGGCTTCGAGCACTGCTCGATTCGCTCGACGACCTCGTCTTCGAGCTGGACGAGAATGGCACGTATCTGGGCATCTGGACCACCGACGACGCCTTGCTGGCGGCGCCCCGCCAGGAGCTGCTCGGCCGAACGGTTCGCCAGGGTCTCGGCGACAAAACTGGCCAAGAGCTGATGGAGCTCATTGCTCGAGTCGTCGGGACGAGCCGCCCGGAGATCTTCGAGTACTGCCTCGACGTACCCGCCGGCATTCGATGGTTCCAGGGAAGGCTGGCGCCGATTGCTCGTTCCTCGGGTTCGGCCGGCAGGGTTTGCCTCCTTGTGCGGGACGTCACCGCTCAGAAGGCGGCCGCTCAGGAGATGTCGAGAAGCCTCGAGCGCCTCGAGCTCATTCATGAAGCCGATCGATTCATACTCGACTGTGATTCCGTGACTCATCTCTCTCAGATGGTCCTTCGGAAACTCCGTGGCATGGTCGGCGCCGAGCGCGGGTCCGTGGTGATCTTTGACTTGGTTGCCAACGAGGCGCGGTTTCTTGCCATCGACCCCGAGGACGCCCCTGGGCCATCGCCCAGAAGTATTGGATTCGACGAATTCATGCCAGCGGCCTTCAGTCCACAGCGAGGAGCCCGTTGCCACTCCGACATTCGTGAAATCAAGGACCCGCCTCTGATCGTTCAGCAGTTGCTTGCCGGCGGCATTCGGAGCATGACGTCGGCTGCCATCGTCGACGAGGGAACGACGATCGGTGAGATCAACCTTTCGAGCACTCGAGCGGGCGGTATCGACCCGCACATCAACGCTGCGATCACCGAGATGGCTGACCAGCTGGCCGTTGCCATGCGGCAGGCGCGGCTGAAGGATGCTTCCGCCGCTCGGGCGAACGAGCTGGAGGAGGCGCTGTCTGCCGTCAAGCGAGCAGACGCCGAGCGAGTGGAGCTGCTCTCGCGACTCGTGAATGCTCAGGAGGAGGAGCGACAACGTATCGCCTCCGACCTTCACGACGACTCCATCCAGAAGGTGGCGGCAGCGAGCATGCGCCTCGAGATGCTGGCGATGGCGCACCCTGAGCTGGCCGAGGACGAGGGTTTCGTGAAGGCCAAGGCAACGGTCCTGGCCTCGATCGAGTCCATGCGACACCTCATGTTCGAGCTCAGGCCATATGTTCTCGACCGCGACGGCCTCGGTCCGGCCCTGCTCCAACTCCTCGAAGAGGACTTCGGGTACGAGGGTGGACCGTTCTATGAGCTGAGCGACGGACTGAGCGACCAGCCGCCCGAGGTCGCTCGGGTCGTCCTGTTCCGCATCACCCAGGAAGCGCTCGTCAACGTGCGCAAGCACGCCCACGCGGCCAACCTGCGCGTCGAGCTGTGGAGGGAGGACAGCGGCTACTTCGTGCGTGTCAGCGACGACGGGGTCGGCTTCAGCGCGGAGCGGAGATCGGTTTCGCCCCGTGGTCACCTCGGTCTCACGTCGATGCGACAGCGCGCCCAGCTGGCCCGAGGTGGCTGCACGATTGAAAGCTCGCCCGGCAATGGAACGGTCGTGTCGGCGTGGGTGCCGCGTGCTTGGCACGCCGAAGCTCCGGTCGCCTGAGGTGCCCACTCCGATCCGTGTTCTCGTTGCCGACGACGACCCTGAGATGCGAGCCGCCCTCGCTGACGTCATCGCCGCCGACCCCGCCCTCGAGCTCGTCGCTCTGGCATGCGACGCCGTCGCCGCCATCGAGCTGGCGAGGACGAAAGCTCCTGACGTCGTGCTCCTCGATGTGAAGATGCCTGGAGGCGGCGGAGGTGAGGCGGCCCGAGAGATCCACCGCATGGCGCCGACCATGGCCATCGTCGCCCTCACTGCCCATGAGGACGAAACGAGCGTGCGGGAGATGCTCGCAGCCGGCGCCGGTAGTTACCTCGTCAAGGGTGCCACACCACAGGAGATCCTGGCCGCCTTGCGTGGGAGCGTGGTGGGCAGGTCAGTTCTGTCCGAGTCGATCGCCCACCACGTCGTCACCGAGCTCTCGACACGCCTACGGACCGAGCAAGTCGACGAAGCGCGCCGCCGGCGGTGGGCCGAGCGGATCCGGTCGATCCTCGATGGGGACGACGGACTGTCCGTCGTCTTCCAGCCGGTCGTGTCCCTCCGTAGCGGTGTCGTTGTCGGGCTCGAGGCGTTGTCGCGGTTCCGCTCCCAGCCCGTGCACGGTCCCGACGTTTGGTTCGCGCAAGCGGCCGCGCTCGGGATCGGTGTCGAGCTGGAGTTGAATGCCGTCACGAAGGCCGTCGCTCGCTTCCCGGAGATCCCCGGGAGTCTATGGCTCGGCATCAACGTTTCTCCCGAGACCGTGCTGTCCTCCCGCCTCGATGCTCTCCTCGATCGCGTTCCGGTCGACCGGGTGGTTCTCGAGATCACCGAGCACGCTCACATCGCTGATTACGTCGAGCTGCGCGAAGCCCTGGCCGCCCTGCGCTCCCGCGGGGTGAGGCTGGCGATCGACGATGCGGGGGCCGGGTACGCCAGCCTCCGCCACATCCTTCAATTGGCGCCGGACTGCATCAAGCTCGACATCTCGCTCACTCGAGACATCCACGCCGCCCGGTCGCAGCGGGCGATGGCGGCAGCTCTCGTGGCCTTCGCGGGCGAAACCGGGGCCAGCATCATCGCCGAGGGCATCGAGACGGCCGAAGAGCTGGACACACTTCGAGATCTCGGCGTCGAGTTCGGCCAGGGCTATTACCTGGGGCGGCCCGCCCCGCTGTCGGAGGACATTCGTCCCGTTGAGCTCGCCGTGGCGAGCGCAGTCTCGGATGCCGGGCTGCTGGGCGCCTGAACGACGGCAACGGGCCGGCCTTGTCGCGCGGGTGTGCTCAGTGGGTGTACGGTCTGAGCACCACGATAAGAACCCTGACGTGGTGAGCCAGCCTCGGCTGGTTCGGGAGCGATGCTCCGGACCCTGGTAGCGCGACGGTCACCCCGTGCCTGAGTCCAGGAGAATGCCATGTACGCCGTTGGGTCGTCGTTTCTCAGTGTCTCCCGCAGGACCACCCCGCGAGCGGGATCGGAGGCGGGACATTCCGTCGTCTGGGTTCGCGGTGAGCACGACATCTCGACGACGTCAGCCCTTGCCGAGACTATTGCCCGGGCGATAGCTCTGGATGAGCCTGACGTCCTCGTTGACTTGAGCGAAGTGCAGTTCATGAGCGCGGCCACCGTCGGTGTGCTCATTCGAGCGCGGGAGCTCTTGGACCGCCAGGCAAGGACCCTGACCCTTCGAGCACCATCGGCCTGCGTCTTGCGAGTGTTCCAAGTGTGCGGGCTCTCGGGTATCTTCCAGGCTGCTGCCTCAGACCGGCGGGCCGTGCCCCGGAAGTCGCCCTCCGCGCTCGGGAGCTGGGTGGAGGTGCCCGTGTCGCCCCCGCACACGGCCGAGGCGGGCCAGTCCACGCCTTCCGATGGCGGCGCCACCCAGCGGGTTCCGTCGGATCCAGCGGCTGTCGCGAAGCCAGCGACGGCGTCTGTGTGCGGCTCCTAGCGAGTGGTCGCTCGCTCTTGGAGCTGTACGTGTCGCGGGAAACCCTAGGTGCAGGTGGGCGAACGTCGGCTGCGGATTCTCCGCCGACTCTTGGGTCCCGGAGAGCCGGAGCTCGGTACCAGTCGACTGTGCGAGGGATGCGCGGAGATCACCGGAATGACCGGTGCCGGGATCATGCTCATGTCTGGTGACGTGCCGCAGGGATCGCTCTGTGCGACCAACGACGTGAGCGAGCTCATCGAGCAGCTGCAGTTCAGCCTTGGCGCAGGTCCCTGTGTCGATGCGTACCACGACGATCTCCCGGTGCTCGAGCCTGACCTCGCGCACCCGACGCGAGCGCGATGGCCTGCCTTTGCGGAGCAGGCAACAGCAGCCGGCGTGCGGGCCGTCTTCGGCTTTCCCCTCCAAGTGGGCGCGGTTCGACTCGGGGCGCTCAATCTGTATCGCGACGAGTCGGGAGCCCTCACCGACGAGCAGCACGCTGACGCCCTGGTGCTCGCCGGCGTCGCCGCCCAGGCCATCCTGGTGCTGCAGGCAGGCGCTCCGGCCGGCATGATCGCCGAGGAGCTCGAGGCCGGCGCCAACTTCCAGTACGGGGTTCATCAAGCCTCCGGCATGGTGGCAGTCCAGCTCGGAGTCAGCATCGGCCAGGCGCTCATCCGGTTGCGGGCCTTCGCCTTCGCCGACAACCGTCCCTTGGGCGCCGTCGCCGACGATGTCGTAGCACGAAGGCTCCGATTCGACGCCGCCAGTGGCGATGCCGGGGCTTGCCCATGAGGACGGGCCGATGGGGACGGCTCCGTGAGGATTGCCCGGTACGCAACCGGCCCCCGGGAGCCGCACGGCTCCGGGCGTATCATGGGACCACTGGTGCGAGTTCGTACGTTGTACGGGATTGTGGTGGCAGGTTGACGTGAGTGGAGATGCGATGACAAGAGAATCGAGCCTCGCCAGGACGTTGGTCGAATTGGCCGACACGCTCGTGGCCGACTTCGACGTGGTGGAGTTGCTCACCCGCCTTGCCGATCGATGTGTCGAGGTGCTCGACGTCGGGGCAGCGGGACTCATGCTGGCAGCACCGGATGGTGACCTTCGCGTGATGGCATCCTCGTCGGAGGCGATGCGTCTGCTGGAGCTGTTCGAGCTGCAGTCGAAGGAAGGTCCCTGCCTCGATTGCTTCCTCACGGGTAGGCCGGTCGTGAACCAGAAACTGGCCGAAGCACACGGTCGTTGGCCTCGATTCGCTCCCGAGGCACTGGCCGCCGGCTTTCACTCGGTGCAGGCGTTGCCCATGCGGTTGCGCGGCACGGTCATCGGGGCGCTCAACCTGTTCCACAACACCGCAGGTGAGATGCGGGAGGCCGACCTCGAGGCTGCGCAAGCTCTCGCCGACGTCGCCACGATCGCTATTCTCCAGCACCGCGCCAGCCTCGAGGCACAGGTGCTCAACGATCAGCTGCACCACGCTCTCAACAGCAGGATCGTCATCGAGCAGGCCAAAGGTGTCGTGGCCGAGCGCGAGCACCTCAACATGGAGCAGGCCTTCTTCGCATTGCGCAACCACGCTCGCAACCACAACCTGCGGCTCGTCGACGTCGCCAGAGCCGTGATCGACGGGTCCTTGTCCGTTTCGGCTCTCGACCAGGCCCGGCAGTCCAAGCCGACCTGAGCGGTCTGCCAGCCCCCTGGGCTGGCGGGCCACAGGATCGAGGGGCGCCTGTGAAGCGCCGGCACCAGCAGATGGCGGGTCGATGGTCTCAGACGGTCGCCGATTCAGGTCAGAAAGTGGCCTGTATCGCTCCTACTGTTCTCCGCAGGCAACCGAGAAGGGTGATCACGATGAGTTCCAACGTCCAGAAGGACCTGGTCGGCGAGCGAGCTGACCTGCTCGCAACGCTTGCGAGTCACAGATACTTCCTGCGGTTCACCGTCCGTGACTTGTCCGATGAACAGGTGAGACAGCGCTCCACCGTGAGCGAGTTGACCTTGGCAGGGTTGTTGAAGCACGTCGCCGATGTCGAGTCGTCGTGGGTCGATTTCATCCTCAGGGGCGCCGACGCCGGGACCGCCGCAGGTGCCAAGGACAGTGCGGCCGGCGACAAGGCCGAAGAGTGGTCAGCGCGGTTCCGGGTCGGGGCGGGCACCTCGGTGACGACGCTGCTCGAGCGCTACGAGCAGGTCGCCCTTCGCACCGACAGTGTCGTGGCGACGCTCCCAGATCTCGACGCCTCGCATCCGTTGCCGGACGAGCCCTGGTTCGAGGCCGGGGCAACCTGGACGGCCCGTCGAGTGCTGCTGCACATCATCGCCGAGACCGCCCAGCACGCCGGGCACGCAGACATCATCCGGGAGTCCATCGACGGAGCCAAGACAATGGGGTAGCGGCCGCCAGCTTGTGCGGCGAGCGAGGCTGGGACGTTTCAACCCCTCGGGCTCAGGGGTAACGATTCTTCTGGCGCAAGCCAGGGTGTCGAAGGCGACGGACCGGCGGCGCCCCGAGTCGGGGAGGCAGCGACATGCCCGCAGCAGCACAACCCGGAGTCAGGATCGGCACGGGTGACGATCGAGGCGGACGGCTCGGGAAGCTCGTCGACAACGGTGCACGGCGAGGCCTCAAGTGAGGCTCGCCACCGAACAACCGACGAGCGAGGGACAGTCGATCAGGACGCTCATTCCGGCTCGTGTGGACCGGTTGCGGTGGTCGAGATTCCACACGCGCATGGTGACCGCGCTCGGCATCGCCTGGATCCTCGACGGGCTCGAGATCACGGTCGCGAGCGATGTCGCCGACATCTTGCAAAAGAAGAACACCTTGCACATGTCGGCTCGGGCTGTGGGCGACATCGCGTCGGTGTATCTCATCGGCGAGGTCGTGGGTGCTCTCGTGTTCGGCCGGCTGTCCGACCGGCTCGGACGGCGCCGCCTGTTCATGCTCACACTCGGCATCTACCTCGTGGGATCGGGCCTGACGGCTGCCACGTTTGGTCACGGGGTGGGATGGGTGTGCTGGCTCTACGCGACGCGATTCGTCGCCGGGATGGGCATCGGCGGCGAGTACGCCGCCATCAACTCGGCGATCGACGAGATGATCCCGTCCGACTACCGAGGCCGAGCCGACATCGCCATCAACGGCACCTACTGGGCGGGTGCGCTCCTCGGCACGCTGGCCGAGCTCGTCATCTTGAACCACCTGTCCGACACGGTCAGTTGGCGGATCGGCTTCCTGCTCGGTCCGGTTCTCGCTCTGGCTGTGCTCTACGTTCGGCGCAACCTGCCCGAGAGTCCTCGCTGGCTGGTGATGCACGGTCGTGAGGACGAGGCCGAAGAGGCCATCGGCCGGATGGAGATCGAGTCAGGCGAGCTCGAGAACCTGCCGCCGCTCGACGACTCTCGAGCGATCGAGCTCAGACCGCTCACCGACCTCGGCTACCTCGCCCTTGCCCGAGTGCTGTTCAGGACCATGCCGCGCCGCAGCGTCCTGAGCGCGAGTTTGATGATCTCCCAGTCGTTCCTGTACAACGCCATCTTCTTCACTTACGCCCTCGTGCTCGCGAGCGTCTATCACGTCGCCAGTGGTTCGATTCCCCTCTACTTCATCGCTTTCGCCGCGGGCAACCTCATCGGGCCGCTCATCCTCGGGCCATTGTTCGACACCGCAGGGCGACGCGTGATGATCAGCTCGACCTATATCGGCTCGGGTGTGCTGCTCGCCGGGACAGCCTGGGCGTTCGACGCGAAGCTCCTCGGCCCGCTGAGTCAGACCATCTTGTGGTCGGTCGTGTTCTTCTTCGCCTCGGCAGGTGCCAGTGCTGCATATCTCACGGTCAGCGAGATCTTCCCGCTCGAAGTACGCGCCAAGGCGATCGCCGTCTTCTTTGCCATCGCACAGGGGTTCGGTGCGCTCGGACCCAACATCTACGGCAGTCTCGTCAACAGCCACCGCGGCTTGTTCGTCGCCTACCTCGTCGGCGGCGCGGTCATGATCCTCGGCGGACTGGTCGAGGTGTTCTTGGGTGTGACGGCGGAGCGTCAGGCGCTCGAGAGCATTGCAACACCGTTGTCGGCTGTCGGAGCGGCGGGCCGTCCGGTGGCGGCAGCGGCCCGCTCTGGCTTCGCGCGAAGCGTGCCGCCGGTCCACGTCCCCTTCGACCGGTTGGGCGAGCGCCGGCAGGTGCCCCCGGACGACGGCGGCTGACGCCGCGAGTCAGTCGACCATCGGGCGGCACGAGCGCCGCCAGGACCTTTGGTCAGTTGCGGGTGCCCTGAAACAAGGCCGTCAGGTCGAGCGACGGGACGTGTTGGCGCGACGCCAGCGAGACCCAGGTGCGAGCGAGTGTGTCCTTTCCTGCCCCGAGGACGGTACCGATGAGACCGCTCGCCTCGGCGAGGTCCTCGGCGGGCAGGGCAACAATGACGTCCTGCCAGATCGCCTCTTCCAACACGTTGAAGGCTGTCTGCACCTCGCCGATCTCGAAACCCGACTCGAAACGCTCTCGAGCGACCTGGTCGGCGTACTCGCAGACCGGACCGAGACTCCGCGTTGTCAGGCAGTCGATCGTCAAGGCGAGCAAGTCGTTGAGACGTCGCACGGCTTCGCCTGCACCGGCTGCCTCGTAGTGCCGGAGATGGGCGCGTTGCAGCGCTTTGGCGGCGTCGTCGAGTACGTCGGGCTGTGCAGCCGTGAGAGCGCGGACCAGTTCCATGCTCACAGCTTGCTCGTTTCCGAGTCGGCCGACGAGGGCCGAAGGTCCCGATGTCGTTCAGCGCACGGACAACCTGGCGGCAGCCCAGGGACAAACTCGCGGTCGCTCAGGCGCCTTTCAGCGTCGCCGCACCCGACTCGGCTGGACCTGACGCTGCCGAGTCAGGCTCCCCGGCCTCCGCCGCAGCGAGATGGCCCGGGGGCTCGATCGCAGCCCTCGAAGCTGCTTCGAAGGCCTCGGTGGCCCGAGACATCGCCTGATCGTTGGCGACGAGGGTCTCTTGCAGATGCTCGGCGCGGCGTCGTGAGGCCTCCGAAAGTGCGTCCTCGTAGCTCGAGACCGCTTCGCGCAGTGCGGCCGCCCGAGCCGTTCCCGCCGCGTAGATGGCGTCTGCCCGTGCCTGGCCAGCCGTGCGGATCGCCTCGGCCCGGGCGATCGCGCTCTCTGCTGCGACCTCGGCCGCACGGAGCGCTTCCTGATGGGCTTTGTCCGCAGCTCCCAGCTCTTCTTGATAGGCCTGTTCGACGGCTCGAGCCGCCGTCTCCTCAGCCCGCTTCAGCAGCTCTCCATAGCGCGCCTCGGCGGCGCGCATGGCAGCCGCCCGTGTGCTCTCCGCCGAGCGCAGCGACTCGTCGTGCTCCTTCGTCAGCTGCCGGAGCGCCTCGGCCCGCTCGATCGACGCGGAGCGGAGGATGTTCGCCCGCTTGACCGTGGCGGCCTTCACACGCTCCGCTCGTGCCAGCTCGGCTTCGGCGGCTTCCTCCGACGCCCGCAAGGCCTCGTCGCGAGCCTGGTCCGCGGCGCGCATGGCCTCGTCCTCGGTACCTTGACCGGTGTCGAGCCGAACCACATTGCTCCTCATCTCGTTCTTCCCTTCCAGGCCCGAAGCCCTCCTCAGACGAGAACCTCTCTGCGATCGCACGAGGATCCCTCTATCTCAGTCGACTTCAGGCGTCTTCTCAAGGGGGAAAGCCAAGGTTGCCGATTCTCGACGTGGCAGCTGGATGGTCTGCTGCTCCTGACGCGACAAAGGCGGACCCCTGCCAGATGCAGCAGAGGCCCGCCATTGTGTTGCGCCCTTACGGCGCGGGTGACTGGATCAGCTACCGGATCCGGATCCCGCCAGTGCCGGGATCAGTGCCGCCAGCTGCGGCGTACCCCAGCCAGTGACGAGGTCGTACCCGGGACCAGTTGTGTACCCGCCGACGCTCTCGATGTTGTCGCCAATCGTGATGTCGTGGAAGGTGGCGGCGTAGTTCGGGCCTTCGGCAATCTTGTAGATCGATCGGTTCAACGCACCGAGACGGTGACCAGCAGTCTGATCGGCCAGGGCGGCGATGGATGCCCATGCGGGCGATCCGGCGCTCGTACCACCGAAGATGAAGATCAGGCCCGGGCCGTCGCCGGAGGAGCCCCAAGCGATCAGGATCCCACCGTTCACGCCGGCGTTGTAGGCCACGTCAGGCACTGCGCGAGACGGAGCACCGAGTGACTTCTGGTACTTCGGAGTGGCGAACAGCGTGCTGAGGCCACCGCCGCTCTCACCGTAACCGTCGTCCCACGCCACTTCACCGGTCCAGGCTCCCTTGGAGCTGAGGAACACATTGGTGCCGCCGACGCCCGTGACGTCAGGGTCGCTCGCCGGTGTGGAGGCGCTGAGGATGGTGCCAGTGCCGGTGCAGTTCTCCTGGGCGGCACCGTTGTCACCAGACGAGGCCACGAGGGTGATGCCTTCCTTCACGGCCTTGTTGAACAGCCGGTGCTCTTCGACCGCAAGGTTCGGCAACAAGCAGGATTCTGCCTCGCCGAAGCTCTGGGAGATGACGTCGCCGACGTTGTTGTCGATGGCCCACTTGGTGGCGGCGAGGATGTCCGCGTCCTGGTCGCTCTTGGCGAGATCGAGGATGATCTTCGCCTGCGGGTCGTAGATGTGCACCGACTCGACGTCGAGGGAGATCTCAGCCGACCAACCGACCATGTCTCCATTGGTGGGGTCGAACGGCGTCAGACCTTGCGGAGCGACGATTTCCAGCTTCGGTGCCGAGAGGCCGAAAGTCGTGTCCTCGTTCTGCACGTCCTGCAGGAGGGTCGGGCTCTGGAAAGCGTCGATGATGACGATCGTCTCGCCCTTGCCGCGGTTGTGGAACTTGTTCCAGCCGTAGGCGTTCCGCATCTGCTGGGGCGTGTAACAGCGCACGGGGGAGCCGATCGGCTCACAAGAGAACGTCGGTGCGCCAGCCGTGCCGGCCTCGATCAGCAGAGGATGAGCACCGATCGCCGGGATCATGTGGCCCGAGGTGGATGCACCTCGAGCGGCTGTCGCTGTCGAAGGAGCCGCTGCGGCGATACCAAGAGCCACAACGGAGGCAGCCGAGAGCGGTATCAACCGCCGAAAGATTGCGCGCGAAACGGAACGTTGCATAGAAAGCTCCCTCACATAGTTCGACCCGAAGGCCAGCCTGTCCAACTGACTACTTGTGTTCCAGCGACGCAGGTTACTACGTCGACGCGAGGTCGCTCGCGTGCGGGCCGATGGGGGCAGGCGGCGAGCGCGCTCATGGTCCACATCTCTCCCTGGCGCGGGGCACGGAGCGTCTCTGTCACCGGTCCGACGGCGGCACAAAACGGGTCCTTCGGCCCTTGTGCCACCACGGGCATCCGTCATCATCACTTTGTGGACGTAGCGACGGTTCGAGACCGGCTGGAGCACCTTCGAAAGACGGAGTCACGCCGGATCGGGGTTCCTGACAGCCAGGGTGCCACGATCGTGCAGGCACTGGTGGCCAACGGCGAGCGATGTCCAGACGTTCCGGCCATGCGTCACCGCTCGGCGGCCCTCTCGCGGCAGGGCGAGTGGGACATCGTCTCCTGGGGTGAGTACCTGAGGGCCGTCGAGCAGATCGCAGCCGGCCTGGCAAAGCTGGGTGTCCAACGCGGTGAGCGCGTCGCCATCCTGTCGGCCAATTGTGTCGAGTGGCACCTTGCGGATCTGGGTGGCCTCGCCAACGGGAGCGTGACCGTCCCGATCTACCCGACGAGCTCGTCCTCCCAGATCGCCTACTTCCTGCGCCACGCCCGGGTCAAGGTGTGCTTCGTCGACAGCCACATGCAGCTGGGCAAGGTCCTCGAAGTGAGGAGCGAGCTGCCCGAGCTCGAACGGATCGTCCTCGCCGACGGGGCGCGGCGGGCGGGCGATTCGGTCATGTCGCTCGACGATCTGCGGGGCCTCGGAGCGGACCAGCTGGCCGATCCGGCGCACACGGGACTCGATCCCGACCGTCAGGCAGGCCCGGAGGATGTCGCCACCATCGTCTACACGAGCGGCACGACGGGACCGCCGAAGGGAGCGCTCATCAGCCACGGCAACATCATGTGGACGCTGCGGAGCGTGACGCCCGTCTACGACATCGGCGAAGGCGAACGACTGCTGTCGTTTCTTCCGCTCAGCCACATCGCCGAGCGCATGATGAGCGACTTCCTGCCTATCGCCGTCCGAGGCGAGACGTGGTTCGCCCGCGGTCTCGCCACCGTGGCCGAGGACCTCCGCGAATGTCGCCCGACCGTCTTCCTGGCGGTTCCCCGGGTGTGGGAGAAGCTCCGCGAAGGCATCGAGGACCATCTCCGCACCGAGCCGCTCCCAGTGCGTCGCGCCATGGCGCGATACATCGACCTCGGGTTGAAGAAAGTGGCAGCGGAGGAACAGCACCGGCCCCTCCCGGTGGCGAGCTTGGCCGTCCACTCGGCTCTGAATGCGACCCTTGGCACGACTGTCCGTCAGCAGCTCGGGCTGGACCACGCTCGTGTGCTCGTGACGGCGGCGGCGCCCACGCATCCTGACCTCATCCGCTGGTTTCATGCCATCGATCTGGCCGTGCTGCAGATCTACGGGCAGACGGAGGGCTGTGGGCCCACAGCTGCGACCCACGGCGACCACTGCCGGATCGGAACCGTCGGCAGTTCCCTGCCGGGAATGGACGTCCGGATCGCCGACGACGGTGAGATTCTCTTGAAAGGCGGCAATGTCTGCCTCGGTTACCTCGACGACGCCGTCGCCACGGCCGAGCTCATCGACCCGGACGGGTGGATGCACACCGGAGACACCGGAGGGTTCGATCCGGATGGTTGCCTACGCATCGTCGGACGCAAGAAGGATCTGATCATCACCGCTGCCGGTCACAATGTCGCTCCGCAGGTGATCGAGACCGAGTTGTGCAATCACCCCCTCATCTCCGAGGCCGTTGTCGTCGGCGATGGCCGCAAGTACCTTGCGGCGCTGCTCACCTTGGACCCCGAAATGCTCACACTCTGGGCGCAGCGGCACGACAAGTTGGCCGAGGCGGAGTCCCTCACCGAGGACCCCGATCTCGTCGCCGAGATGCAGGCGGCAATCGACCACGTCAACGAACTGGGCTCGCACGCGGACGGGATCCGCAAGTTCAGGGTGCTGGCGCACGACTTGACGACAGCAGCAGGCGAGCTGACGCCGACCTTGAAAGTCAAGCGGGCGGCCGTGTACGAGCACTACCGCGAGGTGATCGACGAGCTGTACGCAGGCGACTGAGCCGTCGCCCCCTGGCACCTACTCGGCGGAGAGGTGACTCATCGTGGCTTGCTTCGAGGATGCTCGCCGGCTCGGCGCGATGCGCACGAGGGCGTTATAGGTGACGAGCCCGATGGCGAGGTGCATCACCATGAGAACGAAAACGGCCTTCGGGGGTTGATTGACCGAGAGCAGGTACACGTCCGGCAAGAGCAACACGGCGGTGACGAGGATGGCGAGGCGAAAGAACAACCATCTCGGCGCGGAGGAGATCTTCGTCACGACGGGCCAGGCGACACAGGCGATCACCACGCCGATGATGGTCAGCTTGCCGTAGTCAGAAGGACGAAAGTGAACGTAGTGCTTTGTGGAAGCGAAGATCGCCGTCCCGATCGCCACGATCAGCGCGTCGGCAGCGAGGGAGCCGACGAGAGAAACGAGCGTCGCCACCGCCAGGCGGGGTCCCGCCGGCTGCTGTCGCCGGCGGGGGAAATCGACCTTGAACAGCGCCAGTAGGCGCTCGATCTCCGTGGGCTGGCGGTAGGAACGCGTGGGTGCGGACACAAGCACAGCCTAAGGCGTGCGTGCCGCTGCTTCCGACCCCCGTAAGGATGATTCTCGGCGTCGGTGTCTCCACCGAAAGTCGTAGGCGGCAACGAGACCGGCGACGCGTCGGGGTCGCGGTCGCCGGCGAGCGGTACTCTCAGCCGACAGACAAACCACCAAGGACTCGGAAAGATACGAGCATCCGATGCGCCCAGTCGCCGGCTCAGCCCACTCGCGGAGTTTCCAGCAACCTGCTTCGGACGGGCGTCGCCGCTTGTTCGAAGACCTCCGCTGGCTCGTGCACTCGCGCCCGCTTGCCACCGACGCTTTCATGGCGGTTGTTCTCCTGGGGCTCTGCACCCTCTGGCTTGCCTGGACGGGCACGGCTGACTGGCAGCGGGCAGCCGTCCAGCTCGCCGTGATCGCGCCGCTGGTCTGGCGTCGCTCATTCCCGAGTGCAGTCTTCGGAGTCATGGCGGTCATCGGTCTTGGCCAATGGGTTCTCGGCTACCGGCTCGTGGGCGACGCCTCGCTGCTGATCGCCCTGTACACGGTGGCGGTGCACGAGTCCCGCGCCCGGGCGCTCCTGGCCTCGGGGATCATGGAAGTCGGTGCCGTGCTGGCGGCGACTCGGTGGCACCCGGCGGGGACGCTTCCACGCTCGTTCTTGTTCCTCACGGCGACGGTCGTGGCGGCTCTGTTCATCGGTCTCACCGTGCGTTCGGGCAGCGAGTACATGGGCTGGCTTGCCGAGCGGGCCGAACGGCTCGAGATCGAACGTGACCAGCAGGCCTCGATCGGGGCGGCGGCCGAGCGCACCCGCATCGCTCGAGAGATGCACGACATCGTCGCCCACAGCCTCTCGGTCGTTGTCACGCTCGCCGATGCGGCCTCCATCGCCAGCAGATCGGAGCCGGAGCGGGCGACGCAGGCGATGGAGCAGGTCTCAGCAGTCGGCAGGCAAGCCCTCACCGACATGCGGAGGCTCATCGGCGTGCTCCGGGCGGATGCGCCCGGTGCCGAGTTGAGTCCGGCACCCACGATCGCACAGCTGGACGCGCTCTTCGAGCGCGTGCGCTCGACTGGACTGGCAGTGACCGTCGAGTCCACGGGTACGCCGTTCGTGCCCGGTGCTGGCCTCGAGCTCACGGTCTATCGCATCGTGCAGGAAGCCCTCACCAACACCTTGAAGCACGCCGGGGCGACGAAGGCGAGCGTCCTGCTGCACTACGCACGCCCGGTCCTCGAGCTCCGAGTGGTCGACAACGGGTCGCGCGTCGCTTCGAGGTCGGGCAACGAGATCGGCGAGCCGGGGCATGGGATCGAAGGTATGCGGGAGCGGGCGAGGCTCCACGACGGCGTCGTTTGGGCAGGACCGGGTGAGCTTGACGGCTGGGTCGTGTCGGCTTCGCTTGTCGACACGGCGCCCGTCCTGCGATGACGATCCGGGTCCTGCTCGTCGACGATCAGGAGTTGCTGCGGCTCGGGTTCGCGATGATCCTTGCCGCCGAGGACGGGATCGAAGTCGTCGGCGAAGCGGCCGACGGCGCCGAGGCCGTGGAGCTTGCCGAGCGGCTCGCTCCGGATGTCGTCCTCATGGACGTGCGGATGCCGGTCATGGACGGGATCGAAGCCACGCGGAGGATCGTGGCGAACGAGTCCACCGTTCGCGTGCTCGTGCTCACGACCTTCGATCTCGACGAGTATGCGTTCGGCGCGTTGGGCGCGGGGGCGAGCGGGTTTCTCTTGAAGGACGTGCCCCCAGCTGAGCTGGCCTCTGCCATCCGGACCGTGGCGGCAGGAGACGCCGTCGTGTCACCGCGCATCACTCGGCGCTTGCTCGACGAATACGCCCACGTCATGAGACCAGCCGGCGAGGGGGCGCCGTCGGCAGCCGCCGTGGCATTGGACGCACTGACCGAGCGAGAGCGCGACGTGTTCATCGCACTTGCTGAGGGCCTGTCCAACGCAGAGATCGCCGCCCGCCTGTTCGTGTCCGAGGCGACCGTGAAGTCCCACATCGGCAGGATCTTCGGCAAGCTGGGTCTGCGCGACCGGGTGCAAGCCGTTGTCCTCGCTTTCCAGACCGGCATTGTTCGCCCGGACGGTCCAGCGCGCCAATCCTGATCGAGGCAGCGCGGCTGCGGCGCTGGCAGTCAAGCGCCGGCAGCGGGCGCCCGCGCCCCGATGTCGGTGAGGTGATGCACGATGTCGTGCAGCAGGTATCGGCCGAGCGTCTCGACACTGAAGCGAGCTCCATCGCTGCGGGTGCCCACGCGCTCCCACTCGTGGTCGGTCACTGCGGCGAACCTGCCGGCGAGTCCGTTCCCTGCCTCGAGGAGCTCGATAGCGACGAGCGCAGGGTCCTGCTCGTCGTAACGTCCCGATACGGCAGTGGCGTCTTGGTCCCAATTGGCGAAGGAGGGGTTCTCGGTGTCGAGCATCAGGTCGAGACGCTCATCGAAACGACGGAACACATCACGGACATGGCAGCCGTACTCGAGGCGGGACCAGCGCTCCTCGGACGGGCGGACGGTCAGGGTCTCGCTGTCGCCGGCAGCAAGAACACCGACCCAGGCGGAGGCGTTGTCGCGGAGGATCGCAGCGATGTGCTCTCGGTCTACGGCGCGGGAATCGAAGCCGCACTCGACGCAGGGTCGCTCGAGCACCCAGGTCCAGTCCTTGGTGTCGGGGCTGATGGCCATCAGTCGGACGCCCCGGCCAGCTCGGCACGCTCGGGTTCGGCAGCGTGAGCTTGCACAGCGGCAGCGAAGCCGGCGATGAGCGGGTGCACCCACGTGGCGTCGGACGACAACTCCGGTTGGAACAACGTGCCCACGTAGAACCGGAGGTCCGGAAGCTCCACGACCCGGGGTGCACCGCGGGAGTCCCGTCCGCTGAAGACGAGGCCGTGTTCCTGCAACGTGGCCAGGTAGTCCGCATTGAGCCCATAGCGGCAGAAGAAGCGCTCAGTCGTGGGACCGACCCCCATGAGGCGCCCGGCTCTCGTGCCAGAGCTGATCATCACCGCTGCCTCCTCCCCGAGCAGCGAGCAATCGAGCGGTACGATCAAGGGCTCAGGGCAGTCCGGCCGTTCCTCGGCGTTGTCGACGCTGGCGAGCCCGCAGACGTTGCGAGCGAATTCGAGCAGCAGGTGCTGGAACCCTCCGCAGGTCCCGAGGAACGGGATGCCGCCGGTCCGGGCGGCCTCGATGGCGGAGAGGACGCCGGCGCGGTTCTCGTACGGGCTTCCCGGAATGACCCAAAGCCCGTCGAACCCGGCGACGTCTGAGGCCGTAGCCACGTCGGTGCTGTGCAGCCAGTACACCTCGATCGGCTCGTCGGCACTCGTGCTGAGGGCGTCCAGGAGCATCGGGATCCTGAGGTGCGCCTGCACCGATGGCGAGCGGTCGCCGAGGAGGGCCAAGCGGGGTGGCGGGGCGGAGCGTGCGGGCCGGAAGCTCATGACAGCATCATCTTCGATCACCGAGAGAACGTCCAACGATGTTCTGCTATCTCGATATAAGTCATACTTATGTCGATGGAGATCCGGGATCTGCGGGCGTTGTTGGCGGTCGTTCGCACCGGCTCGTTCACGAGGGCGGCCGAGGATCTCGGTTACTCCCAGTCGGCCATCTCTCAGCAGGTGGCGGCCCTCGAGCTCGAAGTCGGTCAGCAACTGGTCATGCGACGTCCCGTACGACCGACAGCCGCCGGTCAGCGGCTGGCCGAGCACGCGGCTCGCATCCTGCTCCGGCTCGACGTGGCTCGCAGCGAGCTCAGCCACTTCGGTCACGACACGGCCGAGCTCCACGTCGCCGTGTCTCCGCTGGCTGCGCCCGGACTGCTCGCCATCGCAATTCGCGACCTGCGGTCGAGCGACCCTCGCCTGCAGGTGAGGATCCGTTTGCTCGATGCTGGGGCCGCCGTTGCCGAAGTGGCCTCCGGAACCGCTGATGTGGCCCTCGTCGACGGGATCGCCTCCCCGAACGAACCGCTCCACCTCGCCGATGCAGGTCTGCTGGCGTCGACGGCCCTGGCGGAGTCCGCCCTCGTGGTTGTGCTCCCGCTCGACCACCCGCTGGCCAGCCGAGCGAGCATCGACCTCGATGTGCTCGCCGATGCTCCCTGGATCGTCGCCCCGTCGCTTGCCGGCAGCGAGGTGTACGCCCTGTCACCGCTCGCGCTCGGCCACGGTCGACGAACGGCGTACGACGGTCACGATCTCCTCACCATGATCTCCCTGGTTGCCGGAGGTCTGGGCGTGGCAGTGCTACCGGCGTCCTGTTGCGGGCACCTCGACGGTGCCGTGGCCGTGCCGCTGCGGACTCCTCGGCTTGTTCACCGAACCGAGCTGCTGGCCCTTCGGTCCGTCACCGTTCGTCAGCAGCGGGCCATCGAGGCGCTCCGATCTGCGTCGTCGGCTCTTTGACTGGCACGACTGAGCTGGCCGACTGAGCTGACCCGACCGTCGAGAGCGGGCAGTCGCCCGGCCGGTACAGCTGTCCGTGGCTCGGTGGCGCGGTTCCGTCGATGGCCCAACGCCCGATGTGCTGCAGGCCGGGACCTTCACGCCGGCGAATCGCACGGTTCCGCTCGCAGTCCTGCGTTTGACCCATGGCCGCCCAGTCGTCGATGACGCTGAGTCCGTCGGCGTTTCGTGGCACGAGGGCGACAAAAGCCCTGCCGTGGGGATCACTCGACCGAGAACTCGTCGCCGTCCCGTTCGCTCCGACCTCAGGTCCCGTCAACGACGCGAAGACCGAGGCAGCGAGTGAGCAAGGCGAGTGAGCAAGGCGCTCGCCTGGCAGTTAGGCAGCGACTCGCCGTGACTTGTTCCGGCGACCGCGATGCACCCGATGGCCATAGGCCATCTCCGTGGCGCGTCCGTGGACCGCGCAGCAGCTCGACTTGTTGTAGATGGACAGGACTGTGCGGCACCCGGGTTCGGCGCACACGCGCCCGGCGCTGTAGACGGCCGGAGCCTTCGAGTGCACGTCCGCTCGCTCTGCGTGCAGGACTCCTTCGGGCATGCTCACCGCGATCATCTCGGCCCTCCCATTCATCATCCGGCCCATTCGTCGTCCGGGACGGGCCCGGATCACCGTGGTACTCAGTGTCGACCCGACGGCGGGCCGCCAATAGGGCCAAAGGTCAGGACATAAGACCATGGTCGGCAACTGGAAAGGGTCGTAGCCTGAACCTGTGAAGCCCGGAGACGCCGTCGTGATCGACCGAGATGGCCTGGACCAGGTCATTTCCGGTCTGCGTACCCGTGGTTATCGGACAATTGGACCGGTCGTGCGCGATGGCGCCGTCATGCTCGGCGAGATTCGAGGCACGGCGGGTCTGCCAGTCGGCTGGCACGACACCCAGGCACCGGGCTCCTACGCACTCCGGCACAGCGATGACGAGGAGCTGTTCGGCTGGGCGGTGGGGCCACAGTCGATGAAGTCGGAAGCGTTCCCGCCAAAGTCCATCCTGTGGCGCGCCTCGACCGAGGGGACGGCCGTCACGATCGTGGACCATGAGGACGAGCCCGCCCGCACCGCTCTCGTCGGGGCGCGCCCCTGCGAACTGGCGGCGATGGCCGTGCTCGACCGCGTGCTGGCGCATTCGCCCACGCCGGATCCGCTCTATGTCGGACGTCGCGCCGGCACATTTGTTCTGGTCGCCGACTGCGGCTCCCCGTCCGGGACCTGCTTCTGCGACTCCATGGGGACCGGCCCGGCCGCTCAGGAGGGCTTCGATCTCGCTGTGACGGAGGTGCTCGAGGGCGAGCACCGGTTCGTCGTCCGCGTCGGCTCGGAGGAAGGGGCCGAGGTCCTGGCCGAGGTCCCTCATCGCGACTCGACCGAGATCGACGCGGCCGCTTGCTCCGCCGTTGTCGAGGCGGCCGTTCAGCAGATGGGTCGAAAGCTGGACACTGTCGGGCTCCCACAACTGCTGGCGCGCAACATCGACAGCCCGCATTGGGAGGTTGTGGCAGATCGCTGCCTCGCCTGCGGCAATTGCACGCTCGTGTGTCCGACCTGCTTCTGCAGCACCGTGTCGGACACGACCGATCTCGCCGGAACCGTGGAGCGAACGAGGACGTGGGCGTCTTGCTTCGACTTGCAGCACTCGTACCTGCACGGCGGATCCGTACGTGTGAGCACGGCCTCGCGGTACCGCCAATGGATGACGCACAAGCTGTCGACGTGGCACGACCAGTTCGGCACCTCGGGCTGCGTGGGCTGCGGCCGCTGCATCGCCTGGTGCCCGGTCGGGATCGACATCACGGCCGAGGCGGCGGCCATCCGAGAGGCGGACCGCAACGGTGACATCGAACAAGGAGGGTTGTGACCATGCCGGATGACATCGCTCAGCTCGTCGCCCGCCACCCGCTGCTCGAAGGCCTACCGGGCGACATCGCCGCCCTCGTGGCCGGCTGTGCTCACAACGTCGCTTTCGAGGCCGGGCACCTGATGTTGGCCGAAGGCGGGGAGGCCGATTCGCTCTACCTGCTCCGTCGGGGTCGTGTGGCGCTCGAAGTGCACGACCCCGGTCGCGGTCGCCTCGTCATCGAGACGATCGGGGCCGGCAAAGTAGTGGGTTGGTCGTGGTTGTTCCCGCCCTATGTCTGGCAGTTCGACGCCCGCGCCATCGATGCGGTGGGGGCGATCTCCGTCGACGGTGCTTGCCTGCGGGCCAAGGCCGAGCAAGATCCAGCGTTCGGGTACGAGCTCATGAAGCGGTTCGGTGCCGTCATGCTCGAGCGACTGCAGGCTGCTCGTGTTCGCCTGCTGGACCTCTACGGCACAGCCGGCCCCTCGACCAACGCACTCGCCACGAGCGGGGACGACGAGGGGGCGGGGAGCGAAGTCGGATCCGGGACCGCAGGCAAGGGAGGCGATCTTCCCCGTGGAGAGCGCGTCGCTCACTGACTCCCCGCCGCTGGCGGATCCGTTCCTGCCGGACCTCTACCGCGTCGTCGGGCGACGTGTGGAGACCGACGACGTCGTCACCTTGTGGCTCGAAGCACCCGATGGACGCCCGAACAACTTCCGGGCCGGCCAGTTCAACATGCTGACGGCATTCGGTGTCGGCGAGGTGGCGATCTCGATCTCGAGTGCGCCGCGTGCGCCCGGTCCGGTCGAGCACACCGTGCGCGACGTCGGCGCCGTCAGCCACGCACTGTGCAACTCCGCGGTCGGTGCCGTGATCGGTGTACGCGGGCCGTTTGGGAACGGATGGGGCGTGGAGGCTCTCGGCACCGACGACGTGGTCGTCGTCGCAGGCGGCATCGGGCTCGCCCCGCTGCGCGGGGTCGTCCGGCTGCTCGCTGGCGAGCTCGTCGCCTGCCGAGCCGCTGCGGGGGCTCCGCGAGGCAGCCTGACGGTGCTCGTAGGTGCTCGCACGCCCGAACAGATCGTCTTTACCGAAGAGCTCGAGGCGTGGCGCCAGTCGAACGCCGAGGTGCTCGTCACCGTCGACGCCGCCGGGCCGGAATGGGACGGCCAAGTCGGCGTCGTGACGTCACTCATCCCGGCGGCAACCTTCGATCGGCCCAACGCCCTTGCACTCATCTGCGGACCCGAGATCATGATGCGGTTCACTGCTCGGGCGCTCATCGCCGAAGGCGTCGACCCGAAGCGGATACTCGTGTCACTCGAACGCAACATGCAGTGCGGCATCGGGCTCTGCGGACACTGTCAACTCGGCCCGCTGTTGCTGTGCCGCGACGGGCCGGTAGCTCGTTATCTGGACGTACAGTCCCTGGTATCGGAGCGGGAACGATGACCTCGTCGATCGATCAGCAGCTCCCGACGCTTGCCGTGTGGAAGTTCGCCTCCTGCGACGGCTGCCAGCTCAGCCTGCTCGACGCCGAGGAAGAGCTCCTGTCGCTCGCCGGCCGCGTGCAGATCGCCTACTTCACCGAGATGACGAAGGTGACGGTCGCCGGGCCTTACGACCTCTCTCTCGTGGAGGGTTCCATCACGACGCCCGACGACGTCGAGCGCATCGCGGCCGTCCGGCAGGCATCGCGGCGTCTCGTGACCATCGGCGCGTGCGCCACGGCCGGGGGAATCCAGGGCCTGCGAAACTTCGCCGCCAGCGGCGAGTTCGCCAGCGCCGTGTACGCACACCCCGAGTACCTCGCCACCCTCGACACCTCGACACCGATCTCGGCTCACGTCCCGGTCGACTACGAGCTGCACGGCTGTCCCATCGACAAGATGCAGCTTCTCGAAGTCATCACCGCCCAGCTGGCCGGGCGGCGACCGGCGATCCCGGGCCATAGCGTCTGCCAGGAATGCAAGGCGCGGGGAACGGTCTGCCTGCTTGTCTCCAAGGGCGTCCCCTGTCTCGGTCCGGTCACTCGAGCCGGTTGCGGGGCGCTGTGCCCGAGCATCGATCGCGGGTGCTTCGGGTGCTTCGGCCCGGCCGATACCGCCAATACGGCCGCCTTGGCCGCCCGGCTCGGTCAGGACGGCATGACCCGGGTCGACATCTCGCGGCTGTTCCGAACCTTCAATGCCAATGCCCCTGCGTTTCGCGAGGAGAGTCTGACCCATGACCCACGGTAGGCGCAGCGAGAACCGCACGGTGGCGGTGAGCGCCTTGGCCCGGGTGGAAGGCGAGGGCTCCCTCCACATCGAAATCCGCAACGATGTCGTCGCTTCTGTCAGCCTCGACATCTTCGAACCGCCGCGCTTCTTCGAAGCACTGCTCCGAGGCCGGCGACACACGGAGGCACCGGACATCACGGCACGAATCTGCGGAATCTGCCCGGTTGCCTACGAGATGAGCGCGTGTGCGGCCATCGAGGACGCCTGTGGCGTCACGGTGGACACCCGCATCGAGTCGCTGCGGAGGCTGCTGTACTGCGGAGAGTGGATCCAAAGCCATGCGCTGCACGTATACCTGCTGCACGCGCCGGACTTTCTCGGCTGCCAGGATGCTCTCGAGCTCGCAGAGCTGGACCGGACAGCAGTGGAGCGGGGACTCCAGCTCAAGCGCATCGGCAACCTGCTCATGGAGGCCGTCGGCGGGCGGGCCGTCCATCCTGTGAACGTCAAGGTCGGCGGGTTCTACCGCGCACCTGACGTGGCTTCGTTGCAGGCCCTTGCAGAACCCCTGCGAGTGGCGCGCGAGCTCGCCCTCGAGACGGTCTCGTGGGTGGGCGGCTTCGAGTTCCCCGACGTCGAAGGCGACTATCGTTTCGTCGCCCTCCGGCACCCGGACCGCTACGCCATCGACTCCGGACGAGTCGTCTCGTCCGACGGGCTGGACTTGAGCCCGGCCGGCTTTGCCGAGGTGGCGGTCGAGGAGCACGTGGAGCGTTCGACGGCGCTGCACGCCCGCCTCGACGGATTGCCGTATCTCACCGGTCCCTTGGCCAGGTACGCCCTGAACAGCTCCCAGTTGCCGGCCGTGGCGCGCGAGGCTGCGACGGCGGCAGGACTTGGGGCCGTCTGCCGGAACCCGTTCCAAAGCATCGTCGTACGCGCCGTCGAGCTCGTCTATGCCTGCGACGAAGCACTTCGCCTCGTGGAGACTTACGAGCCGCCGGTCCCGGCGTCCGTTGACGTGGCGCCCAGCGCGGCGACAGGTGCTGGCGCCACCGAGGCGCCGAGAGGCCTGCTCGTGCACGTCTATGAGCTCGACGGCGAGGGGTTGATCCGCAATGCCAGGATCATGCCGCCCACCTCGCAGAATCAGCTCACGATCGAAGAGGATCTGCGCAGGGTCGTCACCGGAGGGCTGTCGCTCTCCGACGCCGAGCTCACCTGGCGATGTGAGCAGGCCGTGCGCAACCACGATCCCTGTATCTCGTGTGCGGCTCACTTCCTCGACCTCACGGTGAAGCGAAGTTGACGCGCCGGGTCCTCGTCGCCGGCATCGGGAGCGAGTACCGGGGCGACGACGGCGTCGGCATCGCAGTCGTCCGTCGAGTGGAACACCTCCAAAGCGGCGCCGAGAGCCAGACGGGCGCCGCTGCGACGATCGCCCCCCTCTCTGACCCGCTCGATCTGCTCGGTCGTTGGGACGGGACGGACCTCGCCATCGTGGTCGACGCCACCAGGTCTGGCGAGCCCGCCGGCACGGTCAGGACTCGGGAGCTCGAGACGTTCGATCCGCCGTCGGGCGAATCCAGCTCGGCTCGGCTGAACGGTCGGGCCAGTACTCACGGCCTCGGTCTCGACGATGTGCTCCGGCTCGCGCGCTCGCTCGGCTCGGCCCCGGGAAGGGTCGTGCTGGTCGGCGTGGAGGGGAGCGCCTTCGGACTCGGGGAGGACCTGAGCCCGGCCGTGGCTGCAGCGGTGCAGGAAGCGGCACAAGCCGTCCTCGACATGATCAACGAGGCGGACCAATGTGCGTGAGTCGCCTCCATCTCGTCCTGGAGGATGTCGACGAGGGCTTCGTGTCGGTGCGAGACGTCGAAGGCGTGGCCCACCGGGTGTCGCTGCTCGCCTACGAGGGACCGCCGCTGCGAGCCGGCGACTGGATCGTTGCACACAGCGGGTTCGCGCTGACGCGGGTGGAACCGGACGAGGCTGACAGCATCCTGATCGAGCTCGGTGCCGGCGGGCCGATGCTGCCGTGACCGACGCCGGACATTCGCCGGCATCGACGTCGGGTCTTCGCGGCGCGGCGCTCTTTTCCCGGTATGCCTACCCGCCGAACTTCCTTGGCTATTGCGGCCCGCCGGACTCCGATGCCGTCTTCGCGCTGGCATCCGGCTCCGGCCATCAGCATCCGGCCGCGATGGCGGCTCGCTTTGATGGGGCCTGGATGTTCCTGTGCTTGATCGCCGACTGCAATGGCATCTCAGATCCGCTCGACGAGAGGGTCGTGGAGGCGTATTGGGTGGGAAACGCCCTCCTCGAGCAGGTGCCGCCGCCTCGCCTGGCCGAGTGCGTCCGCCGTGCCGGAGTTGTCGGAGCGGGTGCGGGCGCGGTGTCCGCCGCCACTGGGGGAGGCCTTGCTCACCACAGCTTCCAGGTCTTCGCCGTCTACCCCTGGTTCGGACTGCTGCATTCACGTCACGCGCAAGTCCCCCTCATGGTCCTCGATCGTTGTCGTATCCGGTGGGGGACCGTCGAGCACATCGACGGCGACTCCGCTGTCGTCACGAGTCGGCGGCTCGCCCTTCGAGAAGACCGCCTCGTCATCGGCGACGAGAGCTCCGAGACGGTTCGCTGTGCTCGGGGTGGAGTTGCTCTTGCAGAGTCTCTGCAGGTCGGAGACGTTGTTTCACTGCACTGGGACTGGATCTGCGATCGCCTGTCGCAAGCGCCCCTCGCCTCGCTTCGATCTGTCACAGAGCACAATCTGCAGGTCGTCAATGCCTCGGCGTCAGCGTCCGCAAGTGAGCAAGCCGGCATCGGGTACGACGGCTAAGGCACCCCCCGGGACGGCGATCCGGACCCCGAGGCGCCACCGCCCGGCTGCGCCGCCTTGAGCCAAGCGGGGCTGTGGAGCCCGTCCACGAGCGGCGGCGGCGCGACCATGACCGGAAGTGCGCAGAGGCGGACCAGGCGCTCGCGCACCGCACGGCCACTCAGGCGGTCGAAGCCGCGGAGGCGCCGTGATCCGAGGATGACGGCGTCGCAGCCACAGACTTCCGCCTCGAGGGCGATCCGCTTGGGAACGTATTCGGTCAGCACGGATCCGGCTCTGCCGTCGGCACCGACGCCGGCGAGCCGGAGTGCGAAGACCGCTTCGTCCACGACGAGCCGCGACTCAGCCGGCGTCTCGAGCGCGAGGACCCGACCGTGCCGCGACAGCTCGCGCAGATGCAGCACCCAGACGTCGGCGCCGACGGCGCCCGCCAGGCCGATCGCGAAGTCGACGGCAGTCTGACCCGACTCGAAGGCGTCGACGGCGAGTAACAGTCGCTTCCACATACTCCACCTCCGTGCCCTCCCATTGTGCCCTGCGCTTGCCGGAATTCGGCGTCGGACCGGCCGCGCGCCTGAGCGCACCGTCCTACCGTGGACTGGTGCCCGGGACCCCAGTGCGCACCGACGCGGCTCGTGCCTCGCGCGCACGGCGTATCGGCATCCTGCTCATCTGCTGCATGAGCCTGTTCATCGTCGGTCTCGACAACACGATCGTGAACGTCGCCCTCCCGTCGATCTCGAGAGATCTGCACGCCACCCTGTCCGGCCTGCAATGGATCGTCGACGCGTACACGCTCGTGCTCGCCAGCCTGCTCATGTTGTCCGGTTCGATGGCCGATCGCTTCGGGCGGCGACGGGTCTTCCAGCTCGGCTTGGTGCTCTTCACCCTCGGGTCCCTCGCCTGCAGCCTCGCACCCAACCTGGCCTCGCTCGTCGCCTTTCGGATGATGCAGGCTGTCGGCGGGTCGATGCTCAATCCTGTGGCGATGTCGATCATCCGCAACACCTTCGAGGACCCTCGCGAGCGTGCGCAGGCGATCGGAGTTTGGGGCGCTGTCGTGGGTGTGAGCATGGCGCTCGGGCCGGTGACCGGCGGTCTGCTCGTCGAAGCTGTCGGCTGGCGCTCGATCTTCTGGGTGAACATCCCGGTCGGCTTGGCGGCTGTCATCCTCACCGCCCTCTATGTGCCCGAGTCCAAAGCACTCGTCGCCCGGCGGCTGGACGCGGTCGGGGAGCTGCTCGTCATCGTCACGCTGGCGACGCTCACCTACGGCATCATCGAAGGCCCGCGGCGCGGCTGGACCTCGCCGGCGATTCTCACCCTCTTCTCGGTCGCTACGGCAAGCTTGGTCGCTCTCGTCGCCTACGAGACGAGAAGGCGAGAGCCCTTGATCGATATGCGCTTCTTCCGGAGCGCTCCGTTCTCAGGTGCGAGTGTCATCGCCGTAGCGGCGTTCGTCTGCCTGGCGGGTTTCTTGTTCTTGAACACGCTCTATCTGCAAGACGTCCGGGGCCTCTCGTCGCTACAGGCTGGGCTCGACACGCTGCCGATGGCGGGCATGACCGTCCTGCTCTCACCGGTCTCGGGTCGCCTCGTCGGGCGGGTGGGTGCCCGCCCATCCCTCGTGGTCGGGGGCCTCGGCCTGGCCGGCGGAGGCTGGCTGCTCACCGATCTGTCTTCGACGACATCGTTCACCCGCCTGTTCGTTGCCTACGTGGTCTTCGGCATTGGCTTTGGCGTGGTCAATGCGCCGATCACGGTTGCGGCTGTCTCGGGAATGCCGCCCAGCCAGGCCGGCGTGGCGAGCGCGGTGGCTTCGACGAGCCGCCAGGTCGGTCAGACGCTCGGCGTCGCCATCGTCGGCGCCACGGCTGCGGCTGCGCTCGCAGGTGGGCGCTTCGCTCAGGGCTTCGCTGTTGCCACCCACGCAGGCTGGTGGCTCGTCACCGGTTGCGGTGCCTTCGTGCTCGGTCTCGGCCTCTTGACGACGACACCGTGGGCGCTCCGGACCGCTGAGCGCACGGCGGCCTGGGTCGCATCTCCGGAACCGGCGTCGTTGCGGAGAGCTCGGCGCGGCCAGTCGAGGCCGGCGCCGTTGGACGTCTAGCTCAAGCGTCCTGCCCGTCGGACGGGGCCAGGCGGCGGGACGAGTGGGCGACGATCCGCCGCCCACCAGCGGCCTTGGCCTCGTAGAGGGCGGCGTCGGCCTGGGCGATGAGCTCATGGATCGAGGAGAGGTCACCGGCCGCCAAACCGATGCTGAGCGAGACATCCAGGCCGGCGGCCAGCGCGTCCCAATCCTGCTGGCCGACGGTGTCCATCACCGTCTCCGCCCGCAGGCGCGCCACCTCCAGGTCGGCGGCGGCGAGCACGACGGCGAACTCGTCGCCTCCGAGGCGAACGGCGCAGTCGGCCTGGCGGACGCTGGCCTCGAGAACGCGGGCGACCGTGATGAGGACGGCGTCGCCGGTAGCGTGCCCGAACCGGTCGTTGACGCCCTTGAAATCGTCGAGGTCGGCGACGAGGAGGACGATGCGCTCGATGCGCTGGTGCTCGACGGCCACCAGATACCGCTCGAAACCGCGGCGGTTGGAGAGCCCGGTGAGGTCGTCGAGGTGTGCGTGACGCGTGAGCAGGTCGTGCTCCTGCTTGAGTCGCTCCGCCTGCAGCCGGGAGTGCATCGACCCGAGTGCGGCCACGCGGTTGGCGGAACGCCGGTCGAGCTGGCGAAGGCCGTAGCGAAGGCCGCCCGCCCGCCCTTCCTCGGCCTCGATGCCGGCGGCGACCGACAGGGCGAGGTCGTAGGTATCGGGTGATCCGTGCGGGTCGATGTTGGAGACGGCTGCCTCGGCTGAGCGCATCGCCGCCGGCAGGTTGCCGGCGATGCGCTCGTTGATGGCGATCGCCAGGTGGAGGTGACCGATCGGCCAGGCGCGCGGGTGCTCCTCGGGCGCCAGCTGGGCGAGGAGGTCGCCGGCGGGTCCGGCCGTGTCGTGCCCGGCGATCGCACCGAGGAGGAGCTCGAAGGCGCGCAGCTCCGATCGCCACTGGTCGGGAATGTCGATATTGGTCGCGGTCGTCATCACGTCCGCCAACGTCCGCCAGCGCTCGGCGACGCCTGCCGTGTCCCGGAGCTGGAACAGGGCACAGGCCCAGTCGACTTGCATCTCCGCCCGGTTGTAGACGATCGCGGGCAGCACGAGCTGCAGCCACGCAGGCGAGTCGTCCGGCGCCAGCGCCAGCGCGATGGCGAACTGCTCGTCGCCGAGCTCCCACAGCCATCGATCGCAGTACGCCTGCGCGCACTCGTTGTGAGCCGTCATTCGGTCGAGAGCGTTACCTCCGCCAGCCTCCAGCAGGACGGTCGCCCGGGCGAGGTCGGCCTCGGCATCGACGCCGGCGAACTCGGTGGCGCCGCTCGTATCGGCGCTCGAGCGCATGGCGAGGGCGATGGCGGCCATCGCATCGTCGCCGTCCGCCTCGGCTTGCGCCAGGAGGCGGTTGATGGCCGGGAGCGTCCGCTCGTAATCGGTCGTCGTGGCAGCCACGGCCGAGGCGAAGAGGCCGGCTCGGAACACTTCGGCCCAGCCGCGCGAGCGTCCGGTCTCGAGCAGGCGGACGATGGCCTCGGCAGCCCCCGGAACTGCGGCCTGCACGTCGAGGGCGAGCCGAAAGGCCTCGATTCGGAGGTCCTCGCGCTCAGGCAGCACCGGAGGAGGTCCGTTTCCGGGATCCAATACCACCAACCCTCCTCGCGCAACGCCGGCATGCCCGATCGGCAAGGAGCAGCCCCAGTCGCTCCTCGCATCCATTGTCCCACGCAGTGTCAGTATTGCTGCCTCTTTTCAGGAGGCGTGCGAGGCGTGTCCTTCGTGTTTGTCATGACAGGGCACGAGGACGACGGGAACGTGCGACAGCTGGGCGCAACGCTGGCTGACGGAGCCGAGCATCCAGCGCCGCAGTCCCGTGAGTCCCTTCGTGCCCACCACGAGCAGCCGTGCCGAAGCGCTGTGCTCGACGAGGGTCTCGGTCGGATCGCCCGCCACGACGTGCTGGACGACATGCACGGCACCGGCGTCTTCTTCGGCCACGGCTTGGTGCACGCGCTCGGCCAGCATCTCTTTCAGGCGAGCGACACCTTCACGGCCGGCGCCGAACAACGACGGCGGACCGAGGATGCTCCACGGGTCCGACCACACGAGGAGGGCTTCCAGCTCGTCGCCGCTCGAGAGCGCTTCCATGAGGGCCCATCGCAACGCCAGCAGTGAGCACGGCGAGCCGTCGACACCGACCACGATCCGATTCGAGGACTCGCCCACGACCGCCTCCTTCTGATGCTGCTGTCTTCACGATCCGCCCCCAGTCACCCCTGCGATAGAGGAGAAGGTCATCATGACGCCGTCGTGACTGCGGACCAGAGACCACGACGTCAGTACACCCAGACCTCCGTGCCGATCGGCATGAGGTCGTCCGCCCAGATCCAGTCGATCGCCTCGTTGCTCACGCGGACGCAGCCATGCGATACCGGGTAGGCCGGCACGTAGGAATCGCCGTGAATGGCGAAGCCGCCGGAGAAGTACTTCGGGCGCCACAGCTGCCCGAGCGAGTCGGTCACGAGCCCGTCGACCTGGCGATAGACGTGAAAGATGCCCACAGGCGTGTTGGCAACGGCCGTCACTCCGCCATCGACGTAGGTGTACCCGCCACCGGTCGAGGTGTTCAGGATCGCCGAGACCTTGCCGTTGTCGACGATCATGATGAGGTCGTCCGAAAGATCCACTTCGACGACATCGCCAATTGTGCTGCGCGGGGTCGGGACGACCCCACGGGTGAGTGCCGCCTGTGTCATCGGGCCTACGATCCCGTCCCGCCCGATGCCGGCGGCCTTCTGCAGCGCGTAGACGGCTTGCTGAGTGCTGTCGCCGAACTGCCCGTTGACTTCCCCGAGCCAGTAGCCGAGCGAGCTGAGCCGCCGCTGCAGAGCCAGGACTCTCGGACCGCTGTCGCCGAGGACGAGCGCTGGCGGGCCGGGCGTCGTCGTCGTCGTAGTCGTCGGCAGCACTGCCGTGGTGCTCGTCGTGGTGCTCGAATTGAGTGAGACCGCCGTCGTCGAGCTCCCCGAGGCCCGCGTGGTGATGGGCGGTATGCCGGCCAGTCCACCGCAGCCCGCCAGAGAGGCGCTCGCCAGCAGCGCCATTGCCAGTGGCACCCCTTTGACGATCCACCTACGGCAAAGCAGCCCAACTGCCATGAAGACAGTTTCCGCCGCTGCCAACCGGCCGACCAGGGCAAAAGGGCCTCACTGTGCGGGCGGCGAGAGCGGTTCGCGCGGGTGTCGGTATCACTCGAGCGGACCCGTTGAGAAGCCTAGAAGTACCGCTCGTCCTCGTTGCCGAAGCTGCGAAACGCGATCAGGGTCCGCAACCCCGTGATCCCCTCCAGGACGGCGATCCGCTTGGTGACGACGTCGGCGAGATCCTCGTGGTTGACGACGCGCACGATCACGACGAAGTCCTCGTCGCCGGCGACCGAATAGGCGGCAGCGACGCCTGCGACATCGGCGAGCTCGCGTCCGAGCGTTGCCAGACGAGCCGGTGCGGCATTCACGAGGACAACGGCTTCGACCATAGGGCCACTGTAGATCTGGCGGCCGGCAGGAACTCGCTACTGCCTCGAAATAGGGCACAACGCCTCTAGAGAAGACGCGATCGCGCGCGGCAACCTAGTATCTGGACGATCTGCCGATGAGGGAACCCTCCGGGATTCTCGTCCGACACAAGGAGGTCCGGGATGTCTGAGGGCACGGGCGTTGTGACGGGTGGGTACGGCAGTGGACCGGCAGGTGGGGCACTAGGACTCGATGCGCCACCGTCGACAGAGGGCTATGAGGCCTTCAAGCTGGAGCAACGCGGGATCGAGCTGATCCCTGACTCCGACCGGAAGATGCGCCCCTCCGGTCTGTTCTGGATGTGGGCCGGTGCGATCTGGAACGTCGAGTTCCTCGTCTACGGGGCTCTCATGCTGTACTTCGGTCTCTCGTTCTGGCAGGCCGTGCTGGCGATCCTCGTCGGCAACCTCGCCTACGCATTCCTCGGGTGGGCGAGCATCCCTGGCCCGCAGACCGGTACCACCGCCTTCATGGTCAGCCGGGCTCCCTTCGGTCGCAACGGCAACCGCGCTCCTTCGCTGTTCAACTGGCTCACCCAGGTCGGTTTCGAAGTCGAAGGCATCGTCCTCATCGTGCTCATCATCGAGGCGATGTTCTCGAGAGAAGGGACGACCCTCGACACGCTCGCCAAGGTCTTCGTCATCATCGCGGCCGTGGCGGTGCAGTTCATCGTGCCGTTCCTCGGCCACGCCACCATCATCAAGGTGCTGCGCTACCTCTCGTTCGTGTTCATCGTCGTCTTCGCCATCATGGCGATCCTGGTCGTGCCGCACGCCCACCTGAGCGCCATCCACCAGCACGCGTCGTGGTGGATCTGGACGACGGGACTCGTCCTCATCGTCTCAGCCGGAGGGCTCGGGTGGACCGAGAACGCTGCCGACTACTCGCGCTACCTCCCCCGGGACACCTCCAAGGCAAAGACCTTCTGGTCGGCTGCTCTTGGAGCCGCCATCCCGTCGATCCTGCTCGAGCTGCTCGGCGCGGCCGCCTACCTCATCAGCCCGAAGGCCATCGCCGTCACCGGGTTGCCCTCGTCATTCGACAGCTGGTTCTTCTGGCCGTTCTTGATCCTGGCGCTGCCGCAGCTGTTCGCCATCAACTCCATTGACATGTACTCCTCCGGGGTCACACTGCAGGCGATCGGGATCCCGCTCAAGCGGTGGGGCTGCGTCGTCGTCGACACGGTCATCTCCGGTGGGATCACGGCTCTGGTGATCTTCAAGGGCAACTTCTATACCGACCTCTCCGGCTTCCTCGACTACATCGTCGTGTGGCTGGGACCCTGGTTCGGGATTCTCATGGTCGACTACCTGCTCCGGCGGGGGCGTTACGACCTCGAGTCCTTGGCGGCCAAGAAGGGCGGCCTGTACTGGAGAGACGGCGGCTTCAACTGGAAGGCGCTCGTGTCGCTTGCGCTGGGAATGTTCGCAGCCATGATGTGGATCGACGCCGCCTTCTACGTGCCGAGCTACACCGGGCCGCTCTCCAATGCCACGCACGGGGGCGACTTCAGCTGGCTGTTCGGCATGATCGTTGCCGGAGTGGTGTACGCGCTGCTCTCGGTGTCGAGCGTCCGTCAAGAAGCGGCTTCGAGCTCCTCATTGCCGGAGTTGCCCATCAGCAACGAACGCCTCTGAGCTCGCCCACCGACGCCGCACTTTCTGGCTTCTTGGCCGTCCCGTCAAGTGACCGGCGAACCCTGTGATCGCCGGAACCTGATGGGGCGGCCAACGTTCAGGTCAGCGGGCTGTGGCGCAGCGCTGCCAGCGCCGGCAGGTCGCCGTCCTTCAACAGGGCCACGGCGCTCTCGGTGGCGCTGAGCCGGCCCGTTCCGGCCACGTCGTCGCCGAGCGCAGCGAAGAGGGCATCTCCACCGAGCACGACATGTCCCTCCGCAGGGAGGGCGGCTGCGACTGCCAGCGTTCCCACCGAGAATCGCGGGTCCTCGGCCCGCCCGAGCGCACCTGTCCACAGCACACTGCCGGCTCCTTGCAGCACCTCGGAGAAGCGGAGCCGCGTGACCGGCCCAATGTCGGAGACGAGTCCGTCGACCGGTTCGCCGGAGGCGGTAAGGGCAACGGTGCCGTCGGTCCGCTCCCAGATGAGGTCGGACGGAAGATGGATGTCGTGCTGGATCTCGCGGGCGAGCCCGAAACACGTCCGGCACTCCCGCAGCAGCTCGGTTTGAGCGCCGCTCGTCGCTGTGGCACCGATCGCATTGAGGAACGGCAGCGCCATGGCACCGCCGACGAGGACGTCGTCGGCGCGCAGCACGAGTCCACGAAGGCCCGGGAGTCGCTCGAGGGATTGGTCGCTGCCGAAGACGACGACGAATGGCCGGGGCACGTCAGCGAGGAAGGGTTCGAGGAGCTCGAGGTCGGCGGCCAGCCGCAGCCCGGCTGCGGACCGTAGGGCGCCGGGTGGCCCGACGAGAGAGGCAAGCGGCAGCCAGCTCCACTGGAAGGCTTCGTTGACGAAGAGCTCCTGCCCGTTCACGAGCTCGGCGACGAGGCCGGGATCGCCGGATCGCTCCGCCTGCAATGGAAGGTTCGGCCGGAGCGCCACTCCCGGGCATCGGGTCTCGATTGCCTGGCGGATCCGGTCGAAGGACTCCGCATCCGGTGCCTGATCAAAGTCCCCCGAATGGCCGCACACGGTGACGCGAGCACCGTGATCGACCAGGTAGGTGAGCGTGGGCACGAGAACGTCGAGCCGTCGCCGGTGGGCGGGCCGATCAGGGTCGTATCGGCGGATGTCGAGATCACCGCGAACGAGGACGGCCCGTCCCGATACGTCGCCGAGATCCTCCAGTGTCGGCACCTGCAGAGGGCGTCCGGGAGCCTGTCGGGACGAGCTCATCTCGGACCGAGCAGTGTCGTATCGGGCTCGTCGGGCTCGTCCGGCTCACGTCTCATCAGCACTCGTCAGTTCCTCGTGCCGGCGTCGCAGGCGGCTGCGACAGGCGGCGGTCGATCCGTCACAGGCTTAGCACGCGCGAGGTCGAGTCCCGGCTGCGGGACGGCCTCTTGGGCCGGAGTCCCACGTGGCGGGGACTTTCGGCCCTAGCCCTGGCTCCGGGGCACCCGCATCATGGTTTCATGACTCGAAAGGTGTCGTGGATGAGCTCTCCGACACCGAGTCCAAGTTCTGCCTTCGTCGTCCAAGTGCAATCCGCCCCGACCGGCCGACGACCGGTCCCACTCGGGGCCGCGAGCGCTTCAGCTGCACTGCGCGCTCGATGCTTGCGAGCACGGGTCGGAAGACGTGAGCAGAAGGGAGCCAGAGCATGACCTACATCGAACGCGTACTCAGCGAAGTGGAGCGCAAGAACCCTGGCGAGGCGGAGTTCCACCAGGCCGTCAACGAGGTCTACACGTCGCTCGCACCTGTTCTGGCGGAGCATCACGAGTACGAGCAAGCCAAGATCCTCGAGCGAATGGCCGAGCCGGAGCGCGTGATCATCTTCCGCGTGCCGTGGGTCGACGACGAGGGCGAGATCCAGATCAACCGCGGCTTTCGCGTGCAGATGAACAGCGCCATCGGCCCCTACAAGGGCGGTCTGCGCTTTCACCCGACTGTCTACCTCGGGCTGTTGAAGTTCCTCGCCTTCGAGCAGGTGTTGAAGAACTCCCTCACGACATTGCCGATGGGCGGCGCCAAAGGCGGCTCCGACTTCGACCCGAAGGGCCGCAGTGACGCCGAGGTCCGACGCTTCTGCCAGTCCTTCATGAGCGAGCTGTTCCGCCACATCGGTCAGTACACCGACGTGCCTGCGGGCGACATCGGCGTCGGCACTCGCGAGATCGGCTACCTCTTCGGCCAGTACAAGCGCATCTCCAACGAGTTCGGCGGAACGCTGACGGGGAAGGGCTACGGGTGGGGCGGTTCCCTCGTGCGCCCGGAAGCGACTGGCTACGGCGCCGTCTACTTCGCCGAGGAGATGCTCGCCACCCGCTCGGAGAGCCTGCAGGGCAAGACTTGTCTCGTCTCGGGCAGCGGCAACGTGGCTCAGTACACGGCCGAGAAGCTCATCGCCATGGGCGCCAAGCCGATCACCTTGTCCGACTCGAGCGGCTTCGTCTACGACGCCGACGGCATCGACGAGGAGAAGCTGGCTTTCGTCATGGACTTGAAGAACCTCCGGCGCGGTCGCATCTCCGAGTACGCCGCCCAGTACCCCCGAGCGACGTTCACGGCTGCCACCGGCGGCGACGCCAACCCGCTCTGGGCCGTCCCGGCTGACTGCGCCTTCCCGTCAGCGACCCAGAACGAGATCAACGGCAAGGACGCCGCCAACCTTGTCGGCAACGGGATCGTTGCCGTCACCGAGGGTGCCAACATGCCGACGATGCCGGACGGAGTCGAGCAGTTCCGCAGTGGCGGCGTCCTCTTCGGGCCCGGCAAAGCGGCCAATGCCGGAGGCGTGACCGTCTCTGGTCTCGAGATGTCGCAAGACAGCCTCCACCTGCAGTGGACAAGGGAGCAGGTGGACGAGCGCCTGCACTCGATCATGGCTGCGATCCACGCCCATGCCCGCGAGGCCGCCGAGCAATACGGCAAGCCCGGTGACTACGTCGTCGGTGCGAACATCGCCGGATTTGTGAAGGTCGCAGACGCCATGATCGACGAAGCCGTCATCTGAGCGGCCGGACCAACAGGGAGAGAGCGCGTGATCGACGGCTTGGAGGAAACCGAGGAGAGAGCCGCCGACGGCGACGCCGAAGGGCACGCGGAGGCGATGACCTCCGCGTGCATCGACGGCAACGAAGCGGTTGCCCGCGTCGCTCACGCCCTGAGTGAGGCAATCGCCATCTACCCGATCACGCCGGCTACGCCCATGGGCGAGCACGCCGACGCCTGGTCGGCAGCCGGCCGCCGCAATCTCTGGGGTGTCGTCCCTGAGGTCATCGAGATGCAGTCCGAGGCTGGAGCAGCCGGCGCCCTCCACGGCATGCTCCAGTCGGGGGCCTTGGCCACGACGTTCACGGCCTCCCAGGGCCTTCTCTTGATGATCCCGAATCTCTTCAAGATCGCCGGCGAGCTCACGCCGGCAGTGATTCACGTGGCAGCCCGCGCCGTTGCAACCCACGCCTTGTCGATCTTCGGGGACCACAGCGACGTCATGGCGGCACGCACGACGGGCTGGGCGATGCTGTCGGCCTCATCGGTGCAGGAAGCCCACGACTTCGCCCTGGTCGCTCACGCGGCCACGTTGCGAAGCCGCGTGCCGTTCCTGCACTTCTTCGACGGCTACCGCACGTCGCACGAGGTCAACAAGATCGCCCTGTTGGCCGAGGCGGACCTCCGGGCGCTGGTTCGGGAGGGCGACGTCCTTGCTCATCGGGCGCGGCGCCTCACGCCTGACCACCCGGTCCTGCGCGGTTCGGCGCAGAACCCCGACGTGTTCTTCCAGTCGCGCGAAGCCGTCAACCCGTTCTACGACGCCGTACCGGGCATCGTCGGCCAGGTCATGGATGAGCTCGCCGACCGCACGGGCCGCCGCTATCACGTGGTCGACTACGAAGGCGACGAAGAGGCGGACCGCGTCGTCGTGATCATGGGCTCGGGTGCGGGCGCCGTCAGCGAGACGGTGCGTGAGCTCGTCCTGCACGGCGAGAAGGTGGGTTTGCTCACGGTGCGGCTGTTTCGGCCGTTCCCGGCGGCCGAGCTCGTCGCAGCCTTGCCGAAGAGCGTGCGTTCGATTGCCGTGTTCGATCGCACGAAAGAGCCCGGTGCCACCGGCGAGCCGCTCTATCTCGATGTCAGGACTGCCTTGGCCGAAGCTGGTTGCGAGCAGCCAGCTGTCATCCTCGGCGTGCGATACGGGCTCTCCAGCAAGGAGTTCACCCCGTCGATGGTGAAGGGCATCTTCGACGAGCTGAAGCAGCCGACCCACCGCCCGCACCTGACCGTCGGCATCGACGACGACGTCAGCCACCTGTCCGTGGCGCCCGATGCCAGCTTCGCGGTGCCACGGAGCGCCGTTCAGGCGGTGTTCTTCGGCTTGGGTTCGGACGGAACCGTCGGCGCAGCCAGATCCTCGGCCAAGATCGTCGGCGACAATACCGATCTGAATGTGCAGGCGTATTTCGTCTACGACTCGCGTAAAGCCGGCTCGGTGACGGTGTCACACCTGCGGTTCGACGCCGGGCCGATCCGCTCGACCTACCTCATCGAGCAAGCGGACTTCGTTGCCTGCCACGACTTTGCCCTGCTGGCGAAGATGAAGATCCTCGACATCGCCCGTCCTGGCGCCACGTTCCTGCTGAACGCGCCCTACCCTCCGGCGGAGGTCTGGGATCACCTCCCCTTCGAGGTGCAACAGCAGATCATCGACAAGCGGCTGTCCTTCTCGGCCATCGACGCCTATTCGATCGCCCGCGAGGTCGGGCTCGGTGGCCGGGTGAACACGGTCATGCAGCCGTGTTTCTTCGCCCTCTCGGGGGCCTTGCCAGCCGACGAGGCGATGTCGCTCATGAAGGTTGCCATCGAGAAGGCCTATGGTCGCCGCGGCCAGGCGATGGTCGACCGCAACTTCGCCGCCGTCGACCAGGCACTCGCCAACCTCACCAAGATCGAGGTTCCGGCTCGAGCGACCTCTCCGGTCCACCGCATGCCACCGATCGCCGCCGGCGCTCCCGTCTTCGTCCGCCACGTGACATCACGGCTGCTGGCTGGAGAAGGCGACCTACTGCCGGTGAGCGCCATGCCCGTGGACGGCACGTTCCCCACCGGCACGGGGCGTTTCGAACGGCGTGCCATCGCACAGGAGCTTCCGGTCTGGGACGAGGACCTCTGCACCGACTGCGGCAAGTGCGCCATCGTGTGCCCGCACGCCGCCATCCGTCTGAAGGTGTACCTGCCGGAGGCACTCGAGGGCGCTCCTGACGGCTTCCAGTCGAAGCCGTTCCGCTCGCACGACCTGCCCGGTCACCGCTTGAGCGTGCAGGTGGCACCGGACGACTGCACGGGTTGCGGGCTCTGTGTGGACGTGTGTCCCGCCCTCAGCAAAACCGAGATCGGGCACAAGTCCCTCGATCTCACGCCAGCCGAGCCCCGGCGAGCGGCCGAGCGGCCGCGCTGGGACTTCTTCCGGGCGATCCCGGAGATCGACCGCCAGCTCGTGCGCCACGACACGGTGAAGGGGGTGTCGCTGTTGCAGCCGCTCTTCGAGTTCTCCGGCGCCTGCTCGGGATGTGGCGAGACGCCCTACCTGAAGCTGCTCTCCCAGCTGTTCGGCGACCGCATGATCGTGGCCAACGCCACCGGCTGTTCGTCGATCTTCGGTGGCAACCTCCCGACGACACCGTGGGCGACTGATGACAAGGGGCGCGGTCCTGCCTGGGCGAACTCGTTGTTCGAGGACAACGCCGAGTTCGGCCTCGGACTCCGTCTCGGGGTCGAGCGGCTGCAGGCCGAGGCGCGTGAGCTCGTGAAGGAGCTCCGCCCGATGATCGGTGACGGACTGGCGGACGGGCTGCTGGCGCCGACGGTGGCCGAATCGACCGATGAGGTCGCTGTCGCCGCCCAACGCGCCCTCGTCGAGCAGTTGAAGGAACGGCTCGAGGATCCCGTCACCGGGTCGAGCGCGGCAGCCGAGCGCCTGAAGAGCCTGGCCGACAACCTTGTCGAGAAAGTCGTCTGGATCGTCGGCGGCGACGGCTGGGCCTACGACATCGGCTTCTCGGGCCTTGACCACGTGCTTGCTTCGGGTCGTAACGTCAACCTGTTGGTGCTCGACACCGAGGTCTACTCGAACACCGGAGGACAGGCGTCGAAGGCGACGCCGCGAGGTGCGACGGCGAAGTTCTCCACGTCCGGCAAGGCGACCTCGAAGAAGGATCTCGGCGCCGTCGCCCGCGGCTACGGCGACGTCTACGTCGCCCAGGTCGCCCTCGGCGCCGGCGACCTGCAGACGGTGCGAGCCCTCCTCGAAGCGGCCGCGTGGCCGGGGCCGTCACTGGTCATCGCCTACTGCACCTGCATCGCCCATGGGATCGACATGTCCACCTCGATGAAGCACCAGAAAGCCGCCGTGGACAGCGGCCACTGGCCCCTGTACCGGTACCACCCCAGCCCGGCGACCGGCACACAGCCGTTCCAGCTCGACTCGAAACCCCCGAGCATCCCGGTGCGCGACTTCGAGCTGGCGGAGTTGCGTTTCTCGACGCTTTCTCACGACGACCCGGAGCACAGCCGCCATTTGCTGGCACTGGCTCAGGCAGATGTCGACGAACGCTGGCAGTACTACGAACAATTGGCAGGCGAGACGCGCAGCGTCCCGCACGACGATGGCGACGAAGCCATGGATGGAGGTGCCGAATGAAGCGGTTAGGGCTCGAGCAGGATGTCGTCGACTCGGCCGTGTACGAGCGGACCGTGGAGCGCTTTCGCGAGCGGGGGATCGCTTTGCCTACGTTCGCACAGTTGGCTGATCCGTCCGCGGCACCCGATGTGGTGCGGTCCCGGCTCGCCGCCATCGGCCCTGACGAGGCCCACCCGCTCAACTTGTTCCGCGTGCATTGGCACAACGATGCCGCCCGAACCGGCATCGTGAGCGTGCCCGAGCACGTCGTGCTGCCGCCCGAGCTGACCGGGACCGAGGCGCGCGTCGTGGTCGCCTTGGCGAACCGGTTCCCGATGATCGGTGCTCACAAAGTGCTGGCGAGTTACGGCTGCTTGGCCCCTCGTGTCGTCACCGGGCAGTTCGACCCGACGCGAGACCGTGCCATCTGGCCGTCGACGGGAAACTACTGCCGAGGTGGTGTCGCCATCTCCAAACTCATGGGCTGCCGGGGTGTCGCGGTCCTGCCGGAGGGCATGAGTCGTGAGCGCTTCGACTGGCTCGAGTCCTGGGTGGCCGATCCCTCCGACATCGTGCGGACGCCTGGGACCGAGAGCAACGTCAAGGAGATCTACGACGAGTGCAACCGGATGGCTGCTGACAGCGCCAACGTGATCTTCAACCAGTTCTCCGAGTTCGGCAACTACCTCGTTCACTATCACGCCACAGGCCGGGCGATCGAGGAGATCTTCGCTGCCATGGTGGCCGACGGTGGGGAGGCGCTCCGGATGCGGGCCTTCGTCTCGGCAACGGGCTCGGCCGGCACGATCGCAGCCGGCGACTATTTGAAAGAGCACCTCGGCTCCGCCATCGTCGCCGTCGAAGCCCTCGAGTGCCCGACGATGCTGAACAACGGCTTCGGCGAGCACAACATCCAGGGGATCGGCGACAAGCACATCCCGCTCATCCACAACGTGATGAACACCGACTTCGTGGTTGCTGTGTCCGACCGATCGACGGACCGTCTGAACATCCTGTTCAACACCGACGTGGGCAGGCGCCTCCTGGCCGGCCGCCATCACGTTCCGGTCACGACGCTCGAGGCGCTGAACTCGTTCGGGCTCTCCAGCATCTGCAACGTGCTTGCGGCCATCAAGCTCGCCAAGTACGAGGGGCTCGGTCCGAACGATGTCGTCATGACGGTCGCCACCGACGGGGCCACGATGTACGAGAGCGAGCGGCAGTTGGCCCTCGCCAAGCAGTTCCCGAACGGGTTCGACGAGGTCGCGGCCGGCGAGATCTTCGGCGAGCACCTCGCCGGGATCGGCGTCGATAACCTGCTCGAGCTCGGCCGGGCCGAGCGCGAGCGCATCTTCAACCTCGGTTACTTCACCTGGGTCGAGCAGCAGGGCGTGCCGGTGGAGGAGTTCCGGTCGAGGCACGAGGCGGGCTTCTGGGAAGGAATCCGGCCGATGGTGGGCGTCTGGGACGAGATGATCGAGGAGTTCAACGGCCGCACCGGCGTTCTCGCCAAGCTGTGACACACGACGAGCTCCCGAGCCTGATGGTGTGCCGCGGGTGCGGCACAACGCTCGAGGCGCTCGAGCCCTATCCGTTTGCCTGCCCGCACCGGGACGACGGCGCCGATCACGTCGTGCACCGTGTGCTCGACGCCGAGACGTTGGTGTTCCCGGGCGGCACAGGGGACGCCAACCCGTTCATACGGTTCCGGACGCTGCTGCACGCCCACCATCTCGCCATCGCCGGCGGGCTCGGGGACGACGCCTTTGTCGAGCTCGTGAGCGACCTCGACGACGCGGTGGCCAAGGTTGACGGTCGGGGTTTTCTCACCACGCCGCTCCGGCATGAGCCGGGGCTCGCCGAGGCGGCTGGCCTGCTCGGCCCCTTGCTCGTGAAAGACGAGACTGGCAACGTTGCCGGCTCCCACAAAGGCCGCCACCTCTTCGGGCTGCTCGTCCACCTCCAAGTCGCCGAACGGATCGGCCTGATCGACGCCGGCGACCGGCGACCGCTCGCGATCGCGAGCTGTGGGAACGCTGCGCTGGCGGCGGCGGTCGTGGCGGCCGCAGGCGAGCGGGAGCTCCACGTGTTCGTCCCGACCGACGCCGACCCCTCCGTTGTCGAGCGTCTCGCCGCCCTCGGAGCGACCGTCTCGGTCTGTGTGCGCCAGGAGTCCACGAGCGGCGACCCCACCTATCACGCCATGCGAGCGGCGATCGCCGCGGGCGCCCTGCCCTTCACCTGCCAGGGAAATGAGAACGGGTTGGCCATCGAAGGGGGCGAGACGCTCGGCTACGAGGTTGTCGCCGATCTGGTGGCCTCCGACACGCCCCTCGACCATGTCGTCGTCCAGGTTGGGGGAGGTGCGCTCGCGAGCGCGGTGGCGGCTTCGTTCGCCGAGGCCGCCACGTTCGGCGTCATCGAACGGCCGCCCCGCTTTCACACGGTCCAGACCGAGGGTGCCTGGCCGCTCAAGCGAGCCTTCGACCGAGTCAAGGCGCTTCTGGACGACAAGACCGGACCGGATCCGATCCACCGAGCACTTCGTCAGGCCGCCCAGCGCCGGTCCGAGTTCATGTGGCCATGGGAAACGACTCCCCACAGCATCGCTCACGGGATCCTCGATGACGAGACCTATGACTGGCTGGCTGTCGTCGAGGCGATGCTCGTTACGGGGGGACGACCCGTCGTCGTAGGGGAGGAGCTGCTCGAGCATGCCAATGCCATCGCCGCAGAGGCGACGGGCATCGAGGTCGATGCCACCGGGTCGTCGGGGCTGGCCGGATTGATGGCGCTGCGTGAACGGGGCGTGATCGGCCCCGGCGAGAGCGCCCTCGTCCTGTTCACAGGAGCCCGCAGGTGAGCGGGCAAGACCGGCTGGTGATCCGGGGCGCCCGCTACCCGGGCGATGTAGCGATCGAGGACGGTTTCATCACCGAGGTCGGGTCCGTGGCCGCGGTGGCGGGCGACCGTGTTCTTCGATGCGATGGCGACATCGTCACCGCCGGGCTGCTCAACACCCACCATCACCTCTACCAGTGGATGACCCGAGGCCGGGCGACGGGCTGCGACCTGTTCGGCTGGCTGCAGGAGCTGTACCCGGTCTGGAACGAGCTGTCGGTTCCCGATGTCGCCGCCGCCGCCGCCGTCGGCCTTGGTGAGCTGGCCCTGAGCGGTGCCAGCACGGTCGCCGACCATCACTACGTCGTCCCGCACGGCGACGACTCCGTCTTTGACGCAATCGCCGCCGCCGCCCGCACGATCGGCGTCCGGCTCCATCTGTCGCGCGGGTCCATGGATCTTGGCGAAAGCGCCGGCGGGTTGCCGCCGGACGACATCGTCGAGGACGTCGAAGCGATCCTTGCCTCCACCGAAGCGGTGGCGGGGCGGTTGCACGACGGCACGTTCGTGAACGTCGTCGTGGCGCCCTGCAGCCCGTTCTCCACGAGCACCGAGCTGATGCACGAGTCGGCGGCCCTCGCTCGTCGCCTGGGGCTGCGCCTGCACACGCACCTTGCCGAGACGGTGGACGAGGAACGCGACAGCCTGGCTCGTTTCGGCTGCCGCCCCCTCGAGTACATCGAGCGCCTCGGCTGGCTGGCGCCCGATGTGTGGTTCGCCCACGGCGTTCATTTCAACGCTGACGAGATCCGGCGGATCGGTGCCGCCGGTGCCGGCGTGGCCCACTGCCCGAGCTCCAACGGCCGGCTCGGCTCGGGCATCTGCCCGGTGCGACCGCTCCTCAGGGCGGGGGCTGCCGTCGGGCTCGGCGTCGACGGGGCTGCCTCGAACGAAACCGGCGTGCTGCAAGGCGAGATGCGGCAGGCCCTGTATTTCGCCCGTCTGCGAGACGGCCGGTCGGACTGTTTCTCCCCGGCCGATGCCCTCGAGCTTGGCACCGCCGGCGGCGCACGGTGTCTCGGCCGCCCCGAGCTGGGGCGTCTCGAACCGGGCAAGGTCGCCGACGTGGCGGTGTGGCCGGGGGACGATCTCGCTGACGTCGCCGATGCCGTCGCCGGCCTCGTGCTCGGACCGGACCGTCGCGTGCGCCACTTGCTCGTGGGGGGCCAGCCCATCGTCACCGAAGGCGAGCTGGTCGGTCTCGATCTGGGCGCTGCCCATGTCGAGCTCGCCCGGCGGGCGCGCCGGCTCTGGGCGTGAGGGCGAAGCCAGTCACATGCTGATCCGGCACGGCACTGTCGTCGATGCCGACGGCGAGCGCCTCGCCGACCTGCGTGTCGCCACCGACGGGCGCATTGCCGAGGTGGGACGGCTCCACCCTCTGCCCGGCGAGACGGTCCACGACGCCAGCGGCAAGCTCGTCGTGCCGGGCGGCGTCGATGCCCACACGCACCTGAACATGGCTGTCGGAGCCGTACGCGTGGCCGACGACTTCTTCACGGGCACGCGAGCCGCCGCCATGGGCGGCACGACGACCATCGTCGACTACGTGACGGTCGCCCGCGGCGAGGATCCCATGTCGACGGTCGCACGCTGGCGATCCTGGGCGGAGATCGCTGCGATCGACTGGGGCCTGCACCTCACCTTCACCGAAGCCGTCGAAGACGGAATCGTGGGGGCAGGCGTGGACGCTGGTATCACGTCGTTCAAGCTGTACCTCGCCTACCCCGACCGGCTGCAGGTCGACGACGGCACGGTGCTGCGCCTCATGCAGGCAGCTCGCCGCAATGGCGCGCTCGTCACGCTCCACTGCGAGAACGGGAGTGCCGTAGACGAGCTGCGGCGCCAATCGCTCGCAGCCGGCAGGACGGCCGTGATCGAGCACGCCCGTACTCGCCCGGCGGTGCTCGAAGCCGAGGCGGTCGGACGGGCCTGCGCTTTGGCCGAAGTCGCCGGCGCCTCGATCCTCATCGTGCACGTCTCGTCGGCTCCGGCGCTCGAGGCGGTCCTTGCAGCCCGCGCCCGTGGCGTCGACGTCCGGGCCGAGACGTGCCCGCAGTATCTGTTCCTCGACACCGCCTGCCTCGAAGGCCCGGACGCGGTCGACTTCGTGTGCACGCCGCCGCTGCGCGACAGCTGGCACCGAGAAGCCCTCTGGCGAGCCATGGCCGACGGAGGCATCGACACCGTGGCGACCGATCATTGCCCCTTCACACGGGCGGATCGCCGAGCCGGTGTCGTGGGCCGGCCAGGCGGTGCGGCCGACTTCACCGAGATCCCCGGAGGCCTCCCCGGCATCGAGACGCGCCTCGGCCTCGTGTGGGAAGGAGTCCGCGCCGGCAGGATCACGGCGGTGGATTGGGTGCGGCTGTGCGCCGAGGCGCCAGCCAGGATCTTCGGCCTCTGGCCAGCCAAGGGTTCGCTCGCCGCCGGCGCCGACGCGGACGTCGTCGTGTGGGATCCGGAGCGCCGCCAGTCGCTCGACGCCGCAGCCCTGCACATGGCCGTCGACCACTCGCCCTACGAGGGCAGGGTGGCGATCGGGTGGCCCGAGCTCGTGCTCAGCCGGGGCCGAGTGGTCGCGAACGACGGTCGTTTCGAAGGCGAGGCCGGATGGGGGCACTACGTTGCTCGCGCTGCGCTCGGCACAGTTCGCTGATTGAGGCGATCGGGGACGCCTGAGGCCCCCTCACCCGGTCAGGGTGCGTCGTTGAGGCTCGTCTGCGGTTCACCGGCGACGACATCGGCGCCGGCTGTGAGATCGCCGCCGGCGACCATCCGCCACCCGGCGATCCAGACGCCGTCGATGCCAACGGGATACTCCCACGGTGACTCGAACGTCGCCCGGTCGGCGATCTCGTCGGGATCGAACAGGACGAGGTCGGCCGGCAGCCCCACGCGAACCTCGCCGAGAACGCCGCCCCAGCCCACGACGGCGGCTGCTTGCGAGGTCACCTTACGAACCGCCTCGGCCAGATCCATGACCTCGAGCTCGCGTACGAAACGCCCCAGCACCCGTGGGAAGGTGCCGTGCAGGCGCGGGTGCGGATGGCCCCCGTGGTCGACAACGGCGTCGGTTCCGATCGAGGTGTAGGGCAGGCTCATGAAGCGGGCGACGTTCGCCTCGATGTTGTTGAACGAGACGAGCGACATGCCAAGGTTCTCGCTGGCAAGGAGGTCGAAGATGACGTCGAAGCCCTCTTGCGAGTTCGGGTCGCTGACGCCGGCAGCCGCGATGACCTCGGCGAACGACGTCCCGATGAGGTCGCTCTGACGTGATCTCGCCACTTTGAGGCCGTCCCAGCCGTCCGAGAAGCGCCACCAGTTGTCCCACGATGTCGTGTCATCCATGAGCTGGGATCGGAGCCGCTGCCGGATGGCGGGTTCGGACAAGCGAGCGATGGCGGCTTCGTGCCCGCCGTCCTGCACCCAGGGAGGAAGCAAGACGATGGCAGAAGTGGAGCCTGCGACGTAGGGGTGGACGTCGGCAGAGATGTCGACGCCGGCCTCCTCGGCGGCAGCGATGTGCTCGATCAGGATGGCAGCCTTGTGCCAATTCTCCCGGCCGGCTGCCTTGATGTGGCTGTAGTGGAGGTGGCAGCCGGTCCGCGCAGCGACCTCGAGAACCTCGTCGGTCGCCTCGACGACGCGGTCGCTCTCCGAGCGGACGTGAACGAAGAAGGGCAGGCCTCGGGCGGCGACGACCTCGCACAGGGCTGCCACCTCATCGGTCGTCGCGTAGGCGGCCGGCACGTAGACCAGCCCGGACGAGAAACCCCTGCCTCCCTCGTCCAGAGCCCTGGCCAAGGCCTCCTGCATGGCGGCGATGTCGGCCGCCGTGGCTTCGCGGGCGACATCTCCCATGACGAGGCGCCGGATCGTGGCGTGGCCGACGAGCAAGGCCGTGCGGGTGGCCGAGCTTGACGTGACCGCTCGGCGGTACTCGCCGAAGGTGCGCCACGTCCAAGCCTCCGGTGGGATGGAGCCGTCGAGGCCGGCGAGGAAGGCGACGTGGTCGGCCAAATCCTCCTCGGAGACGGGCGCCGCCGAGATCCCGTCCTGCCCGAAGACTTGAGCGGTGCAGCCCTGCACGAGCTTGGGCGAATCACCGATGGGCGGGTTGCCCGGGGTGTCGCGGAACATGGCGTAGAGGTCCGAGTGGGAGTGCAGATCGACGAAGCCAGGAGCCAGCACGCGACCCGCTCCGTCCAGCGTTGCCGCGACGGCGAACGGAGCTTGGTGCAACGGTGGGCCGACCGACACGATCAGGCCGGCCTCGTTCACGACGACGTCGCCGACGAAGGGGTCGGAGTCGCTGCCATCGACGATGGTGGCCCCGCGGACCCACAGCGACCGTGACGCTTGCTCGTGCTGGGTCACCGTGCAACTCCTTTGCGTCGACTGTTGCCGCGCAAGCTTCCGCGTTCGACCCCGGCAACTGTAACGGTGACCTCTGGCGGACAAACGGGTCGAATGGCCCTAGTCCGACAGGTCCGCGAACAGGCAAGATGCTTTCATGAGAAGCTTCGTAGGTCGGGACATCCTGTCCCTCAAAGATATGGAACGCGAGGAGTTCTTCCAGATATTTCGTGTCGCCGACCGGCTACGGCCGTACGCGGCCGAGCGCCGCAACGGTGACCTCCTCAAGCACAAGACGCTGCTCACGGCCTTCTACCAGCCGAGCACGCGGACTCGTCTTGCCACAGAGGCGGCGATGCACCGGCTCGGCGGCCACGTTCTCGGGTTCTCGGACGCCAAGATGACGCGTGCCGGCGACTTCTACCAGGAGTCGATCAAAGACACGGTCCACATGCTCGAGTACTACGGCGACGTCATCGCCATGCGGCACTTCCAGCAGGGCGCGCCGGCCGAGGCTGCGAAGTGGGCCTCGGTACCGGTCATCAACTGCGGCGACGGTTGGGGCGAGCACCCCACCCAAGTGCTGACGGACCTCTATACGATCTGGCAGTCCAAGGGAACGCTCGACGGACTGAAGGTGTGCCTCGTCGGCGACATGCGCATGCGCACCATGCACTCGATTCTCTACGCGATGTCGCAATTCGACCTCGAGGGATATGTGGTCTCGCCCGAGGACATGTCGCTCACGGCCGAGTTCAAATCGGAGCTCGACGAGCGCAACGTGCAGTACCGCGAGGTCGAGAGCGTCGAGGCCTGCATCGCCGACGCCGACGTCATCTATATGGAGCCCGTCGTGCAGGCGGACTACACCCAGTCGAGAGTGGAGGCGAGCACCGAACACGCTGGAACACCGGCGGCCTACCGGGTGACGCGCGAGCTGCTCGGCGCCAAGGCCAAGTCCGACGCCATCATCCTGCACTCGCTTCCCCGCATGGACGAACTGCCCCCGGACGTCGACAGCACTCGCCACGCCCGCTACTGGGTCGAGGCCTTCAACGGCGTCGTCATGCGGATGTCGCTTCTCTCCCTCGTACTCGGAGCAACGGAGTAAAGACATGCAAACCCACCTTCGCGGACGTGACCTCATCGACCTGCAGGAATGGACGAAGGACGAAGTCGACACGTTGCTCGACGTCGCCTTCCACCTGAAGCGCGAGCGGGCGCTCGGCATCCCGCACCCGCTGCTTCGCGACAAGGTCTTGGCCATGCTGTTCTTCTTCTCGAGCACCAGGACCCGGGCATCGTTCGAAGCAGGCATGGCTCAGCTCGGGGGCCACGCTCAGTTCATCGAGAGCCGGACCACCCAGATCGCTCATGGCGACACGCCGAAGGAGATCGGCGAGATCCTGGGCCGCTACAACGACGGCCTCGCCATCCGGCACTGCGACTGGGGCGTGGGGAACCAGTACCTGCGCGACGTCGCCGAAGCCAGTCGGGTCCCGGTCCTCAACATGCAGTGCGACGTCTATCACCCGCACCAGGCGCTGGGCGACCTCATGACGATCATCGAGCGGTTCGGCGACCCACGGGGACGCACCGCCACGGTCAGCTGGGCGCACGACCCGTCGTACCTGAAGCCGGTCAGCGTCGCCCAGAGTCTGGTGCTGCTCCTGCCCCGTTTCGGGATGAATGTTCGCCTCGTGCACCCGCCGGAGTTCGCCCTCATGCCTGAGATCGTCGAGCAGGCGCAAGAGAACGCTCGCATCGGGCACGCCTCCTTCGAGCTCATGGACGACTTCGAGGCTGGCTTCGTGGACACCGATGTCGTGTACGCCAAGAGCTGGGGAGCCATGGTGACGACGCCCGACGACGCCGAGGACACCCGCCTCATCAACAAGTACTCGTCGTGGATGACTGACGCTCGTCACATGAAGACCGCGAGCGAGGACGCCATCTTCATGCACCCGTTGCCGGCGGACCGCAACGTCGAGGTGACCGACGAGGTCATCGACGGACCACAGTCGGCTGTCTACGACCAAGCCGAGAACCGCCTGCACGGCCAGAAGGCCGCCATGGCCCTCACGATGTGCTGACGGTGGACAGCCCGCATCGCCGCACCGCCGTCGTGGCCATCGGCGGCAACTCGCTCATCAAGGACACCCAACACCAGTCGGTGCGCGACCAGTACATCGCCGCCAAGGAGACGTGCCATCACATCGTCGGCATGATCCGGGACGGCTGGAACGTGGTCATCACCCATGGCAACGGTCCCCAGGTCGGCTTCATCCTCCGCCGTTCCGAGCTGGCGGCCTCGGAGCTCCACGAGGTCCCGCTCGACGTCTGCGGGGCGGACACCCAGGGGGCGATCGGGTACGCCCTGCAACAGAACCTCTACAACGAGTTCCGCCGCTTCCACATGGACCGTGACGCCGCCACGGTCATCTGCCAGACGGCGGTGAGCGCCGACGACCCGGCATTCACCCACCCGAGCAAGCCGATCGGCTCGTTCATGGACGAGGAGATGGCGGATCGCCGGCGGCAACAGGGCTGGGATCTCATCGAGGACTCCAACCGCGGATGGCGTCGGGTCGTAGCCTCGCCCACGCCGATCCGCATCGTCGAGATGGCGGCCATCCGCTCGCTCGTCGACGCCGGTGTGGTCGTCATCACAGCCGGCGGTGGCGGCATCCCGGTTGTCGCCGACGCTGACGGCAACTTCCAGGGAGTGCCGGCGGTGATCGACAAGGATCTCGCCACTGCGCTGCTGGCAACCGACCTCGGTGCCGACCTGCTCGTCATCTCGACGGCCATCGAGCAGGTTGCGCTGGACTTCGGCAAGCCCGAACAGCGCTTCGTCGACCGGATGACGGCCTCGGAGGCTCGGGGGTACCTCGAGGCCGGGACTCACTTCGCCGCCGGAAGCATGGCTCCCAAGGTGCAGGCTGTCCTCAACTACCTCGATCACGGGGGCCAGGAGGCCATCGTGACCGACCCCGCCAATGTCGAGCGGGCACTCAAGGGCGAGACCGGCACGCGCTTCGTGCCCGGCTGAGCAAAGGCCGTCGCTCGCTGAGCGCGTCACCACCCCCCCCGGCGTGCTCGGCGAGCGGCTGCTCGCGCGGCCATCTCAGCTCGGAAGTGATCAGCTCGGAACTCTGATCAGCTCGGAGTTTGGCACCCCGACCTCTGGGCACCCGCCAGCCCAGGTCTTTCAGCCCCTCGTTGTCGCAGGCTCGGGCGCGTCGACGGCGTCGGCAGACACGCCCGCCATCATGAAGCCGATCGCCTCTCGAGTACTCGTACGCGGGTCGGCCGTGCCGATGATCCTGCCCTCGTACATCACGAGGATGCGGTCCGAGATCGACATCACCTCGTCGAGATCCTCGGAGATGATGAGCACTGCAGTGCCGGCGTCACGCTGCTCGACGAGGCGGTGATGGATGTACTGCGCCGCCCCGATGTCGATGCCTCGGGTGGGCTGTGCCACGAGGAGGAGGCGAGGCTCGCCCGAGAGCTCCCGGGCCATGATGAGCTTTTGGATGTTGCCGCCGGAGAGGTTTCTTGCCGGCGTGTCGAGGCTCGGCGTCTTCACGTTGAACGCGTCGACCAGCTCTTGACAGTGCCGGCGGATCGTGCGTGAACGCAGGAACCCGAAGCGGGAGTACGGAGGATTGCTGTTGTCCACGAGCATGAGGTTCTCGGCAACCGTGAAGTCGGGAACGATGCCGTCCCGCATCCGCTCCTCGGGTACGTAGGCGAGGCCCGCCCCCCGGACGCGGGCCGGCGGTGAGCCCGCCGTCTCGGTGCCGTCCAGAGTGACGGAACCAGACTTGGGGGCGCGGATGCCGGCGATGGCCTCGGCCAGCTCGCGCTGGCCGTTGCCGGAGACGCCGGCGATGCCGACGATCTCACCGGCGTCCACCTCGAGATCGACGTCGCGGACAGCGTCTTGGCCGCGGTCGCCTGTGACGCACAGACCGCGGACGACGAGGCGCTTCTCGCCGGCAGGGGCTGCCGCCGGACGTATGTCGCTGGACAGCTCGTGACCCACCATCATCTGGATGAGGCGGCTGTGCGAGGCATCCTGGCGTGAGAGGGTTCCGACCCGCTTGCCCGCCCGAAGGACGGTGATCTGGTCGGACAGATCGAGCACCTCGTTGACCTTGTGGGAGATGAAGACGAGCCCTCGCCCACTCGATGCCAGCTGCCGCAGGACGCGGAAGAGGTCGTCGACCTCATGAGGCGTCAACACCGCGGTCGGCTCGTCGAGCACGAGCAGGCTGACGTCGCGGTACAGCGCCTTCAGGATCTCGACACGCTGGCGCTCCCCGACGGAGAGCTGCCACACGAGTGCCTCGGGAGGCACCTCGAGACCGTGTCGCTCGGCGAGCTCCATGAGCCGCGCTTTCACTTTGCCCAAGTCCGTGAGCGGTCCCCGCGACGACTTCAGGCCGAGGGCAACGTTTTCCACAACGGTGAGGGTGTTGACGAGCATGAAGTGCTGGTGGATCATGCCGATCCCGTTGCGGATGGCCGCGGCGGGCGACGAGATGACGACGGGAGCCCCGTTGATCTGTATCTCACCCTCGTCGGGTCGGTAGAGCCCGTACAGGATCCGCATGAGCGTGCTCTTGCCGGCGCCGTTCTCGCCGAACAGTGCGTGAACCTCGCCGGCCTGCACCTCGAAGTCCACGGCGTCGTTGGCAAGCACGCCGGGAAAGCGCTTGGTGATACCGCTCATCCGGAGGAGCGGAACAGCCTCCTCCGGACGAGTGGTTGCGGTGTCGGTTGCCATTTCGGCCTCCGTGCCGTCACTTGCTTCGATCACTGAGGAACCGTGATGGTGCCGTTGGTGATCTCCGTGATGAGCTTCAAGGCCTTGGCCTTGATCGACGCCGGGAGCTTGTAGCCCGGGTTGAACTGGATCTGCTCACCACCGTTGCCGAGACCGATCACGTAGGTGGCCCCACCGAGCTTGCCGGTGCGAATCTCCGTGATCATCTGGGTGAGGATGGGCGTCCAGTTGTACACCTGTGCCGACACGACGTTCTTCGGCGCCAGGCTTGCCTGACTCCACTGGGTGCTGAACCAGGGGAGGTTGTCGTCTCGAGCGACGCCGATCGCTCCGACCACCGACTGCGAGCTGCCCGTGAGGACATCGGCGCCGTCGGAGACGAAGGTCTTGGCGGCCGTGGCCATCAAGCTGTCGTCACTGAACGAGCCGGTGTAGACGGGGTGGCAGGTGATCGTCGGGTCGGCTGCCTTGGCTCCGGCCACGAAACCGTCGACATACAGCTTGGCGTCACCGGTGGCGATTGGCCCGATCACGCCGAGCGTGTGGGTCTTGCTCAACAGAGCAGCGATGTAGCCCTGCACGTAGCCACCCTCGTTCGAGCTTGCCTCATAGGCAAAGACGTTCGGCAGTCCGAACGTGGACCCTGCCGTACCCCAGGCAAAGGCCACCTTCGGGAACTGGGGCGCCAACGACTCGATCGTCGATCCGTACTGCGATCCATGGGCGATCACGAGGTTGTAGCCCTCGGAGGCGTACTCGCGGATGATGTTGGCGGCGTCCGAGACGACGAACTCGTTGGCCGAGACGGAGATCTGTAGGTTCTCCGAGGCCTTGAGCCCCTCGAGTGCGCTGTACATCGACTGTGTGAAGGCCAGATCGTTCGTTGCGCTCGGGGCGATCAGCGCGACCTTGAACACCGGCTTCGAACTACCGGAACCCGCCTTGGTGGTCGTTGTGGTCGAGCTGGTGCTGCCGCAAGCAGCTAGGCCGAGTGCCACGCCGATTGCAACGAGCAGCACAGCGACCTTCCTGGTCAGATGTGCATGCATGTCATGTCCTTTCTCTTTGGGTTGATGTGAAGCCTTCGGTTTCGAGTCGGCGGCCGCTGAACGGCTTGCCGCCCGACTTGGAGGAAGCAACGGGGGACAGGATCAACCTCCTCTCTCGTAGGGCTTGCCGAGGACGGCCGGCTGCCGGAAGCGCCGGGCAACGAGCAGCAGCGCCAGGATCGTGATGACAGCCGGCGCTGTTGCGGCGAGGTCGGAAGCGCTCAAGGGGATGATGTTGAGCGACTTCCACTCGAGGACGACGGCGATCGTGAGCCCGTAGAGCACCGAACCGCCCATCACTCCGAGCGGGCGCCAGGCGCCGAAGTACACGAGGGCGACGGCGATGAAGCCTTCGCTCTGGGTGAGGTTCTCCATGAAGACGCCGTCGTAGAGGAGGAGGGCAGCACCGGCCAGGCCGGCCATCGTGCAGCCGATGAGCACTGTCGACCAGCGGATGCGAGCGACGCTGATGCCGACGGTGTCGGCGGCTGACGGGTTCTCGCCGACTGCTCGGATCTTCAGGCCGTAGGTCGTGCGGTTCAGTACGAACGTGAACACCGGCACGAGAAGGAAGGCGAGGTAGACGAGGATCGTCTGCCTGAAGAGCATCGGCCCGACGGCGGGGATGTGATCGAGCAGAGGGATGCCGATGTTGTGGAGCTCACCGATGGGCAGCGGCGTTCCCACGAGCTTGATGAACAGCAGGTCGCTGAAACCGAGACCGAACAAGTAGATGCCGATACCGCTGATGCCCTGCTCAGCTTTCAGCGTCACCGAGATGAAGGCGGTGACGACGCCCATCACCAGCCCGGTACCCGTACCGGCGAGGATTCCGAACAGCAGACTGCCGGTCCGCAGCGCAGTGAAGTAGGTGACGAATGCCGACAGGAGCATGATCCCGTCGACTCCGAGGTTGATGACCCCGCTTCGTTGTCCCATGGTCTCGCCAAGAGACGCCAGGAGGAACGGGGCGGCAAGTGCCATGGCGGCCGCCACCGTCGAGGTGAGGATGGCGTAGGTGAAGAAGTGGCTCACGGCTCAACCTCCTGCCTGTGCCGCGGGGGCGTCCGACGGCGATGCCGCTGGCGCCGACATGGCAAGGACGACGGGTTCGCCGATATCCGGCGACGAGCGCGAGGGCGTCGTCGGGGACAGGCCCGACCAGACGGTCCGAGCCCGGTGGCGCATGTACTCGAGAGATACGACGAACACCACGACGAGGCCCTCGAGCGCCGTCACCATGTCCGCCGGAACGCCCGTGGCGACTTGCAGGGCATCCCCGCCGGTGAGCAGGCCACCGAAGAGGAAGGCCGAGATGATTCCCCACAGCGGGCTGAGGCCGCCGAAGAGGGCGACCACGATGCCGTTGAACCCGTCCGACCCAGTGAAGCCCGTGAGGCTCCCGTCGGTCACCATGCGGTGGGAGATGCTCCCGAACACGAGCATGGCGCCGGCGAGCCCGCACATCGCCCCGCTCAGGGTCATGGCGAGCACCATGGTCCGCTTCACCTTGATGCCGGCGTAGTTGGCAGCCTCGCGGGAGATCCCGACGGCGCGCAGGCGAAACCCGAGGCCAGTGTGCCAGAGCAGGATGTAGGCGGCGCCGGCGACGAGCACGGCCAGCAGCACCCCAAGGTGCAGCTGTGTGCCGTGTATGAGAATCGGCAGCCACGAGTGCTGCGGGAGCAGCTTGGTCTCGGGGATGAGGCCGTAGGTGGAGTTCTGGCTCTTGTCCACCATCGGACCGGCCAGCAGGTAGTTCATGATCTGGACGGCGACGAGGTTGAGCATGATCGTGCTCAGAATCTCGTTGACGTTGAAATATGCCTTGAAGGCGCCAGGGATGGCGCCCCAGATGGCACCGCCGGCAGCGCCGGCGAGGAGCACGAGCGGGATGAGCACGAAACTCGGCAGGTTCGGGAGGGCAAGGGCGGTGGCGGCGCTCGCCAGGCCACCCATCGCCAGCTGGCCTTCGCCCCCGATGTTGAGCATGCTGGCCCGGAACGAGATGCAGATTCCGACCGCAACGAGCAGCAGCGGGGCCGCCCGCACAGCCGTGGCACCGAGGGCGTAGCTGCCGACGAAAGCCCCGTTGAACAGAGCGTGGTAACCGGTGAGGGGGTTGGCCCCGAGCACAGCCATCATGAGGGCACCGAGCAGGAGCGCCGCCACGAGCGAACCCGGCAGGGCGAACCAGCTCAACAAGATGCGCTGCCAAGTTGCCCGACGAGCGACCCATCGTGATGGTGAGGCCTCTGGCGACATCAGCGGCTCCTGTCGGGAACGACGACTTGGACATTGCTGCGGCAGACCTGACAGCACTACCGGCCTTTCTTGACAAGTTACGGAGGCCGATTTGCTGCTCAAAGGGTCGAAGGACCCTTTCGTCGACCGCGAAAGCCCATCGGGTCGGGTTAGGGTCCTTCGCCCCTACCTGGCCAGGCGAGGCCGATGGATCATGGAGTGGAGCGTTCGATCGCTCGGAGTGAGGGCGCCGACGCGCCCGGCGATGGGAGAATGCAGCTATGACCGAGTTCACGCTCAACGGCCGCTTGGTCGAGGTGGGGGACCATGCCAACCTCCTCGCAGCCTTGCGCGAGGAGCTGGACGTCACCTCGCCGAAGGACGGCTGCTCGCCGTCAGGCCAATGCGGCTGCTGCACCGTGCTCATCGATGGCAAGGCTTCCATCAGCTGCGGAATGCCTCTGTCGCGAGTTGCGGGAAAGTCGGTCGTCACCCTGGAGGGGATCGACCCGTGCGAGCGGGAGCAGTATGCCTCCGCCTTCTCGGCTACGGGCGCCCTGCAATGCGGGTTCTGCACGCCCGGGATCGTCGTTCGCGTGAAGGCGCTGCTCGACAAGAAGGGCTCCGAGCTGACTCGCGAGGACGCGGCCCGGCATCTCGGTGCTCACCTCTGCCGCTGCACGGGCTACACCAAGATCCTCGACGCCGTCGAGCTGCTCGCCGCCGGCCGTTCTGGGCAAGGTGAGCGCGCCCCCGATCACCCAGCCACCGCTGCAGACTCGGGCATCGGCGCCCGCCGGCCGAAGTACGAGAGCCTGCAGCTCGCCCTCGGTGATCGCGACTATGTGGACGACCTCCGGGTCCCGGGAATGCTGCACGGCGCCCTTCGGCTCGCTGATCACGCCCGTGCCGATGTCGTCCGGATCGACACGCGAGCCGCTCTGGCGGCTCCAGGCGTGGAAGCCGTCTTCACGGCCGCCGACGTCCCGGGTGCCCTGCGGGTCGGGATCATCTACACGGATTGGCCGGTCTTCATCCCGGAAGGGGGTCGTACGTCCTACCTCGGCGACGTCCTCGCCATCGTCGTAGCCGGCACGGTGGCCCAAGCTCGTGAAGCCGCCAAGCTTGTCGAAGTCGAGTACCGACCGCTCCGGCCCATCGTCGACGCCGTTGCGGCGATCGACGACCCGGAGGACGCCGTCTGGCAGCTGGACGGCAACGTCCTCTCGCGGTCGGCCTACGGCCGCGGGGATGTGGAAGCCGCCTTGGCCGCCTCGGCGCTGCGCGTGCACGAGGTGTTCCAGACCCAGCGCGTGGAGCACGCCTTCCTCGAGCCGGAGTCGACGCTGGCCGTACCCCAGAGCGACGGCTCCTTGACGGTCTACTCCGGCGGTCAGGGAGCCTGGGACGACCGCAATCAGATCGCCTCGGTTCTCGGCATCGCCGAGACCCAGGTCGTCGTCGAGCAAGTCTCGAACGGGGGCGCGTTCGGCGGCAAGGAAGACATGTCGAACCAGGCGCAGACGGCGCTGGCCGCATTCCTGCTCGGACGTCCGGTGAAATGCACGCTGTCGCGCGAAGAGTCGTTCCTCGTGCACCCGAAGCGTCATCCCATCCGTCTCGAGTACTGGGCCGGATGCGATGCCGACGGGTTGCTCAGCGCCTTGAAGGTGCGGATGATCGGCGACTCGGGACCCTACGCCTCCGTCGGCATGAAGGTGCTCGAGCGGGCGGCGGGCCACGCCTCCGGCCCCTATGTCGTCCCGGCGATCGACGTCGAGTCCGTTGCCGTGCGCACGAACAACCCCGTGTGCGGTGCGTTCCGGGGCTTCGGCGCCAACCAGGCACAGTTCGCCATGGAAGGCGTCATGGACCGGTTGGCAGCCCAGGCCGGGATCACGGGGATCGAGATTCGGCGTCGCAACGCCATCCGGCCCGGTTGTGTCTGGGGTCCCGGCCAGGTCATGGACGACGGCTGCGCCGGCGTGCTCGCCTGCATCGAGGCTGTGACACCGGCCTACGATGCCGCCGTCGCTGCCGGCAAGGCAGTCGGGCTCGGCGTCGGGCTGAAGAATTCGGGCCTGGGCAACGGCTTTCTCGAGATCATCCGGGCGATCGTGCGCTTCGACGAGCGCGGCGACGTCGAGGTCCGCCACTGCTGGACCGAGATGGGCCAAGGAATCCACACCGTCGCCCTGCAGGTGGCGGTCGAGGAGCTCGGTGTCGATCCTGCGCGCGTACGCGTCGTTGTCGATACGAGACGGGAGCTGGGCGCCGGCCAGACCACCGGGTCGCGCGGGACCCTCATGGGCGCGGGCGCCATCGCCGCCGCGTGCCGTCGCGCCGTTGCCGACGGGTGCAAGCCAGGCGTGGACTATGAGGGTGAGTTCCGGGTCGACTGGACGAACTCACTGGACGAAGGTGTCGAGCACCCCGTCATCCACTCGGCGTTCTCCTATGCCGCCCAGCTCGTGATCATCGACCGCGAGACCGGCCAGATCGAGAAGGTGGTGGCCGTCCACGACGTGGGGCGGGCGGTCAACCCCATGCTGTGCGAAGGACAGATCGAGGGCGCCGTACACATGGGGCTCGGGTATGCGCTCTCGGAGGAGTTTCCGGCCGACGAGGACGGTCGGCCCACGCACATGACCCTTCGGAGCCTCGGGATTCTGCGAGCAAAGGATGTCCCGCCGATCGAGCCCATCCTCGTCGAGGTGCCTCAACCGCACAGCCCGTACGGGATCAAGGGCATGGGGGAGATCGGGCTCGTTCCAACTGCGGGTGCAGTGGCCGCAGCCCTGCACGAGCTCGACGGGCAGTGGCGGGTGACGCTTCCCATGCGGCGTCCGGTCGCAGCCGCCGCCGGCGCGTCGGAGGACTGAGCTCGTGACGTCCGGGGGCGAGACCCCGGGCCTGGTCTGCGCTCACCACCATCTGTACTCGACGCTTGCCCGCGGCATGCCGGCGCCTCCGCGCGTGGCGCGTGATTTCCCGCAGATCCTCGAGCTCGTCTGGTGGCGGCTCGACCGCGCTCTCGACCTCGAGATGGTCCGCTGGTCGGCGATGCTGGGGGCTCTCGAGGCACTGCAGCGGGGAACGACCGCGATCGTGGACCACCACTCCTCACCGAACGCCATCGAAGGTTCCCTCGATGTCATCGCCCAGGCGTGCGCCCAAGTCGGTGTGCGTGTGAGGTGCTGCTACGAAGTGACGGACCGCAACGGCTCCGACGGGACTGCGGCCGGGCTGGCGGAGAACGACCGGTTCTTACGGGCCGGCGGACAGGGTTTTGTCGGGGCGCACGCCTGTTTCACGCTCTCGGAGTCCACGCTCGAGGCAGTTGCGGGCCTCGCTCTGGACCTCGGCGCCGGTGTGCACATCCACGTCTGTGAGGACCGCGTCGACGCCCCTGCCGGCGCGAGGCTCGAGGGGGTCGCTCGAGACAATTGGTTGCTGGCGCACTGCGTGCACCTCGATCGGCCGCTCCGCGGCACTGTCGTGCACAACCCGCGCTCGAACATGAACAACGCCGTGGGATACGCCCATCCGGCGCGCCTCGCGAACCCGGTGGCGCTCGGGACCGACGGCATCGGGGCAGACATGCTCGAGGAGTTCCGGGTGGCCTACGCCCGCCACCGGGAAGCCGACGTGACTGCCACGCCGCTCGAGGCGTGGCAGTGGCTTCAGGGCGGCTACGAGCTCGTGCCCGAAGCCCGGGCCGACCGGGTGCGGTGGAGCTACGACCCGATGGACCCCTGGCATCTCGCCTTCACGCCGGGCGTGAGTCCGATCGAAGTCGTCGTCGACGGCGAAGTCGTGTTCGCCGACGGGCGGCCGACGAGAGTCGATCCCATCGAAATCCGGGCAAAGGCGAACGAGCAGGCGGCTCGACTGTTCGCACTCCTGTAGAACCGCCGGCGTGTCGGCGCGAATGCCGGCCCTGCCAAGCTGCGAACGAGCGGTCAGGCGGTCCAGTCGGCGAAGGCGTCAATCATGGCGTGCACGTCCCGGCCGAGGGGGTAGAGCACCGGGCAGGTGCACCCTCGCTTGACGTACTCGGCGACCTGAGATCGGCACTCGTCGGCGGTCCCCGATGCCGTCAGCATCTGCACGACCTCGTCGGGCACGAGCTTGGAGGCGGCCTCCACTTGCTCGTGAGTTGCCGGCCAGGTGAGCACTTCGCCGATGTTGTCGAGCAACGACTGCGGCACGCCGGAGGCTTTCATGATGTGAGGCTGTTGCCCGAGGTACTGAGTGACGAGGAGACGGGCGGCATCGAGGGCAACCGCCCGGTCCTCGTCGAGCGAGCAGACGACGAGCTGCGGCCGGTCGAGATCGGTGGCGGAGCGGCCAGCGCGGTGGGCGCCGATCTCGAGGTGTTCGAGCGCTCGGTCGTTGTAAGCCGGCGACACGAGGTAGTTGAGCACGACTCCGTCGCCGATCTCCCCGGCGAGCTCCATCATCTGCATGCCCGTAGCGCCGATGTAGATCGGCACGTCCTTGGCTCGCCGGTCTTGGTAGACGTAGTCGAGCTCGACGCCGTCGAGGTGCACGAACTCGCCGTCGTAGGTGACGGTCTCGTCGGCCAACAGCGCCCGTACGGCTTCGATCGTCTCGCGCATGGCTTTCAAGGGCTTCGTCCGGTGGACGCCCACCTTCGTGGCGAGCGGCTCCCACCAGGCGCCGATTCCGAGGATGACTCGTCCCGGCGCGAGATCGTCGAGTGTGGAGAACGTGGAAGCCAGCAGGGCCGGGTTTCTTGTCCAGTTGTTCACGACACCCGATCCGACCTTGATCCGCTCGGTCGCCGACAGGAACGCCGCCATCGGTACGGTCGCTTCCCGCACCAGGCGGCTCTCGGCCTGCCAGATGGCGTGGAAGCCCTTCGACTCGGCATAGCGGGCGATCTCCATGCCTTGACGGATGGGGTGGGCGTCCTGCAGATACACGGCTACCGGTGTCGTCATGGCGAGGCCTCCTTGACTGGGTGATCGGCGTCGAGGTCTCCCGCGGCGGGCGAAGCCTTGTCGGCGAGGGCGAGGGCGATGTCCTGCGGCCGGACGGGGGTGCGGGTGAGAGGCAGGCCGGTCGCATTGCGGATCGCCGCCACCACAGCTGCGGTCGAGGAGATCGAGGGCGGTTCGCCGGCCCCCTTGGCGCCGAGGGGTGATCCCGGTTCCGGTTGTTCGATGAGCGCCTGCACCGTCACAGTGGGCATGTCGAGGGCCGTCGGGATGATGTAGTCGGTGAACGAAGCGTTGCGAACGCGTCCTTTGTCGAGGACGATCTCTTCCATCACGGCAAAGCCGACGCCTTGCGAGATTCCACCCTCGAGCTGGCCGAGCAGTTGGATGGGGTTGAGCACACGGCCTACGTCCTGGGCCGTTGCCACTTCGACGACTTTCACGAGACCGAGGTCGAGGTCGACGTCGACGACGGCGCGGTGGGCGGCGAAGGCGAACGATACGTGAGCGTCCCCTTGGCCGTTCTCGTCGAGCTCGACCGTGCCGGGGTGGCGGTAGACGGCCGTCTCTTCAAGAACGGCGCCGGCGGCGGCTTCGCCGAGGGACAGGTCGAGCGCACCGTCCGACGAAGTGACGCGCCCATCGGCGAGCTCGATGCTCGCCACCGGGAGCTCGAACCGTTGCGCCACCGAGGACAGCAGGCGTTGGCGGACAGCACGGCAGGCGGCATCCACGGCACCGCCCGTCATCCAGCTCTGCCGGCTCGCAGACGTGGACCCCGCCGAACCGATGCCGATGGTGGCGGCCTCCGCGATCGTGACTTCGTCCACTCCGAGGACATCGCGGCTGATCTGCTGCATCAGGGTGACGAGGCCCTGACCCACCTCGGCGGCGGCGGACGTGATGGTGACGCGACCGTCTTCGAGGCGGCACCGAGCCGTCGAGTAGTCGTCGAAGCCGGCAGAGAACATGAGGTTCTTGAACCCGACGGCGAAACCCACCCCGCGCCGCACGCGCTGACGGTCGGCTGCGCGTCCGGCTCCCCCGGGCAACGCCAGCTCGGGCGCCGTGTCCGGGCCCCCGGGCGGCAGGGGCGCGGAGGCGCACGCCCGGATGACCTCTGCGACAGGAGCGGTGCCCGTGAGCTTCTGGCCGATGATCAGCTCGTCGCCCGGCACAAAGGCGTTGAGCAGCCTGAGCTCGATCGGGTCCATGCCAAGGGCCTTGGCCAGGTTGTCCATCTGCGCCTCGTGCGCGAAGCAGACCTGTACGGCGCCAAACCCGCGCATGGCGCCGCAGGGCGGGTTGTTGGTCCGCACGGCAGTGGCGTCAACGACGGCGTTCGGCACCCGGTACGGGCCATTGGCGAAACAGGCGGCGTTCAATGTCACCGCAGTCGAGGACGAGTGGTAGGCCCCACCGTCGAAGATCAGCCGGGCTTCTACCTTGACGAGGCGGCCGTCGGCGTTCGCCGTGTGTCGATACCACATGCGCGCCGGATGCCGGTGCACATGGCCGTGGAACGACTCCTCTCGCGAGTAGACGATCTTCACCGGCCGTCCGGTGCTGAGCGCCAGCAGGCAGAGCTGCACCTGCATGCTCAAGTCCTCGCGAGCTCCGAAGGCGCCCCCGACGCCGGCGAGGTGCACGCGCACCATGTCGAGCGGGAGGTTGAGGCAGGCGGCGATCTGATCCTGGTCGACGTGCAGCCATTGCGTGGCGATGTACAGGTCGACGCTGCCGTCCTCGCCGGGGACGGCAAGGCCGGACTCGGGGCCCATGAACGCCTGATCCTGCATGCCGGTCTGGTAGTAGCCCTCGACGGTGACGTCGCCCGTCGCGTTCGGATCGCCGCTGCGTATCCTCTGGTGGAAGAGCACGTTGCCAAGTGGGTGAAGTGGCGCGGCATCGATCGCCAGCTCGGGGTCGACGAGGGGGTCGTGCTCCTCGTAGTCGACGACGATGGCTTCGGCCGCGAGCCGAGCCGTCACCGGGTGATCGGCCGCAACCGCCGCGATCGGCTCACCGGCATAGCGGACGACGTCGGAGGCGAACACGGGCTGATCGGGGTAGTCGAGGCCGTAAGTCTTGCGACCGGGCACGTCGCCCGCGGTGAGCACGACCGAGACCCCCGGGATGCGCCAGGCACCGGAGAGGTCGATGTGACGGATGGTGGCCGACGCATGCGGCGAACGAAGGAGATGTCCCCACAGCATGCCCTCAGCCTCGAGGTCCGAGGAGAAGGCGAACTCGCCCCGCGCTTTTGGTCCACCGTCGGGTCGCCGGGCGCTCTTGCCGATCCCGGCGGCGGGCGGACGGACGAGCGTCTCGGCGGCAGTCGTCTCGATCGTGCTCATGAGCGCCGGCCCTCCTGTGTGGCCCGCACCGCAGCGAGGATCCGGCCATAGCCCGTACAGCGACAGAGATTGCCGGAGATGGCCTCGCGTATCTCGAGCTCAGTCGGCTCCGGGTTGCGGCTGAGGAGGTCGTGCACGCTCACGATGAGGCCGGGCGTGCAAAAGCCGCATTGCACCGCCCCTTCGGCGACGAAGGCCTCCTGCTCGTCCGACAGCCCGGTCCCGTCCGGCGAGAGGCCCTCCACCGTGACGATGTCGCGATCGACGGCAGCGGCGGCGAGAACCGTGCACGAGCACTCCAGCCGGCCGTCGACGAGCACGGAGCACGCTCCGCACTCGCCCTCCTCGCAGGCGTTCTTCGACCCGTGCATGCCCAGCCGCTCGCGGAGCACGTAGAGCAGGCTCTCGCCCACGAGCGCGTCGGTGACGGCGTGTTCGCGGCCGTTCACCCTCAGGCGATAGCTGACGAGATCGGCCTGGTTGGTCAACTCGCCCATTGGACCTCCCCGATGTCGCGGTCGAACGCTCGCCGGATGGCCCGCTCGGCGCAGACGCCCACGGCGTGCCGGCGGTAGTCAGCAGTGGAGCGATGATCGTCAATGGGCCGCGATGCTGCTCGAACGAGCTCGACGAAGCCGGAGAGGTCGTTCGAGCCGCGGGAGAACCGGCGCTCGTCCCAGTCGATGCCGGCTGTGGCGAGCTCCTCGGCCGCGCTCGCCCGCATGACGACGGGGCCGGCGGACCCAAGTGCAACTCGGACGCTCCGACCGACCCAGTCGACGACGACGGCGACGCTGGCGACGGCGATGACCATGGCGTTGCGCGTGCCCACTTTCAAGAACTCCTGCGTCCCGAAGCGGGCAGGCACGCGTACCTCGAGGATGATCTCGCCGGGCTCGAGCGCCGTCCGCTTCGGTCCGATTACGAGCTCGGAGAGCTGCAGAGTTCGCGTTTCGGTGGCACTCCGGCCCACGACGATGGCAGCGTCGAGGGCCGCCAGCATCGGGAGCGTGTCGCCTGCGGGCGAGGCGGTACCGAGATTGCCGCCGATGGTGCCGGCGTTGCGGATCTGCGGAGATCCGACCGTGCGGGCCGCAAGAGCGAGGCCGGGGACGAGGGCCGCCAGATCGGGTTGGAGCATCTCGGTATAAGTGAGAGCGGCGCCGAGAACGACGACGCCGCCCTCGAGCCGCCAGCCGGCGATCTCGGGCAGGCGGCCGAGGCTGAGCACCGACGTCGGGCGTCGCCGGCCGGCGTTCACCTCGACCATGAAGTCCGTCCCGCCGGCCAGCAGTTGGCTGTCGGGCGATCGATCGAGTGCGGCGAACGCCTCCGGCAACGAATTCGGCAGGAAGACGGGCATGGCTCAGTTCACCGCCGCGTCGACGAGCGTGAAGTTCGTGACGTCCACGATCCCGCGGTCGGTGATGCGGATGTCCGGCAGGACCGACAGTCCGAGGAAGCTCAGCTGCATGAAGGGTGCCGCGATGGAGATGCCGAGCACGCGACTGGCGGTCGTGGCCAGTATCTCTACCTCGTCGGCGACCTCGACGGCGTCGCGCTCGCTCATGAGGCCGCCGATCGGGAGCCGCACCTCGGCAAGGACGCGGCCGTCGAGGACGGCGACTTGGCCGCCGCCGATCTCGACGAGGCGCTCGACCGCGACTGCCATGTCCGCCGGACCGCTGTCGTCGAGCGCGCCAACGACCATGCAGTTGTGGGCGTCATGTGCCACCGTCGAAGCGATGGCACCGCGTGTGAGGCCGAAGCCATGCACGTAGCCAAGGCCGACGCGGCCCGTCTCGCGATGGCGTTCCACGACGCCGATGCGAGCGACGCCAGTGGCGGGGTCGGTGACGTCGAGAACGAACTGGCGGGTGGTGAGTGAGTTCTCTTCGACGCCGATGACGCGGGCGCGGCCACCGGCGGGAGGTTTGCGGTCGAGAACATCGGCGGAGGGCGGAACCGCAAGGTGGACCGACCCGTGCATGAAGGCCGGTGCCGGGCGGGCAGGCACAGCTCCGGCGACGACGTCGCCGTCCGACGCGACGAGGCGACCGGCCTGCCAGACACGGGCAGGGTTGAGAGTGGCGAGGTCCTCGAAGCAGAGGACGTCGGCCTGGTAGCCGGCGGCAAGCCAGCCGAGATGGTCGAAATGGTGGTAGTCGGCCGGGTTGCTCGTTGCCAGGACGAGGGCGTCCTCCAGCGGCACGCCGCACGACACCGCCAACCGGATGCAGTCGTTCATGTGGCCCGCTTGCAGCAGCGTGTCCGGCTCGCGGTCGTCGGTGCACAGGGCGATCCGCTCCGTTCCGTGATTCACGACCGTCGGGATCAGGGCCCTCAGGTTCTTCGAGGCCGACCCTTCGCGGATGAAGATCCACATCCCCTTTCGGCGCTTCTCCTCCGCCTCTGCCAACTCGGTGCATTCGTGATCCGACTCGACTCCAGCTGCGAGATACGCGTCGAGCCGGCGGCCGCGCAAGCCGGGAGCGTGCCCGTCGACGCGGCGGCTGCCGGCGGTAGCGATCTTGGCCAGCACTTCGGGGTCGCCGTTCACCACACCGGGAAAGTTCATGACCTCGGCTACGCCGATGGCGCCGTGGGTGTCCAACAGGCAGGCAAGCTCCTCCGGGCCGAGCTCGGCACCGGGACTCTCGAAATGCGAGGCGGGGACGCAGCTCGAGGCGCAGATGCCAAAGGTGAAGGGGAGGTCGGAGGCGGCCTCGGCGAGAGCGACGACGCCGGGAACCCCGAAGACGTTGGCGATCTCGTGAGGGTCAGCCGCTACCGCCGTCGTGCCGAGCGGCAGCACCGTGCGGACGAACTCGTCGACCCACAGCTTGGTGGACTCGAGATGCATGTGGGCGTCGATGAACCCGGGCGTCAGCGACGTCCCGGACACGTCGACGACCTCTGCCGCCTCCCGGGGCCCCCAGCCGGCGATCTTGCCGCCGGAGATGGCGAGATCGGTGACGACCCACTCCCGGGTGCCGGGCACGAAGACTCGTCCGCCCGTGAGCAGGAGATCGGCTGGGGCGTCGCCGCGAGCCACGGCAAGCAACTGCGGACTGGCACGGCGTGGCATGTCAGAGCTCCTCGATGGTGGTGTGAGCGACTCGTCCGCCGCCGCCCGCACTCGAGTGCACTCGCAGGGCAAACGGCGCTCTCATGACTGTTGCCTCCTTGGTGAGCAGGCAGAACCACGTGCTCACCGACATCTCCGATGCTCGACTCTCGATCCGGGCCATCGCGGGGCCTCTGTCCAAGACTGGTCGAGAAGCGGGCCTGCGCCTAGGGTCCTTCGACCCGAAAGACCCTGGTAAGGAGGATGAATTCACGAGCAGTCGCACGGGAAGCCTTGACCTGTGAGCGCGGTCGGGTCCATCGAGGCCTTTCGTGGTGACATGGGCGGAGGATGAGCCCTCGCGATCCATGACGTGCAACGTAAGGCTACCGCCGGCAGAGCGGGCCGAGATCGGCGGTGGAACGCTGTGGCCTCTAAGGTCTGGGCGTGGCGATCGCCCCCGCCCAGAGATGACCTTTGCCACCAGCAAGACCATCGAGCCGGCGCTTCCGCCTGCGTCGCGGCCGCAACACACCGCTCCCGGCCACCTGAAGCGGCGTCGCCCGCTTCCTCGCCGAGCTGCCGCCGTCGCTCCCCACGTCGCCATCGTGCTCCTCCTGCTCGGTCTCTCGGTGGCGATGTTCTGGCACGTCTGGGGTACCGGCCACCCCTCGACGACGGTCCTGTGCCCATGCGGTGATCCAGGTCAGGCCGTGTGGTTCCTCGCCTGGGTTCCGTGGGCTGTCGTCCACGGACACAACCCGCTGTTCACCAACGAGATCTTCTCCGGCCAGGGCGGTGCGAACCTCCTCGAGAGCACTTCGTACCTGCTGGCCGCGGTCGTCATGGCTCCCCTCACGTGGTTGGCTGGGCCGACTGTCTCGTTCAACGTCATCGAGACGCTTGCCCCAGTGCTCTCAGGCTGGTGTTTCTTCCTCGCCGCCCGCCGCCTGACGCCGTCATGGACGGCCGCTGCGGCGGGTTCGCTGCTGTGGGGTTTCTCGCCGTTCGCCCTCAGCTCACTCGACTTCGGACACATCAACTTCGGTTTGCTGTTCTTCCCGCCGCTGGCCTTCCTCCTCTGCTTCGAGCTCGTCGCGTCCGACCGCCATCGACCGGTCCTGCTCGGTCTCGGGCTCGGGTTGCTCGTCGTGGCCCAGTTCTTCGCCGGAACCGAGCCGCTCGCCATCTCGGCGGTCACTGGCCTCGTCGCCATGGTGACGGCTGGCCTGCTGGCGCCTCGAACGGCTTGGCGCCGGCGGCGGCGGATCGGAATCGCCGCCGGGACCGGGGCCGTCGTGACGGTCGTCCTGCTCGCCTATCCCATCTGGTTCCTGTTGGCCGGCCCGCGCCGCGTCGTCGGCGAACCCTGGCCGGCAACCCCGATCCTCGGGTCGCACGTCGACGCCATCGTCACCGCCGGCCCGAGTGTGCACGGGCCGTCGTTGTTCACCGAGCTCGGCGGCTACTTCGGCGCCAACCCCTCCATGGGCTACCTAGGCCTCGGGATCCTCATCTTCCTCGCCTGTTCGTCGGTGGTCTGGTGGCGGAAGCGCTTGGCATGGGTGCTCGTGGTCACCGGCTTCGTGGCCTGGCTTTGCTCGCTCGGGATCGCCCTCATGCCGCTGGCGGCCGACTCGCGCCAGACCTGGCTGCCGTGGCAGTACCTCCAGCACCTCCCGCTGTTGGAGGACATCGTTCCCAATCGTTTCGCCTTGGTGGTCGATTTTGCTGCCGCCTTGCTGCTGGCGGTCTCGATCGACGGCTGGCTGACCCTCCTTCGGCGGCTGGTCGCCCGGCTTCCGGCCAAACCCGTCGGAGGCCGCTTGGCCGTGAGCGCCACAGGCGTCGCCGCCCTGGTGGTTGCCATCGCGGTCTCGGTTCTGCCGGTCGTCCACACCTACAAGTGGCCACTCACCATGCACGCCGAGGCCACGCCGGCCTGGTTCGAGACGACCGCCAAGCACCTCCCGGCGGGGACC
>JBEKYM010000012.1:0-98397 GCA_049510975.1 Acidimicrobiales bacterium
CGAGGACGACGCCATGCGAGCACGCCTCGGAGCCGACGGCGAAGCTTGGGCGGAGCGTCGCCATGGCGACACCGACTCGTTCGTGGCCGAGACGATCCGGCTCGTGCTCGGTCGCCCCGAGGAGAGCCTCGCCGACAACGTCCGGCGGGCCGACTCGGCGTGAGGGATGCGCCGGCGTGTGCCGGCGTGTGCCGGGCGGGGCGGCTCAGGGCGGCGTGGCGGCTCTGGGCGTTCCGTGTGCACAGAGTGACCGCACACCCCATCGTCCGTTCACCCTGTGCACACGGTTCGGGCCGGCACGGCGAAAGCAGTCGTCGGCCCGGCGCTCTCACGTTCCGTGTGCACAGAGTGACCGCACACCCCATCGTCCGTTCACTCTGTGCACACGGTTCGGGCCGGCACGGCCGTCGGGCTCCGCGGCGCTCCCCGCCCGCAGGTCACCCCTCGAGCAGTTGAGCCACGATCCCATCGAGGATGTCGGCTTCCGAGACGGTGAGGTCGTCGAAGCCAAGCACCTCCATCACGCTCAACAGCACGATGGCGCCACCCACGATGACGTCTGCCCGGTCGTGCTCCATGCCCGCCCGGCCTCGCCGTGTCGTGACGTCAACGGAGGCGAGCTCGCCGAGCAGCCTCCGCACCTGTGCCCGGGGCAGGTGTGCGTGGTGGACGGCCGAGCGGTCGTAGACCTCGAGGCCGAGCGCCAGCATCGTGAGCGCCGAGACGGTGCCCGCCAGCCCCACGAGGGTGCGGGCCGACGCAAAGGCCGGGTTGGCATCACCGGCGACCGAGATCATCTGGGTGGCGAATGCCGCCGCCTCGGCGAGTTGGGCGCCGGTCGGCGGATCCGCCGCCAAGAAACGCTCCGTCACCCGCACACACCCGATGTCGAGCGACATCGCCTCGATGCCTCCCCCAGGGCGAGAGCCGGCCGTCACGAGCTCAGTCGAGCCTCCTCCGACGTCGACGACGAGGTACGGCCCGCAGTCTGACGGTAGATCCGCAGTGGCTCCCCGGTACGACAGCCGCCCTTCCTCGTCCCCCGGCAGGACTGCCAGTTCGGCGCCGAGGATCTCGCCGGCGGGACCGAGAAAGTCCTCGGCGTTGGCCGAATCCCGGATGGCCGACGTGGCCACGGCAAGAATGCGAACCACGCCGGCCTCCGCCATCGCCTCGTGGTACTCGGCGAGGACATCGAGCGTGCGGCGGATCGCTGCCCCTTGCAGGCGGCCGGTCCGATCCACACCCTCGCCGAGGCGCGTGATCCGCATCCGACGGTTGATGGTCGAGCCGTCGCCGCCGGCGACAAGCAGGCGAGTCGAGTTCGTCCCGCAGTCGACGGCGGCCACGGCCGAGGCCCTGGCCGCACTCATGCCTGCTCCTCGACGCCTTCGAGCTCGTAGGCGCCACGATCGATGTCGAGCTGCTCGGCCACCCAGCGACCGACGGGATCGTCGCCGCCGACGAGGTACCAGGCCAAGTGGGCGTGCAGGCACTTGACGCCCCGGCGGGTGCCTCCCACACCTCCGGACGGCCTCGCCCCGGTGTACCCCGCCGGCAGCACGGCTTCACGCTCGGCGGCGTACCGGTCGTGAGCGGCCGCCAGCTCCTGCGGGTCGACGGCCGCCTCGGCCTGCTTCACGCCTCCCCCGGCCTCGAGGCGGCTGACGGCTGCGGTGACCTCCTTGCCGACGAGCCAATAGCGAGTCGGCATCGGTGTGGAGTCGTCGAGTATCGGCGGGTTGCTGATGACGACTGGCACACCGGCTCGGTCCCGCACCACCACTTCGAAACCCCGCGGCTCTCTCCCCAACAACCCCGCGACCACCTCCCGGTCGCCGGCGGTCACTGCTTTCGGCGACGGAGCGCGTAGACGATGACGCGGATGAGGAACAGTGCGCCGGCGATGCTGGCGAAGGGAATGAGGCGTTTTGCCAGCGATGGCCCAGCGATGCGGCCGAGGTCGACGGGCTCGACCGGCGCCGATTGGATCTGTCGGATCGCCGGCGCCGGCACTTCCTCGGCTTCGGTGGCGACATCCTCGGCGGGCGGCTTGGTGGCTGCCGCCTTGCGAGACGGTGCCGTTGCGCTGGGCGCCTTGGGGGAGCGCCCCTTTCCGCTGTTGTTCGAGGCCGAGGCGGCTGCGTCCGGGCCGCCGGCGGGGCTGGCGGCGCCGGCAGGGCCGGCAGCGGCGCCGGACTCCGGACCGGCTTCGGCCTCCATGGTCGAGTCCGACCGAGCGTCGCCGCCGGTCTCCGCGGTCGCCGGCGCTGGTTCGGCGGGGGGAGCGGGGGGAGCAGCCGGAGCCAGCACCATCGTCTCCAGGTTCTGCACGAACTGGTCGAGGAGCTTGCCGGACACATCGGCGAGCACGCCGCGCCCGAACTGCGCGACCTTGCCCGTGATGGCGAGGTCCGTCACGACCTCGACTTTGGTGCCATCGCCCGCGGGCGAGAGCGTGGCGGTGATCGTCGCCGACGCGTTGCCCTGTCCCCTGGTCTCCCGTCCCTCGGCCTTGAGGACGGCACGGTGCACCGTCTCATCCAGCTCCTCGAAGCGAGCCGAGCCTCGGTAGGACGCCGTGATCGGCCCGACTTTGACCTTCACGACCCCTCGGTACTCATCGCCCTCGACCTCCTGCAGCTCGGCGCCTGGGAGACACGGGGCGATCCGCTCCACGTCGGTCAGCACACCCCACGCCTCCTCGACGGGAACAGCCACCTCGAACGCGTTCGTCAGCTCCATCGGCGGAGATCCTCTCGGGTGTCGATGTCGGTCGGTACTCCTTCGCAGGCTACTTCGACGACGAGTTCCGGCCGTCTCGACATGAGGCTGCGGGCACCCTCGTCGCCGCTCGTCGGCAGGAGCGTCCAGACCGGGGCATCGAGACGTACTGGATGACCCCGCTTGCCGGCGTAGGTGGCGACCACGATCGGGCCACCGCCGGCCTCCGCCACGGTCCGCCACGCCGACGTCGTGAGGCCCGGGGTATCCCCGAGGCCGACGACGGCGGCAGTGTGCCCCTGCCGCTGGCACCAGTCGAGGGCGACCCCGAGCGAGGTCGCCTGCCCGAGCTCCCATTCGTCGTTGCGCAGCAGCGTGACGCTCTCGGGCACAACACTTCGGAGGTCAGCGGCTCCGCTCACGACGATGACCTCGTCGAGTCCGGCCTCGAGCGCCGGCTCGATCGCCCATGCCACGATGGCACGCCCTCTCGAGACTGCCAGGAGCTTCTCGCCGGCACTCCCGAAACGAGTGCCTGCCCCAGCGGCGAGGATCACTCCGGCGTTCGACATGGTGCGGGCGAGCGTAACGACCACGAAGCCCGCCCCGCCCGGTGAGACCTGCGAGCGGTGCCCAATCTGCGGGCCTCAGCGCTGGTGGATCGGTCCGTCCCCGCGGCGGAGAGAGGGCACGGGAATGCCCGTCCGCGAAGCGATGATCTCAGCGCAGATGGCGATGGCCGTCTCCTCCGGCGTCCGCGCTCCGATGTCGAGCCCGATCGGGCTCATGAGCCGAGCAGCGAGCTCCTCGGGGTCCACGCCGGCTTCGAGCAGCCGCCGCCAGCGAGCCTCGTGCGTTCGCCTCGACCCCATGGCACCGAGGTAGCCGACTTCGGTCCGAAGGGCAGCCCGCACGGCCGGCACGTCGAACTTGGTGTCGTGGGTGAGCACACAAACGGCGTCCCGGGGCCCGAGATCCTGTCCGGCGCGTTCGAGGTAACGATCGGGCCACTCGACGACGACCTCGTCCGCCATCGGGAAGCGCTCCGGTGTGGCGAACACGGCCCGGGCATCGCAGACGACGACGTGGTAGCCGAGCAGCTTGGCAGCTGAGGCGAGGGCGGCCGTGAAGTCGACGGCGCCGAAGATGACCATCCGCGGGGGCGGGGCGAAGACCTCGATGAAGACCTCGACCTCCATCTGCCGGGCCTCGCCGTGAGGACCGTAATGGCGGCTGACGGTGAGGCCACTGGCGATGGCAGCGAACACGTCGCGGGTGACGACCCGGTCGAGGTCGGCGTCCCCGAGGCTTCCGGTGACCGTCTCGCTCGAGTCCGCTGTCGCCGGCAGCACGAGCAACTTGGCACCGAGGACGATGCCGGCCACGGCCTCCTCCACAGCAGTGACCGTGGCAAGTGCGACGGGCCGAGAGTCCCGCAATGCAGCGCGCAAGAGTTGGAAGAGGCCCGGTGGCGGCACCGGGCCTGGGGCTTCCGGGCTCACCAGTCGAGCGGCTCCACGAGCACCCGAAGCGTCCCCCCACAGGTGAGGCCGACCGCGAAGGCCTCGTCGTCGGAGTACCCGAACGTGCACACCCGCGCCTCGCCCGACTCGAGCACCGAGAGCGCCTCGGTGACGACAGCTCCCTCGACGCAGCCTCCCGACACCGAGCCGGCGACCTCACCGGCGTCACTCACCGCCATCGTCGCCCCCGGATCGCGCGGGCCGGAGCCCTCGACGGCGACGACGCGGGCGACGGCCACTTTCTTGCCTTGCGCCAGCCACTGGTCGATCTGTGGCAGCAGCTCCTTCATCCCAGCTCCCTCATGCGAGCGCCTTCTCGAGCGCCCTTCCCACGAGCACGTGACTCAAATGGCGACGAAACGCCTCCGACGCGTTCAAATCCCCGGAAACGTCGATGCCGACATCGGCCTGAGCCGATGCCTCCGCCACGCCGGCACCTGCGGCCAGCGCCGCCTCCACAGCGGTGGCCCGCACCGGCACCGCTCCTACGTTGATCAACCCCACGCCGCACGATCCATTCCCGTTCAGACGCACGGCCACGGCACCCACGATGGCCCAGTCCTGGGCACGTTTGGTGATCTTCTCGAAGCCCCAGCCGTTCGCACCCATCTTCGGCAAGCGGATCTCGGTGAGGATCTCGTCGGGAGCAAGCGCCGTCTCGAGGAAACCAAGATGGAACTGGGAGGCCTCGACGGTCCTCGCCTCGCCGGACCCGCTCAGCACGAGCGTCCCACCGAGCGCGAGCACGAGGGCGGGAAGGTCCGAGGCAGCGTCGCCATGGGCGATCGACCCTCCGATGGTTCCGCGGTGACGCACTTGCGGATCGCCGATCTGGCCGGCGACATGGGCGAGCACGGGCAGCTCGGCCGCCAGCAGCGGCGAACGCGACAGCTCGTCGTGGGTCGTCAGGGCCCCGATGGCGAGATGATCTCCGGCGTCGCGGAGATAGGAAAGCTCGGAGAGCCGGCCGATGTCGACGAGGACCTCCGGAGTGGCGAGGCGCAGCTTCATGAGCGGCAGCAGCGAGTGGCCGCCGGCGAGCACCTTGGCCTCGTCGCCGTGCTCGTTCAACAGCTCGAGCGCGTGGGCGAAGGATCCGGCCCGCACGTAGTCGAACGACGCCGGGATCACGACCGCAGCTCCGGCGCTCGTGCCGCCGCCATGGCAGCTTCCACGATGTTGTGATAGCCGGTGCAGCGGCAGAGGTTGCCCTCGAGACCGAGGCGGATGTCCTGTTCGGTGAGCTCGTGCTCGCCTCGCTCGCTGATGAGCCCGACAACAGCCATGACCATTCCCGGCGTGCAGTAGCCGCACTGGAGCCCGTGGTGCTCGTGGAAAGCGCGCTGCACCGGGTGCATCGTCCCGTCGGGCTCGGCCAGTCCTTCGATCGTGAGCACGCTGGAGCCGCCGGCCTGGGCGGCGAGCACGGTGCACGACTTCACGGACCGACCGTCGAGCAACACGGTGCAAGCGCCGCACGAAGTTGTGTCGCAACCTACGTTCGTGCCTTTCAACCCGGCGGCATCCCGGATGAAATTCACGAGCAGCGTGCGCGGCTCGACGTCGGCACGGACGTCGGCGCCGTTCAAGTTGATCGTCACTTCCATCGTCACTCTGCTCCTTGTGAGGTGGCGGGGGTGCGAGCGCCGGCGCCGGCGGCCTGGACGGCCAGCCACACCCGCTCCGGCGTCGTCGCCATGTCGATGTGGCGGACGCCGAGGTGGGCGACGGCATCGACGACGGCGTTGTGCACCGCGGGCGTCGAGCCGATCGTGCCGGACTCGCCGATGCCTTTGGCGCCGAGCGGGTTTCTTGGCGTGGGGGTCTCGGTGAAGGCCGTCTCAAAGCTCGGCAGCTCGGCGGCCGAGATGATCGAGTAGTCGGCGAAGTTGCCCGTGAGCGGGTTGCCGGCGGCGTCGTAGCTGAACTCCTCGAGGAGCGCCTGTGCTGCCCCCTGGGCGATGCCGCCGTGTACCTGGCCCTCGGCGAGGAGAGGGTTCAGGATGCGGCCGGCGTCGTCGACGGCGATGTGGCGGACGAGCTCGACCGTGCCCGTGTCGGTGTCGACTTCGACGACGGCGACGTGGGTCCCGAACGGGAACGTCGCCCCCGGGGAGTCGAGGTCCACCTCCGCCAGGAGGGGAGCTCCGTGGCGGTCGAGCGACGCCTGCGCCAGCTCGCCCCAGCTGTGGGCGATGGCGGGCGTTCCGGCGACGTGGAAGGCGCCGTTGAGCTTGTCGAGCACGACATCGGCGGCATCGGCCTCGAGCAGCTCGGAGGCGAGCGCCTTGGCGAGGTCGACCACTTCGATGGCCGCCTGGTTGACGGCGGCCCCTCCCACCTGGAGCGAACGCGAACCGAACGTGCCGACGCCGCGGGGCACGAGGTCGGTGTCGCCGTGGATCACCTCGATGTCGTCGATGGCGATGCCGAGCTGGTCGGCTACGAGCATCGACCAGGCCGTGTGGTGCCCCTGCCCGTGCGGTGAGGTTCCCGTACGGACGATGGCCTTGCCGTTCGGCCGGATCTCGACGGCGCCATACTCACCCTCGGGGACGCCGTTGGTGATCTCGACGTAGGTCGACACACCGATGCCGAGCTGCCGGGGCCCGCCGGCGGCCCGCCGCTCACGTTGGGCGGCGCGTAGCTCGTCGTAGCCGGCCATCTCGAGGGCGAGGTCGAAGGCGCGCTCGTAGTTGCCACAGTCGTAGTCGGTCCCCGTCGGAGTCGTGTAGGGGAAGGCGTCGGCGGCGATGAGGTTCTTCCGCCGGACCACGGCCGGGTCCATGCCGATCTCGGCGGCGAAGCAGTCGAGGATGCGCTCCAGGGCTGCGGTCGCTTCCGGCCGGCCGGCGCCCCGGTAGGCGACCGTCGGCACGGTGTTGGTGACGACGGAGTTGCTGTTGCACTCGGCCCGGGCGATGTCGTAGACGCCCGTCGCCATCGTGCGCGTCATGAAGGGCAGGACTGCGCCAATGGCCGGATAGGCCCCGGAATCCTGCAGCACGTCGATCCGGTAGGCGAGGATGCGCCCGTCGCGGGTGCCACCGATCTCGACGTCCTGCACCTGCCCGCGCCCGTGGCCGAGGCCGAGCATGCTCTCCGAGCGAGTCTCGCTCCACCGCACGGGGCGCCCGACCTCGCGGGCGCACCAGGCGGTGACGATGTCCTCGGCGTAGACGCTCGCCTTCGCACCGAAACCCCCTCCCACATCCGGCGTGATCACATGAATGCGGTCCGGCTCGATCTGGAGCGAGGTGGCGAGCGTGTCACGCACTCCATGGGCGGTCTGGGTGGAGGAGTAGAACATGAGGCGGCCGTCGCTCTCGATCAGTGCAGCGGCTGCCCTCGGCTCGAGCGGGCAGGGAGCGACCCGCTGGTTGATGATTCGCTGGCGGACGACGACCTCGCACCCCTCGAAGAGCGTGTCGTCATGCCCGAACTGCAAGGCGAAGCAGTTGTTCGTGCCGACTTCGGGGTACAGCAGCACCGTGTCCTCGAGGGCGTCGAGGGGATCGACGGCGACCGGTAGCGGTTCGTAGTCGATGACGACGAGCTCGGCCGCATCGGCAGCCGCCGCCGGGTTCTCCGCCACGATCACCACGACGGCCTCGCCGACGTAGCGGACGACGCCGTCGGCGAGCAGCGGCCGCGTCATCGCCTGGTTGAGGAACGCCATTCCCGGCGGCATGGGGGGCAAACCGAGGTCGTCGTGGGAGAAGACGCCGACGACTCCCGGTGCCGACTTGGCGGCGCTCAAGTCGATCGAGTCGATGCGCCCATGGGCGATCGTCGACCGCACGAAGCTCACCGTCAGCGCGCCCGGAAGCTCGAGGTCGCCGACGTAGGTGCCGCCCGAAGTGAGGAGTTTTGGATCCTCTCGTCGAAGCACGCGGTTGCCGAGGATGCTCATAGACGGCGACGCTACCCGGCGCGCTTGGGCTCGCGCGCTTTCAGCCGGCCGTGGCAGCCCTCAGGGAGTGGCTCGCCAGAACTCCAGGCGCTGCACCAATCGCGTCCAGAAACCCGGCTGCTTCACGGGTCTCGCCCCACTTGCGCTGCCGCTCACGATGGCGTCGGTGGGCACGAGATCCGATGCCGGCACTTTCGTCGTGCTGAGCGGTCCGCCGCCGGTGCCCGGACTCGCGCCCGGCGACGGCAGCACGACGACGGATCGCTGCCCCTTCTTCACGAGCCCGTAATCCTGGTGAGCGATGCGGGCGACCGTGCTGTCGCGGTGCAGCGAGCGGATCTGTCCGGCCAACTGTCGGTTCTCGGTGTCGAGGGCCCTGAGCTGTGAGCTCCCCTGCGCCAGCGCCGCTCGGGCACGCATGAGCTGGCCGAGGGGGAACTCGGTGGCCACGATGACGATGGCGGCGATCAGGCCGGCGAAGAACACGATGCGGGCACGGCCGATCATGATGCCGCCGTCGATGAGTGCCGATCGTGGTGCGAGGCGAAGACGGAGAGGCCGGGGTAGGAGGCTTGTGCGCCCAGGCTTTCCTCGATCCGCAGCAGCTGGTTGTACTTGGCGACGCGGTCGGAACGGGCCGGCGCCCCGCCCTTCAGCTGCCCGCAGCCGACGGCCACGACGAGGTCGGCGATGAAGGTGTCCTCCGTCTCGCCAGAGCGGTGGGAGATCACCGAGGAGTAGCCGGCGCGGGTGGCGGTGTCGACGGCGAGGAGGGTTTCGGTGAGGGTGCCGATCTGATTCACCTTGACGAGGAGGGCGTTCGCCACGCCGGCGGCGATGCCCCGCTCCAGCCGGTCGACGTTGGTGACGAAGATGTCGTCGCCGACGACCTGAGTCTTGGCGCCCACGCCGGCGGTGAGCGCGGCCCAGCCTTCCCAGTCCTCCTCGGCCATCGGGTCCTCCAGGGACACGACCGGGTAGCGGTCGACGATGTCGACCCAGTAGGCGACGAGCTCCTCGGGCGAGAGCGTGCGGCCCTCGCCTTCGAGCACGTAGCTGCCGTCTCGCCACAGCTCGGTCGTGGCTGGATCGAGGGCGATGGCGACGTCGACTCCCGGCACGCGCCCCGCCCGCTCGATCGCCTCGACGAGCAGGCGCAGAGCGTCCTCGTTGTGAGCGAGATCCGGGGCAAAACCGCCCTCGTCTCCCACCGCGGTGGAGAGCCCCCGCTCGTGCAGCAAGCTCTTCAAGGCGTGGTAGGTCTCCGAGCCCCAACGCAACGCCTCGGAGTAGGAGGCGGCGCCGACGGGGGCGATCATGAACTCCTGGAAGTCGACGTTGTTGTCGGCGTGGGCGCCACCGTTGAGCACGTTCATCTGCGGCACGGGTAGGACGTGGGCGTCGACGCCGCCGATGTAGCGGTAGAGCGGGAGCCCGCAGTCCTCCGCCGCCGCCCGGGCGACCGCCAGCGACGTGCCGAGTACGGCGTTGGCGCCGAGACGGGCCTTGTCGGGCGTGCCGTCAAGGTCGATGAGGCGGTAGTCGACGCTGCGCTGATCGGAAGCGTCCTGGCCGCAAATGGCGGCTGCGATCTCACCGCGGACGTTGCCCACTGCCTGGAGGACGCCCTTGCCGCCGAAGCGCTCGCCTCCGTCGCGGAGCTCCTTGGCCTCGAAGCTTCCCGTGGATGCGCCGGACGGCACGATGGCCCTGCCGGCGGCACCCGACTCGAGCACGCACGCGACCTCGATCGTCGGATTGCCCCGCGAGTCGAGGACTTCGCGTGCGGTGAGCGAGTTGATGGAGGTCACTGCTGAGTCGCTCCTGTGGAAAGTGTGAACAAAGTTAGCAAAGTGAACGATGTCATATGTGGACGGCCTCGACGATGCTGAGCCCCGAGGACGGCCTCAGCCTGCGGTTGGGCCGGCGGTTGGGTCGGCAGTCGACCCGCCCGCCGGCCCCGGTGGGCTCGTGTCAGGGGCCGCCTGCTCCGAGGCCAGCACTTCGCTCACGGGCACGCCTCGTGCGGCGGCGGCGTCTTCGAGGTCGGCGACTCTCGCCACGAGGCGGTCGAGGGCGTGCCGGACGGCCGCCTCGGGGTCCTCGCCGGCGGAGGCGGCAGCGCGGGCGATGGCGAGGATCCGCTCGCCAGCATCGGTGTCGGCGGGGCCGGCGGGGGCGGCGGGGGCGGTGGTGGTGGCGGGCTGCCAGCCGAGGCCGGCGCTCTCGAGCTTCCGCTCGATCGTGGCCGCCCGGGCGAGCGCCGGCATGGCGGCGGGGATGCCGTCCAGCAACCGCTTGCGGCCCTTCTCGTCGCGCTTGATGCGCTCCCAGTTCGTGACGACTTGCGATGCCGTTTCGGCGACGACGTCGCCGAAGACGTGCGGGTGCCGGCGGACCAGCTTGTCGGCGATCGAGCGGGCGATGTCGCTGAGCTCGAAGAGACCCTCCTCGCGGGCGAGCGTGGCGTGAAAGACGACCTGGCACAGGACGTCGCCGAGCTCCTCTTCGACGTGTGCAACCTGCTCGGGCGTTGCCTGGGCGGGGTCATCACCGAGCCCCTCGAGGGCCTCGATGGCTTCGTAGGTCTCCTCCAGCAGGTGGCGCACCAGCGACTGGTGCGTCTGCTCCTGGTCCCAGGGGCACTCCCTGCGAAGGCGCCCGACGACTTCGCTCAGGCGAACGAGCTCGCCGGCCACGGGGGCAGCCAGATGCTCGACGTAGATGCTCGTGAGGTGGTCCGCCTCGACCGTGCGGTCGAGATCCTCCCAAGCCACTTCGACGACGGCTTCGTCCGGCATCCCGAGGTGGTGCAAGATCACCGCCCGCTGGTCAGGTGCTGGCTCCTCGACTGCCAACTTGACGTCGGAGAGCACGGCCTTCGACCAACACTGGGCGACGAGCAGCGGCCCCGTGTCGCCGGCGGCGGTGAGCGCAAAGGCCGTGGCGTCCACGAGCCGGACTCCGGCCGCGAGTGGGTCGATCCCGAGGCGTGCCCACACCAGATCGCAAAACGACATCGCCGGCACGATCTCGAGCACGACGTCGCCGCTGCCCGCCGCCGCTCGCAACAGCTCCACGGTCCGCTCGGCCACGAGTGGCGAGCCTGGGACGGCGTACACGATCCGGCCGGACCGACTGGCGGCCTCGAGAAGCGCCGCTGCGATCGACGTGTAGACCGCCTCGAATGTGGCCTCGCCCGTGTACCGATCGTCGAAGGTCACCGTCTCCGAGCCGGCGGCACCGCTGGCGAGGAGCTCGGCTGCGGCCGGGTGCTGCCGGGTGCGAAAGAACAGCGGCGTGCCGCCACCCGACGCCCCTTGCAATGTCGCCAGGGCGCCCGACGTCATCACGTCGGTTCCGGCCGGACCGAGCCCGACGATGGTGATGACGGGAGGCCCGCCCGCCTGCGAGCCTGCCACAGAACCGATCAGTGCCAGCCGGCCAGACGGCTAACCGGAACCGGTTGCGCCGGCGGCGAGGCTCGTCGTGGTCACCGGGCAGCCTGCGGCAGACGGCGAGAGCGCATAGCCGCAAGCCGACGACCCGGGGGGGACGACCGACAAGGACACGGCCCCCTGGACGACCTTGCGCTGCAAGGTGCCGTAGACCGACGACACCGAGATGTCTGCGGAGACAAGAGCCTTTGCGTACTGGGCGTCGAAGGCGGTGGACTCGAGCCCGACGAGCTGCGATACGACATCGGCGAGCGACTCGAGCGGACGACTCGTCACGTAGATGAGAATCCAGGTGTTCTGGTACTCGACCGGACGGCTGACAGTGTCGAGCTTGAGGCTCACGGCCACGGGACCGAGGTTGCCCGGCCAAGACGACGGAGGGAGGCAGCCGATGCTGCCGCCGGCGCCGGCGCCGATGTTCTCCGAGTGCTTGGTGGCCTCGGTGGCAAAGCTCGCCCCGCCGCGAACCGCCTTGGCGATCGAGAGCGCGAGTGACTTCTTCGCCACGCCGATGACTGCGGAACAGGACAGAGTCGCTTCCGCCCGGTGCGAGTCCTCCCAGTCCGTCAGCGCCGCCGGCTGGAGCGACGTACCGGCCAGGTAGGCGGAGTAAGCGTCCTGGTTGAGCTGGTTGTCGACGAACGCCGTGCGAAACGAGGTCCCAAGGCCGCCGACGATGGAAGCAGCCGTCGCGTTCGGGCAGGTCACACCTTCCTGCTGCAGGGTCGACAGGGTCTGAGTGATCCCGTCCTCGGTCTCGGTCAGCGCCAGGTTGAAGTCGGACGCCGGCAACGAGACGTGGTGAGCCGCCACCATCTGGTCGAGGATGCGGAACTTGATGAGCTGGCTGAGCACCGAATCCGCGTAGGACGTGCTCCACGTGTCGGTGCCCGCCCCCGTCGTGGCCGGCGGCCGCCCGCCGGTGCTGGCACACAAGAAACCCGCATCGGCCTGCAGCTGCCGCATCGAATCGTTCAGCGCCGAGGTGGCAATGACGGACCCTCCGACTTGGGCGGCGCCCGCCGTCGTCGACAGTGAGTTGCAGCCCGTCGATACGAGGACCACGGCAAGGAGGGCGGCGCACATCGCCACGAGTCGCTTCACGATGGGCCGATCGTAGGGGCCGTTTCGGGCGCCCGGCCAGTCACCCGGCTCTCCGTCAGCCGGATGCAGGCACGGCGGGAGCGGGCAGCAGCTCGCCGAGCAGAGCGACGATGCGGTCGGCGAGATCAGTGCCGGCGACCAGCGGGACGATCAGTTGGGCGGCGTCTTCCTTCAGGATCGCCCTCGGGTGCAGGCGCCCGAGACGAACCTGGGCGGACACCGCCAGCTTGACGGGCGACACCCTCACGACGACTTCGCCGAGCCGCCCAGGCCCGCTGGCCCCGGGCCTGGCGGCCGCGGCCGTGACCTCGGTGACTCCCGTCCGCACGCACTCGGCCCGGAGCCGCCCGACGGCGAGGAGCGCTTGCGCCTCGTTCGGCGGGGGACCGTACCGATCGACCCACTCTGCCCGGATGTCCTCGACGGCGGCGGCGTCACGTACGTCGACGAGCCGACGATACGCCTCGAGGCGGAGGTCCTCCCGGCCGATGTAGGACTCCGGGATCGACGCCTTCACGGGCAGATCCACGGTGATGTCGATCGGCAGGCGGATCGGCTCACCCTTCAGCTCGGCCACCGCTTCGGAGACCATCCGGACATAGAGGTCGTAGCCGACGGCGCTGATGTGGCCCGACTGATCGCGACCGAGGAGGTTGCCGGCGCCTCGGATCTCGAGGTCGCGCATGGCGATCTTGAAGCCCGATCCGAGCTCGGTGTGCTCCTCCCCGATCGTGCGCAGCCGCTCATAGGCCTGCTCGCTGAGGACACGGTCGGGCGGGAAGAGCAGGTAGGCATACGCCCGCCGGCCGCTGCGCCCGACGCGGCCCCGCAACTGGTGGAGCTGGCCGAGACCGAGCATGTCGGCCCGGTCGACGACAAGGGTGTTGACCGTGGGCATGTCGATGCCAGACTCGATGATCGTCGTGCACACGAGGACGTCGAAACGACCCTCCGAGAAGTCCATCACGACCTGCTCGAGGCTCCCTTCGTCCATCTGCCCGTGGGCGACGGCGACACGGGCGTCAGGCACGAGGTTCCCGACGTCGCGGGCGATCTTCTCGATGTCCTGAACTCGGTTGTGGACGTAGAACACCTGCCCCTCACGCAGGAGCTCCCGACGGATCGACTCTGCCACGGCTCGGTCGTCCTGCTCACCGACGTAGGTGAGGATCGGCTGGCGCTCGACCGGCGGCGTGTTGATGAGCGAGAGGTCGCGGATGCCCGTGAGGCTCAGTTCGAGGGTGCGCGGGATCGGGCTCGCCGTGAGCGTGAGGACGTCGACGCCGGTGGTGAGCTGTTTGATCGTTTCTTTGTGGTTGACGCCGAAGCGCTGCTCCTCGTCCACGACGAGCAAACCGAGCTTCTTGAAAGCGACATCGGCAGCGAGCACACGGTGCGTCCCCACCACGAGGTCGACCGAGCCGTCCGCCAGCCCGTCCACGACCTTGCGTGCCTCCGCCGGCGTCAGGAACCGCGAGAGCACCTCCACCCGCACCGGGTAGGGGGCATAGCGCTCGGCGAAGGTCTGGAAGTGCTGCTGGGCGAGCAGCGTCGTCGGCACGAGAACCGCCGCCTGGTAACCGTCCTGGATGGCCTTGAAGACGGCACGCACCGCCACTTCGGTCTTGCCGAAACCGACATCTCCACACACCAGCCGGTCCATCGGGACCGCCCGCTCCATGTCAGCCTTCACGTCGGCGATGGCTTTGAGCTGGTCGGGGGTTTCTGGGTAGGGGAACGATTGCTCGAGCTCGGCCTGCCAAACAGTGTCGGGCTGAAAAGCATGGCCGGGCTCGGTCGCCCGCCGGCGATAGAGGGCGACGAGCTCCTTCGCCACTTCGCGGACGGCGGCGCGCACGCGGGCTTTCTGCTTCTGCCACTCGTTGCCTCCGAGCCGGTTGAGGCTCGGCTGATCGCCGCCGGCGTACGGCGTGATCGTGTCGATCTGATCCGAGGGGACGTACAGCTTGTCCTCGCCCCGGTATTCGAGCAGCAGGTAGTCGCGCTCTGAGCCGCCGATGGCGCGGCGAACGAGGCCGCCGTAGCGGGCGACGCCGTGCACGTGGTGGACGACATAGGCGCCGGGTGCGAGATCGTCGAAGAAACCCTCCACGGCCCTTGCCCTCGGCCTCGCCACCCGGTGGGGCCGGCGACGGCCCGTGATGTCGGGCTCGGACACGAGCGCGAGCAACGAGTCGGGCATGAGGGCGCCGCGCTCGAGGGGGGCGACGACGATGTGGACCCCGGGCCGGCGGAGCGCCTGGGCGGTCTGCTCACCCTGCTCACCGCTGTCGTCGATCAGGAGACGGGTGTCGAGGCCCTGAGTGGCAAGGACGCTCGCCATCCGATCGGCGCTGCCACGGCCGTCGGCGCAGATCACGACCCGGTGGCCGGAGCGCGCCAGCTCGCCGAGGCGCCGGGCGAGGCCGGCGTCGTCGCCGAGCACCGGCGGCCAGCCCCTCGCGACCAGCGCGGTCGTATCGGCGCGGTCTGCCGTCGGCATCAGCGTGGCGAGGCGAGCGCTCGTGCGGGCCAGCAGGCGCTCGAAGGGAAGATGGAGGCGGGCGACCGCTTCGGTGGCAGCGGCGCCCGCGGTGGTGGACTGCTGGCCGGGTGCCACCCAGGTGGCGGCGAGCGACTCGGTGAGGGCAGTCTCCTCGTCGATGAGCTCGGTAGCGCGGTCGCGCATGCGCCGCGGCTCGATCAGCACGACGCGAGCATCCGGGTGGAGCAGGTCGGTGAAGAGGCGTTCCTCTTCGGTGAGCCACGGGAGCCATGACTCCATCCCGTCGAACATCGACCCCTCGGCGATGCGCTCGAAGACGTCGCGTGCAACGGGTGATTCTGCGGCGAGCCGCCCAGCCCGTTCACGGACCGCATCGCTCAGCACGAGCTCGCGGCATCCGAAAATCTCGATGCCGTCGATGTCGGCGACCGATCGCTGGTCGCCGACGTCGAACAGCGACAGGCGTTCGACTTCGTCGCCCCAGAGGTCGATGCGGACCCCGTAGTCCTCCGTGGACGGGAAGACGTCGATGATGCCGCCGCGCACGGCCACCTCGCCACGGTGCTCCACCTGGTACTCGCGGCGGTAGCCGGCGTGCACGAGGCGGGCGACGAGCTCCTCGGAGTCGATCTCGGCTCCCCGGTGCACGACGACCGGCTCGGCATCCTCGACATCGGGTCCGAGCTGCTGCAGCAGTGCCCGGATGGGGGCCACGACGAGGCGTGGGCCGGCGGTCGGGCCGGGGGCGCCGGCGGTCGGGGCGGGGGCGCCGGCGGTCGGGCCGGGGGCGCCTGCGGTCGGGCCGGCGGCGCCGTGGCGGAGTCGCCACATCGCTCGCAGGCGCCGGCCCATCGTCTCGCTGGCCGGCGACACCCGCTCATAGGGCAAGGTCTCCCAAGCCGGCAAGACGTCGACGCGGTCCTTGCCGACGAACGCCGCGAGGTCGTGCTCGAGCTGTTCGGCCTCGCGGAGCGTGGGCGTCGCCACGAGGATCACGGGAGCGCTGCTCAGCTCGGCAAGGGCTGCGAGGACGATCGCCCGCGCCGCTTCGGGAACGACGACGGAGGCATCATCGGCCGAGAGCAGCTCGGCGATGGCAGCTTCGCCGGAGAGCAGGCCGGGCAGGCCGGAGAGCACCGGGACGGCGACCTTGCTCACTCCGCTTCCACCCGGGTGTTGAAACGGTTCATGGCCGCGGCGACGCCTTCGGCCAGGATGGCCTCGACGGCATCCGCCGCCACCTCGACGGAGACATCCAGCAGATCCTTCACGGCCTTCGTCGGGCGCTTGAGGACGTGGTCGACGCCGTGGGCGCGGGAGGGGGGTTTCCCGATGCCGATCCGCACGCGAAGAAAGTCGCGGCGGTGGAGGTGTGCCTCGATGGAGCGGAGCCCGTTGTGTCCGGCCGTGCCGCCGCCTGCCTTGATGCGCACCGTCCCGGGCGGCAGGTCGAGCTCGTCGTGGACGATGACGAGGCGCTCTGCTAACTCGGGGTCGGCACCGAGGTAGCGCTTGGCCAGGGGCCGTACGGCCATGCCCGACTCGTTCATGTACGTCTGCGGGACTGCGAGGACGAGGAGCTTGCCGCCGTCACGTACCGAAACGGTCTCACACGACGTGCCTCGCTCGGTTCGCAGCCGAGCATGGTGGCGTGTGGCGAGCACCCTGACGGCAAGGGCGCCGAGGTTGTGGCGCGACCCTTCGTAGTCCGAACCGGGGTTGCCGAGGCCGACGGCGACCAGATCGGCCGTCGTCCCGCTTCGACCCTCGCCGAGGGCCCTTCCGAGCTTCAGCTCGCCTCCGGTGTCTCGGCGTCGGTGGCGGGCGTCTCGATCTCCTCGGCGACTGCAGCAGGAGCTTCTTCCACGACGGCCCTCGGGGCGTGGGCGACGACGACCGGGCTGTCCCCGTCCTCGTCCAGTTCCACGCCAGGGGGAAGGGTGATGTCCGACGCGCGGATGGAGTCGCCGATCTCCAGCGTCGAGACGTCGACCTCGAGGTTCGGGGGCAGGTCGGCCGGCTTGGCCTTGACGGTCACGACCGTCATCTCCTGGTCGACGGTGCCGTCGTCCCGGAAGACCGCGGTGGCCTCGCCCACGAGGATGATCGGGACCTCGGCGCTCACGACCTCGTCGCGACCCACGACCTGGAAGTCGACGTGGATGACGGTGTGACGGACCGGGTGGCGCTGGAGCTGGCGCGCCATGGCGAGGTGCTCGCCGTCTCCGATCACGAGGCGGAGCAAGGCGCGGGAGCCGGCTTCGCCACCGAGCGCCGTGCGGAGGTCCTTGGCATCGACCGAGACCGAGATGGGGTCGATGCCGTGGCCGTACACGATGGCGGGGATGCGACCGGCGGCCCGCAGGCGCCCGCTCTCCCGGCTGCCGCTGGGGCGAGCCGGATCGACGACGAGTGTGATGTCAGCCATGAGGGCGGAGCTCCTACGAGAGAGACGTGTGCGATCGGGCGATCGACTTGACCTGCGGCGGGAGGAGTTTAGGCGATCCTCGAGAGGTCCCGGTCGGCGCCGGCCTGCGGCAGCCTCAGCCGCCTCGTGATTCGGGTGCCGTGCAGGTAGGGGGTGGCTCGTAGCCGGCTCGTGCTGGGCGCGGCGTGTCCCCTCAGGGCCCCGCTGAGCTGGCGGAGGAGCTCGCCGGCGCCGTCTTCCAGCTGCTGGAACGTCGTGCGATACACCGCCCAGCCGAGCTCCTGCAGCCGGTTGGCCCGGCGACGATCCGTTGCGAAGGACGCCGGGTCGCTGTGCCAGCGGAACCCGTCGACCTCGAGGGCGATCTGCTTCGCCGGCCAGGCGAAGTCGACGATGGCGAGCAGCTGCCGACCGTCGTGCACCCGCCACTGCGGCTCCGGCTCCGGCAGGCCGGCCTGGCGGAGCAGGAGCAGAGTCCGGTGCTCGAGAACACTGTCGGGCGCAGTGCTGATCCCGGCTCGCTCGAGAGCGCCGGCGAGCGCCCCGCTGCCAGGGCGAGAGAACGTGGAGGGGTCACTCTTGAGCTCGGTGGCGAGGTGCCGGAGGCGGCCAGGGAACAGCGCCTTCGTCGCCACCAGATGACCGAGAAATCGATCCAGCGTCTCCGGTGGCACGAGGGAGGCGGCGTCGAGCAGGGTCGGCACCGGTGCAGTGACCGGAATCCCGTTGCGCTTCGTCGTCTCGGCGCTCGAAAGCCGGCGGGCGCTGTGCACGACCCTGCTTCTGTCTTTCGGCTGATGCCGAGACATCTTCGTGGTCACATCCGGGCCTGGGTGCTCGTCGAGCACCGACTTGCCTGGATCAAATCCGTACAGCCGCATGGCGGTGACGCCCGATGCCACCGCACCGTGTGTCGCCAGGCACGCTGCGAGGGTTTCTTGCTCGAACGACGTCGGTACTGCGACGAACCGGTAGACACCTCGAGCCAGCGCCTCGATTTCGCCCCGCCGGCGGAGGGTGCGGAGCATCGCATCGGAGCACCCGAGCAGCTGCGCCTGCGCCCGGGTGAACAACCCGAGCTGGCTTGCGGCCCGCCACCGGAGTCGGGCGGCCGGAGGCGGTCTGGTGGAAGGCGACTCGCTCATCTGTCACAGGATGGCGGCGGGGTGTGTCAGCGCCCCAACCGGGGAAGGTGCGTGAGGTTGTGTGTCATAGAGCCACGAAACCTCAGGCACCTCGCGGCCCCGCCGGCGCCTCGCCGCTGAGTCCAAGCCGGGGAAGGTGCGTGAGGTTGTGTGTCATAGAGCTACGAAACCTCACGCACCTCGCGGCCCCGCCGGCGCCTCAGAGCAGGTTCTGGCCCCCGAAGATCTCCGAGACGGAAGTGTCCTCGAAGACGGCGTCGATGGCATCGGCGATGATCTTGGCGACCGAGATGACCTCGATCTTGTCGATGCGGCGCTCGGGCGGCAGCGGGAGCGTGTTCGTGACGACCACCCGCGAGATGGGGGCTGCCTTCAGCCGGTCGAGCGCCGGCCCGGAGAGGACGGCGTGGGTGGCCATCGCCCAGACGTCGGTGGCGCCTTCGTCTCGCAGCCGCTCGGCGGCGGCGCAGACCGTGCCGGCGGTGCCGATGATGTCGTCGATGACGACGCAGCACCGTCCCCGCACGTCGCCGACGATGTCACGAGCCTCCACCTGGTCGGATCTCGGGCCTTGCCGGCGCTTGTGCACGAGGGCGAGGTCGGCGCCGAGCTTTTGAGCAAAGCTCTCCGCCACCTTCACCCGTCCGGCATCCGGCGCCACGATCACCGAGTCGCCGGCTTGCTCGCGGCGGAGGTAGTCGAGCAGCACCGGTGCCGCCGTCAGGTGGTCGACCGGCCCGTCGAAGAAACCCTGAATCTGCCCGGAGTGCAGATCCACGCTCACGATACGGTCAGCGCCGGCGGCACTGAAGAGGTCGGCCACGAGCTTGGCCGTGATGGGCTCCCGCCCCGTCGACTTGCGATCCTGGCGGGAGTAGCCGTAGTAGGGACAGACGGCTGTGATCCGCTTGGCCGAAGCCCGCTTGGCGGCGTCGATCATGATGAGCTGCTCCATGATCGAGTCGTTCACGGGAGCACAGTGAGTCTGCACGATGAAGAGGTCGACGCCTCGGATCGAGTTGCCGTAGCGGCAATGCAGTTCGCTGTCGGCGAACTCCCGCAGGTTCGTCTCCCCGAGCGAGATGCCGAGACACTGAGCGATCTCCTCGGCCAGCTCTGGGTATGCCCGGCCGGTGACCAGCTCCAACCGGCGCGTCGGCACTAGCTCCATGGTCGGGTCCTCTCGTCGATGCGGCGGACTATCCCCCTGCGGGCGGGCTTACTCCGAAGAATGCCCCGACCCGCTCCCCGCGCGCCAGCCGACTGCCGGGCTCGAGAACCGAGAACGGCCCCACCACGGCTTGGCCCTCGATGACGGCGCGCTCACCGACGCTGTGCGTGATTCTCACGCCTTCGGCGATCTCGCAATCGATCAGATGGCACTGCGGGCCGATGACCGAACCCTCGCCGATGGTCGTGCGCCCCTCCAGCACGACGCCGGGCATCAACGTGACGTCTTGGGCGAGCTGCACGGTGACGTCGACGTAGGTCGACTCCGGGTCCCACATCGTCACGCCGAAGCGCATCCACCGCTCGTTGATGCGCGAGCGGAGCTCGGCCTCGGCCGCCGCCAGCTGCGATCGGTCGTTGACGCCGGCGGCCTCCATGGCGTCTCCAGCCACCACGGTGGTCACGGTGTAGCCGGCACCGTGCAGCACCTCGATGGTGTCGGTGAGGAAGTACTCGCCGAGGGGGTTGTCGGGCGAGAGCCGCCGGAGCGCCGGCGCCAGCACGCCGTGCCGGAAGCAGTAGATCTGCGAGGCGACTTCGTCGACGTCGAGCTCCTCCGGGCTGCAGTCGGCGTCGTCCAGGATCTGAGACACGCGGCCATCCTTGGACCGCAGCACTCGGGAGTACCCGAAGGGATCCTCCAGCCTGGCAGTCAGCACGGTGGCGGCGGCGTCTCGCGAGCGATGCTCGCGCACGAGGTGGGCGAGCGTTGCCGGCCGGACGAGTGGGGTGTCCCCCGGCATGATCACGAGGTCGCCCTCGTCGAGCTCGCTGCCGAACGAATCAGGAAACCCGGTGAGCCCGACGGCGACCGCATCTCCCGTTCCCCGCGGCTCCAGCTGCTCGACGAACTCGAGGGAGAGCCCCTCTGGCCCCTCGGCCTGAATGGTCTTCACGATCTCGTTGGCGTTGTGCCCGATCACCACAACGACGCGATCCACCGGGAGCTCGGCGACGGCGTCGAGCACGTGCAGGATCATCGGTCTCCCGCACAGACGGTGGAGCGGCTTCGGGGTACTCGACCGCATCCGTGTTCCCTCGCCTGCCGCCAGCACGATGACGGACAACGGGCGCCGATTCGGTCTCACCTTGACGGTCATTCCTGGCGTTACCTCCGAGAGTCCAACGGTTCCGACCATAGCTGCGGGTCGACGTCTGCGCTCGCCATGCCCGAGCGGGACGTGACCCACCCCCGGGCGACCTAGTCTGCCGGTCGATGGACTTTCGCCCGACGCCGGAGCAGGAGCTGCTCAGGGCAGCCGTGGCCGGGATCGCCAGCCGTTACGGCCACGAGTACTTCCAGTCGAAGACCCGCGACGGGGCCAAGCCGGACGAGCTCTGGCAGGAGCTCGGAGCGTCCGGCTTCCTCGGCGTCCACCTCCCCGAGGAGTACGGGGGAGGAGGGATGGGCATCGCCGAGCTGGCGATCGTGTGCGAGGAAGTGGCGGCAGCGGGCTGCCCGTTGTTGCTCATGCTCGTGTCGCCGGCGATCTGCGCCACCCTGCTCGCCAAGTTCGGCACGGAGGAGCAGAAGCAGCGGTGGCTCCCGCCCATGGCCGCCGGCGAGGCAAAGATGGCCTTTGCCATCACCGAACCGGATGCCGGCTCGAACTCCCATCGCATCTCCACGACCGCACGGCGCGACGGCGACCTCTGGCGCCTCGACGGCACGAAGTACTACATCTCGGGTGTCGACGAGTCAGGTGCCGTCATCGTCGTGGCTCGCACCGGCAGCGAGGACGCAACGGGACGGGCGCGCCTGTCGCTCTTCGTGGTGGACACCGATGCCGAGGGCGTCGAGGCTCGGCACATCCCGGTCGAGATCGCCGCCCCGGAGAAGCAGTTCACGCTCTTCTTCGACGATTGCCAACTCGGAGAGGATCGCCTGCTCGGAGCCGAGGGCGAAGGGTTGCGCCAGGTCTTTGCCGGCCTCAACCCCGAACGGCTGATGGGAGCGGCGATCTCGTGCGGCATCGGCCGCTACTCCCTCGACCGGGCCGCCGCCTACGCCAAAGACCGCTCGGTGTGGGGCCGGCCGATCGGCACCCACCAGGGCGTCTCCCACCCGCTTGCCGCCGCCAAGATCGAGCTCGAGCTCGCGCGCCTCATGCTCACGAAGGCGGCCTGGTGTTACGACGCCGGCCTCGACGCCGGTGAAGCAGCCAACATGGCCAAGTACGCCGCCGCCGAGGCCGGTCTGGCGGCTCTCGACCAGGCCATCCAGACCCACGGTGGCAACGGGCTGGCGTCGGAGTACGGCCTCGCTGACTTGTGGGGCACCGCACGCCTGCTGCGTACGGCGCCGGTAACCCGCGAGATGATCCTCAACTTCGTCGCCCAGCACTCGCTCGGGCTGCCGAAGTCGTACTGAGCTCGGCCGTGACGCGGATCGAGCTGCCGATCGTCGAGGGGCCGAAACCGAGGACCGATCTCGGCCCGGGCGGCTCCGAGGCCATGCAGGCGCTGACGCGTGAGCTCGCGTTCGACGCCACGAGCTGGACTCCGGAGCGTGTGGCCCGAATGATCGAGATATTCGACGGCCTCGCGCCCGAGTGGCACACGCGGGCCGGCGAGGAGCGCCTCCGGCCGCTGCGCGACGCCCTTGCCCGCGGGAAGGTTCCGACGGGCGGCGTCTGCGCCGAGGTTGGCAGCGGCACCGGCCTGCAGACCCCGGTGATGACGGAGCACTTCGGCTTTGTCGTCTCGACGGATCTCTCTGCGCAGATGCTCGCCCGATCACCCCGAGCGCCCTCCGTCGGCCTGGTCCGCTGCGACGGGTCCCGGCTCCCCTTTGTGGGCGGTTCGGTGGATGCCGTCGTGGTGGTGAACATGTTCTTGTTTCCCCGTGAGTACACCCGCGTACTGCGTCCGGGCGGCCGTCTCGTCTTCGTGTCGATCTATGGCAGCGGCACGCCGATCTACCTGCCCCCGGCCGACGTCGTCGCTGCCGTCGAGGCGGAGGTGGACATCGCCGAGGCGATCACGTCCGGCGACGGTGTCGCCACGTGGACCGTCGTGACCAAGGGAGGCTCTCCTCGTGACTGACGCGTCCAACGCGCCGAACCCGCCCGATCGCCGTTTGTACGAGATAGCGGACCGCCTCTTCGAGGGCGACGCGCTGTCGACGCTCGAGGGTTACGTCCGTATCCCCTGTCTCTCGCCGGAGTTCGATCCCGACTGGGAGGCACACGGCCACCTCGTGGCGGCGGCCGAGCTGTTGCTCGACTGGATGCGGTCGCGACCGATCCCCCACTTGCAGGCCGAGCTCGTGCAGCTGCCCGGCCTGACGCCGGTCATCGTGGCCGAGGTGCCGGCGACGCCGGCGTACATCGACCGTGCCGGCGGCTCGAAGCGCCATGGGTCGGGCGAGACAGCCGGCGCCGGCGAGCGTCCGGTCCTGCTGTACGGCCACCTCGACAAGCAGCCTCCGCTCGGGACCTGGCGAGAAGGCCTCGACCCCTTCGTGCCCGTCCGCCAGGGCGACGCCCTCTACGGGCGCGGTACCGCCGACGACGGCTACTCGGCCTTTGCGGCAGTCGGAGCCTTACAGGCACTCCACGAGTGCGGCCTCGATCACGGGCGCTGCGTCGTGCTCATCGAGGCCAGCGAGGAGAGCGGCAGCCCGCATCTCGGCGCCTACCTCGAGCTGCTGGCACCGCGTTTTGGTCCGGACGGGCCGTCGCTCGTCGTCTGCCTTGACTCCGGATGCCCCACCTATGACCGGCTCTGGGTCACGACATCTCTGCGGGGGCTGCTCGCCGCCGAGATCCGCGTGGACGTGCTCAGCGAAGGGGTCCACAGCGGTTCCGCCGGCGGCGTCGTGCCCTCGTCGTTTCGCCTGCTGCGCCAGCTGTTGTCACGTATCGAGGACGAGGACACCGGTGCGATCCTCGTCGCGGAGTGCCATGCGGAAGCACCCGCCGGCCGGCGCCGCGAGGCCGAGGAGCTCGTGGCCGCTCTCGGCGAGGGGGCACTCGACGGTTTCCCGACGGTGCCCGGCCTACGCCTCGAAGGGGACGACCCGGTCGACCGCATCCTGCGCCGGACCTGGGCGCCCGCCCTTGCTTTCGTGGGCATGGACGGAGTGCCCGCGGTGCGAGACGGCGGCAACGTGCTCCGCCCGTTCACGACCGGCAAGATCGCCATGCGGTTGCCACCGAGTGTCGACGCCGAAGCGGCCGCCGCCCGCGTCGCTCTCGTGCTCACCAACGACCCGCCGAGCGGGGCGGAGGTGACGGTGGTGGCGGAGGGGGCGAAGGGTTTCGATGCGCCAGAGACAGCCGGTTGGCTCGCAGCTGCGATTGCCGACGCGTCGGCGGCGTACTTCGGCCCTCCTCCGGGCTCGGCAGGCGAAGGCGGCACGATCCCTTTCCTCAGCGCGTTGCAGGAGCAGTATCCGACGGCGCAGTTTCTCGTCACCGGCGTCCTCGGGCCGGAGTCGAACGCCCACGGCCCGAACGAGATGCTCCATCTGCCCACAGCCAAGCGCGTGACGGCGTCGGTCGCCCACGTGCTCTCGGCGGTGCCCTGATCGTTCAGGTGGCCGACGCACCGGCTCGCCAACGGTGATCAGCGCGGGGCGTCGCCCATGCGGTACTCGTGAGTGAGCTCGTCGAGGCGGTCTTTGACTTCGCGGTCGAGCACGAGCTCCGCCGCCGCGAGGCTGTCAGCGAGCTGCTCGGGTCGGCTCGCCCCAATGATCGGCGCCGTGACGGCAGGGTGGGCCATGACCCAGGCGACCGCCAGCGTCACCAGGCTCACGCCGGCCTCGTCGGCGAGCGGTCGCAACGCCTCGACGGTGTCGAACTCCCGGTCGTGCCAGTAACGGCTCTGGTACATCTGGCCAGCGTTGCCGAGGCTGAAGCGCCCTTCGGGTGCGGGGGCGCTGCGGCTGTGCTTGCCGGCGAGCAGACCGCCGGCGATCGGGTTGTAGGGGATGACGCCGACGCCGTCCTCCTGGCAGAACGGAAGCATCTCCCGCTCGATCTGGCGGAAGAGCAGGTTGTAACGGGGCTGGACCGAGTCGAAGCGGGCAAGGCCGAGCGTCTCGCTCCTGCCGACGGCGCGGACCAGCTGATAGGTGAGGAAGTTGGAACAGCCGACGTACCGGACCTTGCCGCTGCGGACGAGGTCGTCGAGGGCCCGGAGCGTCTCGTCGATGGGTGTCGTCCGGTCGTAGCCGTGCAGCTGGTACAGATCGATGTAGTCGGTCTGGAGGCGCCGGAGGGAGGCGTCGACCGCCGCCAGGATGTGCTTGCGGGAGTTGCCGGCGTCGAACGGCGCCGGCCCCGTCGGTCCGAAGCACTTCGTCGCCACGATGTAACGGTCCCGCTTCCCCGCGAGCCAGCGACCGAGGATCTCCTCGGTGCGGCCCACGGTCGTGGGGTCACCACCGAGCGGGTAGACGTCCGACGAGTCGATGAAGTCGATGCCGCCTTCGGACGCCCGATCGAGGATCGCCACCGAAGTGGGCTCGTCGCATTGCAGACCGAAGGTCATGGTCCCGAGGCAGAGTCTCGACACCGAAAGGCCGGTCCGGCCGAGTCGTGTGTGGTCCATATCGCAAGCTACCGGTTCGCTGCGGCGCACGGTTCGAGGACGAGGAGGGCGTGTCGACATGATCATCTCGGGGCTCTCGACGTCCCTCGACGGCTACATCGCCGGCCCCGACGACGGCCCGGAGCAGCCACTCGGGCGTGGGGGCGAGCGACTCTTCCGATGGTTCAGCGATGGCGACAAAGCAAGCGTTGCGTGCCGGGCTGCTCGACCTGCTCACCATCGATCTCGTACCGGTCGTGCTCGGCGGCGGCCCCCGCCTGCTCGATCACCTCGGGCCGGACAGCATCGACTTCGACCTCGTGGAGGTCGTCGACGCCCCCGGAGTCACCCACCTGACGTACCGCGTCCTCAAGTAGACGGCGGCGATTCCGGGAACCCCAGCCGATCAGTCGAAGATCGGCTCTCTCGTGCGCGTCCGCTTCAACTCGAAGAAACCGTCCGTGCCCGCCACGAGCAACACGCCGTCCCACAACTTGCCGGCGGCATCTCCCCGGGGAATCGGGGAGATGACCGGACCGAAGAAGGCAACTCCCTCGACGTGGATGACGGGCGTGCCCACTTCGTAGCCGACAGGATCCATGCCTGCGTGATGGGAGGCCTTGATGGCTTCGTCGAAGTCCGAGCTGGTGGCCGCCTCGATCAGCTCAGCAGGCAGGCCGACCTCTTCGAGCGCTTCGGCGATCGCAGACGCCTCCCGCCGGTGCTCGTTGTGGAAACGCTTGCCGATGGCGCTGTAGAGCGGCAGCACGACCTCGTCGCCGAACTTCTCCTGCGCCGCCGTGACGACCCTCACCGGTCCCCACGCCGTCTCGAGGAGCGCCCGGTATTCGTCCGAAATCTCCTTCTCGGAGTTCAGGTAGGCGAGCGACATGATGTGCCAGCGGGCCGAGATGGGCCGCACCTTCTCCACTTCGAGGACCCAGCGCGACGTGATCCACGCCCACGGGCAGATGGGGTCGAACCAGAAGTCGATCGGTGTCGGTTCTGTCGAAGTCGCGGATGTCACGGCTTGGGCTCCTCTCCGTCTCGGGGCTCGTCCGCCCGCTCGGGAACACCCCCGGTCTTAGCGGCTGGCGGCCATTCGCCCGGCCGCCTCCACGCGGCGCGTTCGAGGACGCCGGCGCCGTTCGCAACCCCGGAGTTACAACGTGAGCAGCCGGACGGGCTGTTCGACACAGTCGGCGAGGAACCGCAAGAAACCCCCCGCCACCGCTCCGTCACACACCCTGTGATCGAAAGCCAGCGTCAGCTCGGTCACCGGGCGCGGCCGGACTTCGCCGTCGACCACCCACGGCCGCTGGATGATGCGCCCGATCCCGGCGATGGCAACTTCCGGCGAGTTGATGATGGCGGCGGATCCGTCCACCCCGAACACCCCGTAATTGTTGAGCGTGAAGGAGCCGCCCGTCACTTGGCTCCGGCTGAGCGAGCCGTTGCGGGCGGCGGCGGCAAGACGTCGGATCTCGTCGTCGAGCTCGAGGAGGCTCAGCTCCTCGGCATGATGCACGACCGGCACGACGAGGCCGCGGTCGGTCTGGGCGGCGATGCCGAGGTGGACCTTGCGGCTCACGACGATCTCGTCGCCGTCGATGCGAGAGTTGAGCAGCGGCCAGCGCTGCAGGCCAAGAACGCAGAATCGGGCCAACCAGCTCGTGATCCCCACACCGGTCGGGCGGTCGGGGTTGGCGAGATCGACGGCTCGCTTGGCCTCGAGGAGGCCGCCGGCATCGGCGTCGACCCACACCGTGGCCTCTGGGATCTCCCGACGGGACTGCGCCAGATGTTCGGCCATCTGGCGCCGCACGCCGCGGATGGGGATCCGCTCAGCTTCGGGGTCGCCTGCGGACTCACTCCTGCCGGCGCCGGCGGCAGCGCCGGCGTTGGCAGTACCGCTGGCAGTACCGCTGGCCCCGCCGCTGGCGGCACGTTCGACGTCGCCTCGAGTGATCACGCCATCGAGCCCCGATGCTTCGACGGCGGACAGATCGACGTGAAGTTCGCGGGCAAGGCGGCGCACGACTGGCGACATCACTGCCGAAGTCCGGCTCTCGGGGCCAGCACCTGCGCTCGCCGCCGGCCTCCGGCGCCGGCGCCGCTCAGGTCGCGTGCCGAAGCCAACGAGCACGCTGCCAGAAGTGTCGGGCTCAGCGGGGCCAGGACCACCCCGTGGAGTTGCTGCGGCCCCGGCTGGCTCGGGGGCGTCGCTGGCTGGCCCGGCGCCAGCAGGCTCGGCTGCGCGGGCACCGGCCGGCCCGGCCAGGTCGCCGGCCCCGGCTGGCCCGGCGCCAGCAGGCTCGCCAGCGGCGAACGCGTCGGCGGCCTCGCCGATCGAGAGCAACGCTGACCCGACGGCGGCAATGTCGCCGACACCATGGTGCAAGGCAACGACGACGCCGGCGTACGGCGACGGCAGCTCCACGCTCGCCTTGGCGGTCACCACCTCGACGACGGGCTGGTCGATGGCGACGACGTCGCCCTCGGACACGAGCCAACGCACGATCTCGGCATCCTCGAGCCCTTCGCCGAGGTCGGGGAGGCGAAAGTCCTGGACGGTCATCGGCGGCGGGCCGCCGGCGGCTCCGGGCCGGCAGGGTCGTCCCACTGCAGACGGTCGACGGCATCGAGGATGCGATCGACGTTCGGCAGGTGGTACTCCTCCAGCTTCGGCGGCGGGTAGGGGATGTCGAGTCCGCCGACGCGCAGGATCGGCGCTTCCAGGTGGTGGAAACACAGCTCGGTCAGTCGCGCCACGACCTCTGCCCCGAAGCCGCCGAAGGTGCTGGCTTCGTGCACCACGACCGCGCGGCCGGTTCGGCGGACGGAGGCGGCCACCGTCTCGGCGTCGAACGGCGAGAGGCTGCGGAGGTCCACGACCTCGAGATCGAGGCCCTCGCCGGCGCCGGCCTCGGCTGCCTCCATGGCCGTGTCGACCATCGCCCCGTAGGCGATGACTGTGGCGTCCCGCCCCGGCCGCCGGACGACGGCCCGCTGGGCCGGCTCGGTCGTCACCGGGAGCTGGACGTCGGCCTTGGACCAGTAGCGGCGTTTCGGCTCGAGAAAGATGACCGGATCGGGCATCTCGATGGCCTCGCGCAGCATCGAGTAGGCGTCGGCCGCGCCGCTCGGCGTGAGCACGGTCAAGCCGGGCGTGTGCGTGTAATACGCCTCAGAGGAGTCGGAGTGATGCTCGACGCCGCCGATCCCACCGCCGTAGGGGATGCGGATCACGAGGGGGAGGGTGAGCTGAGATCGGGTGCGGTTTCGGAGCTTGGCGACATGGCTCGTGATCTGCTCGAAGGCCGGGTAGGCAAACGCATCGAATTGCATCTCCACCACCGGCCGGAAGCCGTACATGGCCATACCGACGGCCGTGCCGACGATGCCGCTCTCGGCGAGCGGGGTGTCGAAGCAGCGGCCCTCGCCGAACTCTGCCGTCAACCCGTCGGTGACCCGGAAGACGCCGCCGAGCCGGCCGACGTCTTCGCCGAACACGAGGACCGAGTCGTCGGCGGCCATGGCGTCGTGCAGCGCCCGATTGAGCGCTTCACCCATGGTGACGGTCATGACGCCTCCGTGCCGGTGTCACGGAGCTCCTCGGCAAGGGCGTTCGCCTCGGCCACCAACAGGGCGGTCGGCCGCTCGTAGACGTGGCGGAAGAGATCGGCGACTTGAGGCTCGACGTCCCGGTTGAGGCTGTCGCGGACACTCGAGGCAAAACGCTCCGCCGCCGCCGCCACATCATCGGTCATCGCCTGGTCGAGGATGCGGTGACTGCGGAGATATGCCTCGAGTCGCGCCAGCGGATCGCGTTCCACCCAGGCCTGCGCCTCGTCGGGCGGGCGGTAGCGGCCGGCGTCGTCGGCGTTCGTGTGCGCCTCCATGCGGTAGGTGATGGCCTCGACGACAGCGGGGCCGCCACCGTCTCGTGCCTCGTCCAGCAGCTGCGACACCATCGCCCGCACGGCCACGACGTCGTTGCCGTCCACGCGGTAGCCGCCGATGCCATAGCCGAGGGCGCGGTGGGCGAGCGTCGGCGACTTCGTCTGCTTGGAGATGGGGACGCTGATGGCGTACTGGTTGTTCTGGATGAAGAACACGACGGGGACTTCGTAGACGGCTGCGAAGTTCAGGGCGACGTTGGCATCGCCCTCGCTCGTGGCGCCGTCGCCGAGGAACACGAGCACGGCCGTCTTCTCCCCTTTCAGACGAGCAGCGAAACCCAACCCGACCGCGTGCAACGCCTGCGTCGCCAGCGGCGTGCACTGCGGTGCTGTGCGCCAGCGCTGCGGGTCATAGCCGCAGTGCCAGGTACCCCGCAGCAGCGCCATCGCCTCGCCGGCGGGAATCCCCCGCGTGATGAGGGCGACGGTCTCGCGGTAGGTCGGGAACATCCAGTCCTGAGGTCGCAGCGCCAGCACGGCGCCGACCTGGCACGCCTCCTGGCCGTCGGCCGACGGGTAGACGGCAAGCCGCCCCTGGCGAGTCAAGGTCGTCGCCAGCCGGTCGAAACGCCGAGCCGTCACGAGGCGCCGGTACAGCTCGACCAGCTCGCCTGCCGGGGGGAGCTCGAGGCCGGCGGCGGACGAGGGCGTGCCGTCGGGGGAGATGAGACAGGCCGGCTCCCCGAATGGGACGACCTCGAGCAGCCCTGCAAGGTGCGACGCACGGGTGGTCACCTGGTCACTGGCCTCTCGTGCCTTTCGTCGTCGAGCTGGGCACTGAAGTGCCATCTGCCTTGTGATCATGCCGATTGCAAGCCGATCCGTCCACATTGTTCGTAACGTTCGGACGATTGGTAGCTAGAATCGCCTCTCCATGGCCAAAATGTCGCCAACCGTGCCTCCCGGCGGCACAGCGTCCAGGCTGCCGGCAGTCCATCTCGACGCCATCGACCGGCGCATCCTGGACCTGCTCTCGGCCGACGGGCGGGCCTCGGTGCGGGAGGTGGCCGAGCGAGCCCGCATCGGGCGCGCCACGGCGTACAGCCGCATCCAACGCTTGCAGGACGAGGGCGTCATCGGTGGTTTCACCGTCGTGCTCGATCCCCGGCGTGCCGGCGCCGGCCTCGCCGCCTACGTGTACGTCAAGATCGACCAGCACGCCTGGCGCACCCTCGGCCACCTCGTCGCACAGCTTCCCGGGGTCGAGCACGTCGCCCTCGTGAGCGGCGAGTTCGACCTGCTGCTGCTCGTTCGGGTGCACGACCCGAGCGACCTGCGAGATGTCGTGCTCGAGCAGCTGCACGCCATCGACGGCGTGGCAGCCACCCAGACGACGTTCGTGCTCGACGAGATGAACGGCGCCGGCTACGTCTTCTCCGAGGACGCCGGCTGAGGGCTCACTCGATCTCGAGACGGACCTCGTCGGTCGTCGGGTGCGACTGGCACATGAGGACGTACCCACGCTCGGTCTCGTCGGGCTCGAGGGCATAGGCGACGTCCATCTCGACGGCGCCGGAGACGACGCGGGCTCGGCAGGTTCCGCACACCCCGCTCGTGCACGAGAAGGGGGCGTCGGTGCGAACCGCGATGAGCGAGTCGAGGATCGGGTCGCCGTCGAAGGGAACCGTCACGGCGGTCGCCCGCCCGTTGAGGACGATGGTCACCTCGCTCGTGCGGCCGCCCCAGTCCTGGTGCCGCGCTTCGCGGGCGGCGCGGGCTGCACGCGGCAGCTCTCCGTCGACGTGGAAGAGCTCGGCGTGGATGCGGCCGGCGTCGACGCCGGCAGCGCCGAGTGCCGCCCGCACCTCGCCCACCATCGTGAACGGGCCACACAAGTACCACTCGTCGACTTCACCAGGTGGCTGCAGCCTCTGGAGCAGGCGCTCTACGCGCTCGCCGTCGATGCGGCCGCTCAACAGCTCGACTTCCTGGCCCTCCCGCGAGAGGAAGAAAAGCACCTCGAAACGGTCCGGGTACCGGTCCTTCAAGTCGCACAGCTCCTCGAGGAACATGATGTCGCCCGTCGTCTTGTTGCCGTACCACAGCACCGCCGTGCTGGCGGGCTCGACCTCGAGCACCGTCATCAGGATCGACAGGATCGGAGTGATGCCGCTGCCCGCCGCAATGGCGACGTAGCGCCGCTTGGTCTCGGGATCGAGCCGGGGCGAGAACCGGCCTGCCGGCGCCGCCACCTCGACCACGTCGCCCGCCGCCAGCTCGTCGTTGACCCAGGTCGAGAACGCCCCTCCGTCGAGCCGTTTGACCCCGATGCGCAAGCGGCCGAGGCGGGCGCTCGCACACAGCGAGTACGTACGCCGGAGCTCCTTGCCCTCGACGGTCCGCCGGAGCGTCAAGTGCTGCCCGGGCGCGAACGGCATCGATCCCTCCAACTCCACGACGACCGAGTCATGGGTGAGCGGTTCGACCGCCTTCACGCGAAGCGGTACCCAGCGCCCGGTTCCGGCTTGCGGTACGGCGGGCGCCTCGCCTTCGTCGGCCGCGGCAGCAGCCGCCGTCACAGGGGTTTGAAGTGATCGAACGGCTCGGCGCAGCTTCGGCAGCGGCGGAGCGCCTTGCAGGCCGTCGATCCGAAGTGGGCAAGCTCTTCGGTGTCGCCCGACCCGCACTGCGGGCACCGCACGACGAAGGCGACCGGCTGGCTGAACGTCGCCGTGTTGCCGGCGCCGGCGCCGGCGCCAGCGCCGGCTGAGGACGGCGGAGCGATGCCCCCGGCGGCCAGCTTCCGGCGCCCCTCCGGCGTGATCCAGTCCGTCGTCCACGCCGGCGAGAGCACCCGCCACACCGTCACGTCGCTCCAACCAGCCTCGGCGAGAGCAGCTCGCACGTCGTGCTCGATCACCTCGACTGCCGGGCAGCCCGAGTACGTCGGTGTGAGGTTGACATCGACGTGGTCGTGCTCGTCGATCTGCACTCCCCGCAGGATGCCGAGCTCGCCGATCGTCACGCTCGGAAGCTCAGGGTCCTCGACGCCGCCGGCGATCTCGGCGATGCGGTCGATGCGGTCGATGCGGTCGACCCGCTCGGCCGGCGTCACGTCGCCCCCGATGCGAGGGGCTCGGTGGACGGGCCGCCAACGCTCGGTGGGTGTCGACGAGCGCCGCCGGCGCTCACCACGTCGCTCCCGGGAACGACCGGTGCAGGTGCTGCATCTCGGCGAGCAGATAACCGAAACCCTCCGTATGCCTCCCCCGCCGGCCCCCACTCGGCGCCCACGACGTGGCGGGACGCTCGAGGGTCGCCTCCGCCAGCACCGACTCCACGTACTCGAGCCAGGGCTGGCGCAGCTCAGGCGGATCGCAGGCGATGCCGGCGGATACCAGCTCGGCAAACTCGGTCGGCTCGAACAGCTCGCCCGCGTACGGCCAGGCGGCCTCGACGCCGGCGGTCATGCGGGCGTGGCTCTCCTCAGTGCCGTCGCCCAGGCGCACGACCCAGGTGGCGGCGTGCTGGCGGTGGTAGGTCACTTCTTTCGTCGCCTTGGCTGCTACGGCGGCAAGGCGACGGTCGCTCGAGGCCGACAGCGCCGTGTAGAGCTCGAATTGGTAGGCCGAAAAGAGCAGCTGCCGGGCCATTGTGGCGCCGAAATCGCCGTTCGGAAGCTCGACGAGCTGGCAGTTGCGGAACTCGCCCTCGTCGCGCAGGTAGGCGAGGTCGTCCTCGTTGCGACCGTCTGCCTCGATGTCACCGGCGTAGGTGAGCAGGGCACGCGCCTGGCCGAGCAGGTCGAGCGCCACGTTCATGAGCGCCACGTCCTCCTCGATCGCGGGCGCATGGGTCGCCCACTCGCACAGCCGCTGCGCCAGCACGAGGGCGTCGTCACCGAGACCGAGCACATAGGGCGCCGCAGACGGCGCCAGCAGCGTCTCGCTCACAGATGCTCGACCCCGTCGGGTATCTCGTAGAACGTCGGGTGCCGGTACACCTTGTCGCCGGCCGGGTCGAAGAACGGCTCCTTCTCGTCAGGGCTGGAAGCGGTGATCTCGGCCGAACGCACGACCCAGATGCTCACGCCCTCCTGCCGGCGGGTGTAGAGGTCGCGGGCGTTCTGGAGGGCGAGGGTGGCGTCGGGCGCATGGAGACTGCCGGCATGGGTGTGGGAGAGGCCCCGCCGTGGGCGGACGAACACTTCCCAGAGCGGCCAGGGCTCAGGCGACGTCGGCACGGCGCTCCTCTCCCGTCGGGGCGGCGGCATGCTTGGCGGTATAGGCCATGGCAGCCTCGCGCACCCACCGGCCCTCCTCGTGCGCCGTCACCCGGCGCGCCAGCCGCTGGCGGTTGCACGGGCCGTCGCCGGCGAGCACCCGCTTGAACTCGGACCAGTCGATCTCACCGAAGTCGAAGTGTCCCGTCGCCGCGTTCCACGTCAGGTCCGGATCCGGCAGCGTGAGCCCGAGCGCCTCCGCTTGTGGCACGGAGATGTCGACAAAACGCTGCCGCAATTCGTCATTCGAGAACCGCTTGATCCCCCAGGCCATCGACTGGGCCGAGTGGGGCGAGTCGGTGTCGGGCGGCCCGAACATCATGACCGAGGGCCACCACCAACGGTTCACGGCGTCTTGGGCCATGGCGTGCTGGTCCTCGGTGCCGCGTGACAGGGTCAACAACAACTCGAAACCCTGCCGCTGATGAAAGCTCTCCTCCTTGCAGATCCGCACCATGGCGCGGGCATAGGGACCATAGGAGCACCGGGTGAGCGGGATCTGGTTCATGATGGCGGCGCCGTCCACGAGCCAGCCGATGGCACCGACGTCCGCCCACGTGAGCGTCGGATAGTTGAAGATCGAGGAGTAGCGCTGCCGGCCGGCATGCAGCAGGTCGAGCAAGTCGTCACGGGACACGCCGAGGGTCTCGGCGGCGCTGTAGAGGTACAACCCATGCCCTGCCTCATCCTGAACCTTGGCGATCAGAATGGCTTTGCGCTTGAGCGACGGCGCCCGCGTCAACCAGTTCCCCTCGGGCTGCATGCCGATGATCTCGGAGTGGGCGTGCTGGGCGATCTGGCGCACGAGCGACGACCGGTACGCCTCCGGCATGAAGTCGCGGGGCTCGATGCGGCGGTCCGCCTCGATGATGGCGTCGAAGCGAGCTTGGGCGTCGTCGGGCAAAGCCTCTTCACCCACGACTGCTCCTTTCAGACCGGGCCCCGACGTGGCAACCCACCGACCGAATGTTCGGTTGGTGATCCTAACGCGGGCCGGCCGTCAGCCCTCGTGCGGACAAGGTCGTCGGGACGGTGCCTACCACTCATAGAAGCCCTTCCCCGTCTTGCGCCCCAGCTCCCCCCTCGCCACTTTCTCGCGCAGCAGAGCGGGCGCTTCGAAGCGCGTGCCCAACCTCGAGGCGAGGTAGTCGGCGATGTCGAGCCGGACGTCGAGACCGACGAGATCGGTCAGGCGGAGCGGTCCGATCGGGTGCCGGTAGCCGAGCGTCATGGCAGCGTCGATGTCCTCGGCCGAGGCGACACCGTCGTCCAGCATGCGGATCGCCTCGAGGCCGAGGGCGACCCCGAGGCGGCTGCTGGCAAAGCCGGGTGAGTCGCGCACGACGATGGGCGTCTTGTCGAGCTCGGTGACCCAGCAGCGAGCCTGCTCGGTGAGTGCTGGCATCGTCGCCGACCCGACGACGATCTCGACGAGCTGGCTCGCCGGCACGGGGTTGAAGAAGTGCAGCCCGCAAAAGCGTCCCGGGTGGGCGAGCACGGCAGCCAGCTCGTCGATCGACAGCGAGCTCGTATTCGTGGCGATGGCTGCGATCGGGGAGACGACCGCCTCGACCGCCGCCAGCATCTGCAGCTTCAGCGCCGGATCCTCGGGTACGGCCTCGATGACAAGGTCGCTCCGGGCGAGATGAGCGGGCCCCACCCCGACGGTCAGGCGAGCCAGCACGTCCACGGCGGCCGCCGTGAGCGTGCCGCGCTCGGCGCTCGACCTCACGGCTTGCGCCACCCGTACGCCGGCGGCGGCCGCTGCCGGCTCGTCGACGTCGGCAAGCAGGACGGCGCTGCCGGCGCACAGAAAGGCGTGGGCGATGCCGGCGCCCATACGCCCACCGCCGAGGACGCCGACGGTCGCCGGAAGCTTTCCCTCGCTGGCGGCCGCTTCGCTCAGGTCGCCTCCCTCGGGCGGGTCAGTTTCGCCGGCGGTCATCGCACATCCATCATGCGCACCAGCTCTGGGGGGAAGCCCGGGTTGTCGCGTGTGCGATGGACGAGGCGGACGGCTTTGCCAACCTCGGTGCGGGGGAGGTCGCCGGCCTGCCCGATGACGACCCGGGCGGACACGCCGAGACGTTGCGACAGTCCAGCCGACAGCTGAACGGCGAGCTCGGGTTCGCCGCTCGCGCTCTGGCCGGCGTTGGGCGCCCGCTCGCAGAGGACGACCATCTCCGCCATCGGCCCGACCGAGTCCAGCACGATCGTGTAGTGCGGGCCGAGCTCGGGCGACGCCAGCAGAACGGCCTCGATCTCGGACGGGAAGACGTTCACGCCCCGCAGCACGAGCATGTCATCGCTCCTGCCGACCAGCCGGGACATCCGAACGGAGGTCCGGCCGCAGGCGCATTGGCCGCGATGCAGTTGTGCGAGATCGCCGGTCCGATAACGGACGAGCGGCAGGGCTTCTTTCGTGAGCGTCGTGAAGACGAGCTCGCCGACGCTCCCGTCCCCGATCACCTCACCGGTGAACGGGTCCACCACCTCCACAAGGAAGTGGTCCTCGTTCACGTGCATGCCGCCCAGCCCGCCGGCGGCGAGCTCGGCGCGGGACTCGAGGCACTCGGAGGCGACGCCCGGACCGATCACTTCGCAGAGGCCGTAGATGTCGAGTGCGGTGAGGGCGTGGAGGGTTTCGATGCGGAGGCGGAGTGGCTCGGTCCAGGGCTCGGCGCCGAAGATGCCCACACGGAGCGGGTTCTCTGCCGGCGTGATGCCGGCGTCCTGCAGCGCCTCGCCGAGAAGGGCGGCATAACTCGGCGTACAGCACAGCACCTCGGGCTCGAGATCCCGGACGAGCAGGACTTGGCGAGCCGTCTGGCCGCCGGAGACCGGAACGACGGCACATCCGAGGAGCTCTGCGCCGCCGTGCAGGCCGAGGCCGCCCGTGAACAAGCCGTACCCGTAGGCGTTGTGGACCAGAGTGCCAGGACCGGCGCCGGCGGCGGCGAGTGCCCGAGCATTCACGTTGCGAAAGAGCTCGAGATCCGCCGCGGTGTACGCGGCCAAGGTCGGCCGTCCTTTCGTTCCCGACGTGGCGTGCACGCGGCGAAGCTCGGATCGCTCGACAGCGAGCAGGCCGAACGGATAGTTGTCCCAGAGGTCGGTCTTGGTCGTGAACGGCAGCGTCGCCAGATCATCGAGCGCCGTCGCGGCGTCGAGACGGGCCGAATGGAACGGGTGCGAGGCCAGCCGACAGGCCAACACGTTCCAACGCGACGCCTGCAGGTGTCGTCGCTCGTCTGCCGAGAGCTGCTCGCACGGGTCGAAGATCACGGCCGTTCTCTCCGGAGTCCTGCCATCGTGATCGCCACGACCGTCGACCTCAACTCCCCCACCTCGACGCGCCCCGGCCGGTACCACTCGGCGATCGAGTTGATCATCCCGAAGACGAGACGTTCCACGAGGGCGGGACCCAAGTCGGTTCGAATGTCGCCGTCGTCGGCGGCTTCCATCACGATGTCACGGACGAACCGATCGAACTCGCGGCGACGATCGAGCGCCCACCGCTCGGTATCGGTATTGCCGCGCACGCGCAGCAATACCGTCACATACGGCAGCTCGGCGCACAGCACCTCGACGACCCGCCCGATCACGTACCCCAGCCGATCGATCGCCTTCGACGTCGTCGCCCCCTGCTCCTCGGTGATGGCGAACAGCGCCCCGAGTGCGCGATCGAGGGCAAGGCGCAGGAGGCTCTCCTTGCTCTCGACGTGGTGGTAGATGGAGGACTTCGAGATGCCGGTAGCCCGCGCGAGGTCCTCCATGCTCGTGCCGTCGTAGCCGCGCTCGATGAAGACCTCCACGGCGACCGTGAGCAGGCGCCCCAGGTCGTACTGTGGGCGCGGTGGACCGCCTTGACGGGTGAGCCGGCCGCTGGGCGGCGCTCCCGGGGTTCCGGCGGTGCCGGCGGTGCGGGCCCGACTCGGCATCAGGTGCCGGTGAATTCAGGCCGGCGCTTGGCGAGGAAGGCCTGCACGGCGCCCTGGTGGTCGTTCGTGGAGGCGAGACGCGCCTGGAGGGCACCCTCGAGGCGGAGCACTTCGTCGAGCTGGGCCGACGTGCTGTACCAAAGAGCTTCCTTCAACGCCACGTAGGCCTGCGTCGGGCCGGCCGCGAGCCGGGCTGCCAGTTCGGCGACATGGGAACTGAGCTCCTCGGGAGCCACCACCTCGTGGACGAGCCCGATCCGCTCGGCCTCCTCGGCGTCGATGACCGTGCCGAGCAACAGCAGACCCATCGCCCGGGACCACCCGACCGCCCGGGGCAGCGTGGCCGACAGACCGGAGTCCGCCGTGAGCCCGATCCCCGTGAATGCCGGTGCGAAGCGCACACCGCCGGCGGCGATCCGCAAGTCGCAGGCCAGAGCGAAACCGATGCCGGCCCCGGCGCACGTCCCGTTGATGGCGGCGATGACGGGCTTGGGCATCGTGGCAAGGCTCTGGACGATCGGGCTGTAGTGCTTGCCGACGGTGTCGAAAGCGTGGCCAGGGTCGGCAGCCAGCGCCTCGGCGTGCTCTGCGAGGTCCTGGCCGGCACAGAAGGCGCGCCCGCTGCCGGTGAGCACGACGGCTCGGACCGTGTGGTCGTTCGCCACGCGCTCGAGCGCCGAGAGCAGGGCCTCCTTCGCCGCCGTCGTGAGCGAGTTCATCTGGTCGGGGCGGGCGACGGTCACAGTGGCGACCGCTCCGTCGATCTCGACGAGGACGGGTTCCGATGCGTCGGGCGGGCGATCAGCCTGCTCGGGTTGGGGAGCTGGTGACATGGTTTGGAGTCTTGCAGACCGAATGGCCGGTCGGTCCGGCCCTGCTCGCGATGGGCTCGCACGGCCCCGGGGCGGCCTTGACCCGGCCGGAGTCGAGGGCGAAGATGGCGGCAACGGAGCCAACCGGACGATCGGTCGGTTGCTCACGCCTGCGTTCCACACGCCCCGGCTGCCCTGCTGCCAGCCCGCCCGGAAGGACATCTCACGATGGTCGAGGTACTCCAGAGCTACGCACTGGGCCGCTGGCAGTCGCCCACGACCGATGGCGTGACGGTGGCGGACGCGAACACCGGCGAGCCGGTTGCCGCAGTCTCCTCGAGCGGGATCGACGTCGCCGGCATGGCCGCCTACGGCCGGCGTGTGGGAACCGGCGCCCTCGCCTCGCTCACCTTCCACGAGCGCGCCGCCGCCCTGAAAGCGGTCGCCCAGTACCTGAACGACCGCCGAGAGAGTTACTACGAGCTGTCGTACCGGACCGGCGCCACCCTGAATGACTCGAAGTTCGACATCGACGGCGGGATCGGCGTGCTGCTTGCCTACGCCAGCCGCGCCAGACGGGAGCTGCCGAACGACACGGTGATCCTCGACGGACCGGCGGAGCCGCTCGGGCGGCGAGGGCAGTTCGTCGGGCAGCACGTGTGGGTCGGGCGACCGGGCGTCACCGTCCAGATCAACGCCTTCAACTTCCCGGTCTGGGGGATGCTCGAGAAGCTGGCGCCCTCGTTCCTCGCCGGCATGGCCTCGATCGTGAAGCCGGCAACCCAGACGGCCTATCTCGCCCAACGGGTCATGGGGGACATGGCGGCCTCGGGAGCGCTACCCGAAGGGGCGGTGCAACTGCTGTGCGGAGATGTCGCTGCCCTGCTCGACACGCTCGAGGAGCACGACTTCGTCGCCTTCACCGGTTCGGCGGCCACGGCGAGCCGGCTTCGCGCTCACCCGGTCATCGTCGAACGATCGATCCGGTTGTCGGTCGAAGCCGACTCCCTCAACTGCTCGATCCTCGGCCCTGACGCGACCGCCGCCGAGCCCGAGTTCGGGCTCTACGTCGATCAGCTCGTCACCGAGATGACGGTGAAAGCGGGCCAGAAGTGCACGGCCATCCGGCGGGCCTTCGTACCGAGTGCCCTCGTCGATGCCGTCGTCGAGGCGACCTCCGCCCGGCTCGCCGACGTACGAGTCGGCGCCGCCTCCGAGGCGGGCGTGACGATGGGGCCGCTCGCCAGCCTGGCTCAGCGCGACGAGGTACGCAGGTCGCTGAAGGCGCTGGAGGACTCGACCAGGATCGTGTGGGGCGACCCATTGCACCTGCACCCGGTCGGAGGCGACCCCGAGCGGGGTGCGTTCATGTCCCCGGTCCTGCTTCGTTGCGACGACGCTGATGCGACCGCCCCCCACGACGTCGAGGCATTTGGGCCGGTATCCACGGTGATGGGTTACGACTCGCTCGAGCACGCCATCGCGCTGGCGGCCCGAGGCCGAGGCAGCCTCGCCGGATCCGTCGTCACTCACGATGTCGACATTGCCCGGCAGCTCGTCCTCGGGCTGGCACCGTGGCACGGCCGCCTGCTCGTGCTCGACCGCGAGGACGCGGCCGAGTCCACAGGGCATGGGTCGCCGCTCCCGAGTCTCGTGCACGGCGGGCCGGGCAGAGCCGGGGGCGGAGAGGAGATGGGCGGCCTTCGTGGCGTGCTGCACCATCTGCAGCGGGTCGCTGTTCAAGGTACGCCGGACGTGCTGACGGCCGTGACCGGACGGTGGGTCGGGGGCGCCGCGCAGCGAGCGTCCGCGACCCACCCGTTCCGAAAGCACTTGGAGGACCTCTCCATCGGCGACACCATCACGGCAGGCCCGCGGCAGGTGACGCTGCAGGACATCCAGCAGTTCGCCGAGCTCACCGGCGACACGTTCTACGCCCACACCGACGAGGCGGCCGCCAAGGAGAACCCGTTCTTCGGCGGGCTCGTAGCGCACGGCTACCTCGTTCTCTCCTTCGCGGCAGGGCTGTTCGTCGACCCGGCGCCGGGGCCAGTGCTGGCGAACTACGGGTTGGAGCGGTTGCGTTTTGTCACGCCGACGTTCCCTGGTGACGAGATCACCGTCACGCTCACCGCCAAACAGATCTCGCCCCGGGACGGGGCGGACTACGGCGAGGTCGCTTGGGACGCCGTCGTCAGCAATCAGGACGGCAAACCTGTAGCCACCTACGACATTCTCACCCTCGTCGCCAAGAGGCCGGAGTCGGCGGCGGAGGCCTGAGGCGCTCCGAGCCTTCGAGCAGCCAGGACTCGGTCGCCGCGATCGCTCCGGCTGCTGCGCCGGCGCTCCGAGTGCCGGGGCCGCCGGGAACTCAGTCGCTGACCACGAACGGGAGCTGGGTCGGGGGCGAACCAGAGCGCCCGTAGGTACCCGATGCGGTGCAGGTGGCGATCCAGGGACAGGCCACAGCGCCCAAGTCAACGCCTGGACTGGCATTCGCGTTCGACGGCAGCGGCGAGGTGGTCCCCGAGAGGGTCGTGCCGCTCAACGTCAGGAGATAACCAACCTGTCCGGCCTTGGACTGGTAGTGGCCGGCGGCCGCGCAGCTCGTCTCGCTCACGCACGAGACTGCTCGGACCACAACGTTGGTGTTGTCGGTTCCCGGCATCATCGATGCCGACCAGTCTCCTGCCCGTTGCACGAGCGCCAGACCCTCGCCCTTTCCGGCTGAGCTCGTGTACGCCCCGACACCGAGGCAGTAGTCGCCGCCTTTGCACACGAGGCCGTAGATGGCCGGAGACGGGCTCGTGCCGCTGGCGCCGCTCGGAACCGGCATCTTGGCAGCGGCCCACGTGCCGGCGGAGTCGGTGTCGACGAACCCGAGGTGATCACCGCTCGGGTTCTCATAGGTGCCGGTGGCGAAACACAACGTCGAGCTGCCACAGGAGACCGCCTGCAGGGCGGCTTTCGGGTCGGAGGCGGCGTTGCCGGGTAGGGGCGGCACGGCGGCAGCGAGTCGGCCGGTGGCGTCGCTCACGAGCAGGCCCTCCTGCTCGTTGGCGGTCGTGACGTAGGAACCGACGGCGACGCATGCGGTCGTCGTCTGGCACGCCACGCCGGCGAGGATCGACCCCCGGTTGGCGCCAGGCGTCGGCGCTTGCGCAGCGACGAATTGATCGCCCTCCTGGGTCACGACGAACCCCTCGGTGAGCCCGCTCGTCGTTTCGTAGGTCCCGACGATCACACAGGCCCCGCGGAGCGGGCAGGCCAAAGCCGACACGGTGGGAAAGGTGCCGGTGCGGAGGTTCGACGGCACCGGCATGGCTACGGCCGACCACACCCCGCCGGCCTCCTCGAGGACGTCGGCGGCCACCGTGGTCGGGGCCTGGAACAGGCTCGTGCCGAGGCAGTACCCGACGCCGGTGCAGCGCAGGGCGTATGGACCGAGGTTGGTGGCTTCGGTAGCGCCCGTCGGGATGGGTGCCTGTACCGCCGACCAGGTGCCCGATTTCTCCGTTGCGATCAGGTCTTCGTCCGCGCCTTTCGGGGTCGAGTATTCCCCAAGGACCACGCAACCCCCGACGGCCGGGCAGGCGATGGGACCTGCGTAACCAGCACCGTCGCTGAAGCCGCCGGCGGGCACCGGCAGCTGGTTCGCCCGCCAGGCGGCCGCGGCGCCGACGGTAGGCCCCGGCAGCCGAGCTGCCGGCGAGCCGGATGTGGGGGCGACGGCCCGCCTCCCCTCCGCTCCTGCCCGAACCGCCGACGGAACGAACCCGGCCAGGGCGACTACCACGACTGCAGTCGCCCCCGCGGCCGCCGACGCAGTCCGCCGGAGTCGAAGCAACCGTCTCCCTGTGTGCTCTGGCACCATGGCACGACCCTACGCGGAGCGGCCTGCCGGGACGGGGCAGGGCTGTGCCGGTGGGCGCCGGCCCGCCCGGAACGGCTGGAATCGACGCCGATGGCGCCGGCCCGCCGCAGGGCTGGAGTCGACGCCGAGGGCGCCGGTGGCCGGCCGATCAGCCCCAGAGCGCCAGCAGTTCGGCAGTAGTCGTCAGGTAGGCGAGGTAGCCGATGGTGTGCTCGAGCATGGCGGCGCCGTAGTCCGCAGGCGTTCCGGCGACAGCGTCTCTCGGCACGCAGGCGAAGTAGCCCCGGTTGACGGCATCCATGACGAGATTCGGAATGGCGACATTCAGCGACACCCCCACCGCCACGATCGTCGAGACGCCGAGGTTCCGCAGCACGGCGTCAAGCCCGGTGTCGTGCATGGGCGACATGCCGTGCAGCCTCGTGAGCACGATGTCGCTCGGCGCGACGCCGATCTGCGAGACCACCTCTGCTCCCGCCTGTGGATCGGGTTGGATACCGCCTTGCTCGAGGCGGCGTTTCAGACCGGCCGAAAGCCTCGTGTTGGTGTTGGCGCCGCGGCCATCGCTCCGCGCGATGGCAGTGGCGTGGACGACCTGCACTCCGGACCGGCGGGCGGCCTCGGCCAGCCGAGCGATGTTGCCCACGGCTTGGCCTGCTGCGTCGGCGAGCATCGGAAGCCGCGACAAGTCGCCGACGACGTCGCGCTGGCATTCCGAGATCACGAGCGCGGCTCGCTCCGGGTCGACGAGATGGCTCCAGTCCACGGGCATGCCGAAGGCTATCGAGGGCGACCCGCCTTGACAGCCGGCGGCCGCTCCTCCACACTTATCTCGACATCAAGATATCTTGGAGGGACGATGGGACCGGAAGCGCCGACCGAGACCAGCGGCGCAGCCGCTCCAGTCTGGGATCCACAGCAGTACGAGCAGTTCGGGACGGAACGCTCGCAGCCGTTCACCGATCTGATGAGCCGCATCGAACTGCCGGGGGCGCGCCGCATCGCCGACCTCGGCTGCGGTACCGGGTCGCTGACCGAGGATCTGGCGAGGCGGTGGCCGGCGGCCACAGTCGTCGGCGTCGACAGCTCGCCCGACATGTTGGAGTCGGCGCGCCGCCGTCAGATCGCTGGCCGCTTGGACTTCGTGCTCGGCGACCTGCGCGACTGGGAGCCCGATGAGCCGCTCGACCTTCTCGTCTCCAACGCCACGTTGCAGTGGGTTCCTGACCACCTGGCCGTGATCACCCGGCTCGCATCGTTCCTGGCGCCCGGCGGAGTACTCGCGCTGCAGGTCCCTGGAAACTTCGGCGAACCGACCCACCGCCTCCTCGCCGGCATCGTGGAGTCGCCTCCATGGAGCGAGCTGTTGACCGGTGAGCTGGCGTCACCGGGATCCCATGACCCGGAGACCTATCTCGCCGTCCTGCTCGGCGCCGGTCTGCAGACGACTGCCTGGGAGACGACGTACTGCCAGCTGCTGCAGGGTCCAGACGCCGTGCTCGAGTGGATGAAGGGCACTGCCCTGCGTCCCGTCCTCACGGCGCTCGCGGCAGAGCACCATGGACGCTTCCTCGCCGAGTACGGCGCCCTCCTGCGCGAGGCCTACCCCGCAGGCGAGTACGGCACGGTGCTCCCGTACCGCCGTGTCTTCGCCGTCGGGCATCGCCCTGGCTCCAGCCAGCCGACTGCCATTGCCGGTCTCGATCACGCCCAGCTGGCTATGCCGGCGGGTGAGGAGAAGGCGGCGTTGGGTTTCTACAGCGGTGTGCTCGGCATGGTCGAGGTGCCGAAGCCTCCGGTGCTGGCGGCCCGAGGCGGGTGCTGGTTCAACGGGCACCGGACCGAGGTGCATCTCGGCGTCGAAGCGGAGTTTCGGCCGGCGCAAAAGGCCCACATCGGTCTCGCCGTCACCGACGTGGACGCCATGGCAGAGCGAGTGGCGGTTGGTGGCGGTCGAGTGACCTGGGACGACGAGCTCGCACCGAGGCGCCGCTTCTTCACCGACGATCCGTTCGGCAACCGACTCGAGATTCTCGGACCGGCGGTCGAGTGAACGGATCCTGGCCTCGCTGGACGCGAGACTGCAGGCAACGAGAAAGGGGTCGGCATGGCCGAGGAGCGTTCGACACCAGGACCAGTCGCTGATCTGCTGCAGTCCTTTCAGCACATGGCCTCACTGATCACTCAGGCAGCCGCCGACGCCGCCCAGGCGGCCGCCGCCGCGGGCGCGCACGTGACCCCGGACTTTCTCGCCGGCCCGCTGGGCGAGCTTGCCGAAGGAGTCGCCGGCCTGTCCGAGACCCTGACCGGCCCGCTCCACAAGCTTCTCGAGGAACAGCAACGGCTCGCCGTTCTCATGTCGGAATGGTCCGAACAGCACCGCAAGATGTCCGAGCAGGTGGCCGCCTGGGCCGAGGAGTACCGCCGGATGACCGAGCAGATGCAACGAATCGTCAAGCCGCTGCTCGAGCAGACCGAAGGCATGGCGAGGACGAGCCGGATCTTCGTGGAGGAGCTCCGCCGTTAGGGCGGCAACACCCTTCAACCCAGGCGGTCAACCCAGGCGGTGGCGGATCCACCAGAGGCAGGCGCCGGCGAGGACGAGGCCCAAGCCGACGAAGACCGCTGCCTCGTACCACTGGAACGGCCAGTAGCGAGTGGCCGGCTGATAGGTCAACAGTTCCCGCAGGTGGAAGTCGGCGACGCAGGTTTGCGTGGCCTTGGCGAGGGCGCTGCTTGACAGCCCGCGATCACCTCCGACCCCCGGGACGGGAAATCTGTTGGGACATACGCCGTAGCCCTGGAACGTCACCCTTCCGTTCTGGCCGAAACTGAAGCCGATGTTGCCGTTCGCTCCGATCCCACCGTTCTCGCCGATCACATGACCGGCGGCGTTGACGGTCTGGTCCGAGATGACCCAGTCGTTCGGCTTGAGGATGCCGGCGCCGAGGGGTGCCGGACCGTTGCCGAGCGAGAGCTGTAACGGTGCACTGAGGCGGGCGGGCGCCTCGAGCCTCGGGCGGAGCCAGAACGTGACGGCGAAGCGGGCGCCGATGAACGCGACGATCGTCGTCACCATGGCAGGCAGCGTCCGGCGGATGAGGAGCCCGGCGGTGACGCCGAGAGCAAAGGCGAAGGCGGCGTAGCCGACCGGGACGATACCGCGTTCGCCGAAAGCGCCCGGCGAGAACCGGTTCGGGTTCGCGAGGTCGAAGGGGCTCGACCACCACGTCACCATGAGGCTCACCAGGCCGGCGACGGCCATGCTGGCCAAGCCGACGATGGCGAGTTTGATGGCCAGCCACTTGCTGCGGCTGATGCTCTGGGTCCAGGCGAGCCGGAAGGTGCCGGTCTCGAGCTCGCGAGCCACGAGTGGCGCGCCCCAGAAGATGCCGAGAATGGCTGGCAGCGCGACAACGACGAGGCTGAGCTGCTGCAAGAGGCGATCCCGCCCGAGGAAGAAATTCGTGGCCGCCGAGCAATCACCCTTGGATGCGCAGTTGGCGACGGTGGTGTTGTAGAGATGAACGAGATGTGGTCCGGTGAGAGCCAGGATGGCGGCAAGCACCACGAGCACACCGGCACTGACGAAGGCTTGGGTACGGAACTGCCTCCACGTGAGCCGGATCATACGAGCCGCCGGCGGAGCCACCAGAAGCAGAAGGCGCCGAGGAGGAGGGCGAGCGCTACGAAACAGGCCGTTTCGTACCATTGGAAAGCCCAGTAGCGGCTGGGGGGTTGGTAGGACGCCACATCCCGGTACTGCGCCAAACAGTGCTGAAAGGCTGCCTTCGTGGCGGCCGCGCTCGGAGGCCGCGAACCGCGCCGCACTCTGACACCGAAGCAGCCGATTTGGCTGGGGGTGACGGATTGGCCGGCGCCATTGACCAGGCCCCCCGAAACAACCCAAGCGCCCCGTGGTATGCCGGGACAGCCGGACCCGTTGCAGATGGAGATGGCTCCCTCGTGTGCGCGGAGCTTCTGGCTGAACCTGAGCGGCGTGGCGAAGAGCGGGCGCACCCACTGCTGGAAGGCCAGCCGGGCGCCGACGAAGGCGACGAGCGTGGCCGCCATCGCCGGCAGGGTCCGGCGAATGAGGAGCCCGGCAGCCACTCCGAGTGCGAAGGCGAAGGCGGCGTAGCCGATGGGTGCGATGCCGCGCTCGCCGAACAGCCCGGTACTGAAGCGGTTCATGTTCACGTTGTCGATCGGGCTCGCCCACCACGTCAACATGAGGCTGAGGAGCCCTGCCGCTGCCATGGCGGCGAGACCGACGACACCGAGCTTGACGGCCAGCCATCGACCGCGGCTGACGCTCTGGGTCCAGGCGAGCCGGAACGTGCCCGTCTCGAGCTCTCGGGCGACGAGGGGCGCTCCCCAGAAGATGCCGATCAGCATCGGAGCAACCGTGAGGACCGTACTGAGCTGTTGCAGATATCGAAAGGCGTTGGTGACCGGGCTGAACGAGCACGCCAAGCCCGGTCGTCGAATGCGGGTGCACTCGGCAGCGGTGCCGTAGATGTCCGCAAGCCGCGGGCCAGTCACCGCCAGCACGACGGCGATGATCCCGAGCACCCCGAAGACCACGAAAGCCTGGGTGCGGAACTGGCGCCAAGTGAGCTGGATCACCGCAGGACGCTCAGACTGGACCGGCGAACGTTGCCGGCGTCTCGAGCCTGACTCATGTAGGCGAGCACGACGTCTTCGAGGCTCACCTGGCTGACGGTCCAAGCCGGGTCGAAGATCGGCCCGTCGCTGCGGACGACGAAAGTGCTCTGCACGTCGGTGTGGCTCTCCTCGATGACCTCCTGGTTGGAGGGCAGGCTGCACGGATCGCGGCGAGGGCCGGACAGGCGGTGATGCGTGGCGAGCAGCTCGTCGACTTCGCCGGTCACGCGCACTCGCGAGGCCACAAGGACGATGAGGTAGTCGCAGACTCGCTCGAGGTCGCCGACGAGGTGCGACGAGAGCACCACGCTGAGCTCATGCTCGCTGACCGCTTCCATGAGGTGCTGAAGGAACTCGCGGCGTGCGAGCGGGTCGAGGCTGGCGACCGGCTCGTCGAGCAGCAGCAGTTGGGGGCGTTTTGCGATCGCAAGCGTGAGCGCCAGCTGGGCGCGCTGACCACCCGAGAGCTTTCCGGCACGCTGCTTTCGATCGAGGCCGAGCTGCTCGATGCGGCGACTCGCCAGATCGCTGTCCCAACCGGGGTTGAGCCAAGCACCGAGATGAAGGTGATCTGCGACTGACAGGCCCGAATACGTCGGCGTGTCCTGAGCGACGAAACCGACCCGTCCGAGCTGCGCCGGGCTCTCCGCCGGGCGGCCGCCGAGGACGGAGATCGTGCCCGCCGTCGGTTGCAGCAGGCCTACGGCAAGCTGCAACAACGTCGTCTTGCCGGCGCCGTTCGGCCCGACGAGCCCGACCACTCGGCCGGCGGGGATCGCGAGCGTGCAGTCGCTCAGTGCCCAACGCCGTCCGTACTGCTTGCCGAGACCGGTCGCCTCCAGGACGGCGGTCACGCTACGCCCTGTTCAACGGCGGCCCGAAAGGAGTCTCGGAACAGCGCCTCGATGCTCTCGTCGTCAAGCCCGGCGCGGCGGGCCTTTGCGAACCACCGCAGCAGGTCCTGGCGGAGCGGGCCATGGGCGGCGAGCGACCCGTCGCTGAGCGTCTTGACGACGAAGGTCCCGACGCCCGGGCGAGCGGCCACGAGGCCGTCGTGCTCGAGCTCGCGGTACGCCTTGAGGACGGTGTTGGGGTTGATGGCGAGGCGCCCGACGACGTCCTTCACGGTCGGCAGCTGGTCGCCTTCGTGCAGCAGACCCAACCGCAGGGCGTGGCGCACCTGGTGGACCAGCTGCAGGTAGGGCGAGACGCCGGAGCGCGTGTCCAGATGGAACTCGATCACGTTGCCTCTATTCATCTAGGAAGCTAGATAAATATGCTCCTGTTCTTCAGACATGTCAAATCGATGTCTGACTCGCCCGGAGCCGGCGCCTCTGCCCGGCTCAGGACGCGCCGGCGAGGGGCCCTGAGGCGTTTTGGGCGCGTAGGTCCCTGACGGCGTCCCCGATCGCTCGGTGGAACGTCGGGTACGCAAGGATCATCGAGTCGAGGCTCTCGATGGGGACCCGAGCGTGCACGGCGAGGGCAAGGACACCGAGCACCTCGCCGCCGCTCGGGCCGGCGGAGGTGGCCCCCACGAGGACGTGGTTGTCGGCGTCCTCGACGAGCTTGATGAAACCCTCGTTGCCCGCCTTGTGGATCCAGCCGCGAGTCGACGAGGGCAAGGGCGTGAACCCGGTGCGTACGCGCACTCCGGCGGTGAGGGCGGCTTCATGGCTCAGCCCGACCGATCCGATCTCGGGGTCGGTGAAAGTGACCCGCGGTACCGCCCGGTAATCGGCGGCGTGACCTCTCCGACCGAGGATGTCGTTCACGGCGATGTCGGCCTGGTACATCGCCATGTGCGTGAACAAGCCCTTGCCGGTCACGTCCCCGACCGCCCACACGCCTGGCGCTGCCCGCATGCGATCGTCGACGTCGATCCACCTCGAGGAACTGTCGAGGCCGAGGGCTCCGAGACCGAGGGCGGCAAACGCCGTCCGGCGACCGGTGGCAACGAGCAACCGATGACCGTTGATCTCACTGCCGTCGGCCAGTTGGAGCGTGAGCAGGGGTCCGTTCTGACGCGCGCCTGTGACGGCGTGGTCGGTGCGCACCTCGATGCCTTCAGCGGTGAAGACAGCTTCAATCAGCTCGGAGGCTTCCGGCTCCTCCATCGGCACGATGCGGGGGGCGCCCTCGACAACGGTCACCTGGCAGCCGAAGCGCGCGAAGACCTGGGCGAGCTCGAGACCGATGGCTCCGCCGCCGAGCACGAGGAGCGACTCCGGCACCTCCTCGGTCTTGATGGCGTCCCGGTTGGTCCAATAGGGCAGCCCGTTCAGCCCAGGGACGGGCGGGATGACGGGAACGGTTCCGGTGGCCACGACGATGCCCTGGCTCGCCTCGATCTCGAGGTCGCCTACGGTGACACGGCCCGGACCCGAGACGACCCCTTCACCGCGGACAAAACGCCCGCCTTTCGTGACGAACCGGTCCACCGCGACGGAGTCGTCCCAGGTGTCGGTCGCCTCTTCGCGGATACGCCGGGCGACGGGGGTCCAATCCGCCTGCACGGTGGAGTGGCCGGCCATGGTGTCGGCGCGGCGCGCCTCGGCCAGCAGGTTGGCAGCGCGGATCATCATCTTCGACGGCACGCATCCCCAGTACGGGCACTCCCCGCCGACGAGCTCCTTCTCGATGCCGACAACGGAGAGGCCGGCCTCGGCCAGCCGGCCGGCAACCTCCTCGCCACCCGGGCCTAGCCCGATGACCACCACGTCCGCACGTTCCCGACTCGGCACGGCAGTCCTCTCTATGTCTCTGTATCGCCTGGGTTGGGTCTCAGCTGTGTTCCGTCGCAGCCCTGTTCTGTCGCGGCTCCCGCACAACCCGGTCTCGGCTCTGGGGGTGCCTTCGCGATCGGGGCCACCGTACAACGGTCTCCACGCTGTGGCCCAGGGCGGCGTCTTTGCCCGGCGGCGGCCGAGGCGAGTCCGAGGCGCGGCCTTCCAGTGCCGTGCCTCGTTGACAGTCCAAGAGGGTCGTGCGAGTGTGGCGATGCCAATCGCAGCACGCAGGCGGCAGGAGGGGGCGTTCATGGCTGAGGTGGTGCGGGCGGGTTTGATCCAGGCCAGCTGGACTGGTGACAGGGACACGATGACGAACAAGGCAATCGCCGCCGTCCGCGAAGCGGCAGCGGAGGGAGCCAAGGTCATCTGCCTGCAGGAGCTGTTCAACGGCCCGTACTTCTGCCAAGTGCAGGAGACCGAGTGGTACGACTGGGCCGAGCCGGTGCCCGACGGCCCCACGGTCCGGCGGATGATGGACGTCGCCCGCGACGTCGGCGCCGTGCTCATCGTCCCGGTCTACGAGGTGGAGCACCCCGGGGTCTTCTACAACACCGCTGCGGTGATCGATTCCGACGGCAGCTACCTCGGCAAGCACCGGAAGAACCACATCCCGCAGGTGTCGGGTTTCTTGGAGAAGTTCTACTTCCGGCCGGGCAACCTCGGCTACCCGGTGTTCGACACCGCCGTCGGCCGGATCGGCGTCTACATCTGTTACGAACGCCACTTTCCCGAAGGCTGGCGTGCCCTCGGGCTCGGCGGCGCCAAGATCGTCTTCAACCCGTCAGCCACGAGCCGTGGCCTCTCGGAATACCTCTGGCGGCTGGAGCAGCCCGCCGCCGCCGTGGCCAACGAGTACTTCGTCGGCACGATCAATCGAGTCGGTGTCGAGCCGCTCGGGACGAACGACTTCTACGGGCAGTCGTACTTCGTCGACCCGCGCGGTCAGCTCGTCGGAGACGCCGCCTCCGACCGCGACGACGAGATCGTCGTGCGAGACCTCGACCTGTCGATGATCGACGACGTGCGCCGGCTCTGGGCCTTCTACCGCGACCGGCGGCCGGAGACCTACGGCACTCTCAGCGAGGCCTGAGGCCATGCGAACCCTCATCCGGGGCGGGACGGTGGTCAGCGCCGAAAGCGCTTCGCTGATCGACGTGCTCATCGAAGACGAGCTGGTCGTCGCACTGGCGGCGGGTGGGTCCGAACTGGCCGAGAGTTGGCAGGCGGGCGCCGGCCGCGTCATCGATGCCGCCGGCCGGTACGTGATCCCAGGAGGCATCGACGCCCATACCCACATGGAGATGCCCTTCGGAGGCACGAGGTCTTCCGACACCTTCGAGACGGGAACGCGGGCAGCAGCGTGGGGCGGGACCACGACGATCATCGACTTCGCCATCCAGACCAAAGGCGAATCGCTCATCGGCGGGATGGACACCTGGCAGGCCAAGGCAGCGGGCCGCTGCGCCGTCGACTACTCCTTCCACGCCATCATCTCGGACGTCAACGAGTCGTCGCTGAAGGAGATGGACGTACTCGTCGAGCAGGGCGTGACCAGCTTCAAGCTCTTCATGGCCTACCCGGGTGTCTTCTACGCCACCGACAAGGAGATCTTCCAGGCGATGGACCGCGCCGCCGGCAACGGCGCCCTCATCATGATGCATGCCGAGAACGGCATCGCCATCGACGCCATCGTGGCGTCAGCCCTCGCCAAGGGCGAAACGGACCCGATCTTCCATGGCCTCACGCGTCCCGCCGAGCTCGAGGGCGAAGCGGCTCATCGCGCCATCGCCCTGGCCCAAGTCGCCAAGGCTCCGCTGTACATCGTCCACCTGTCGTCGGAGCCGGCTCTGGCAGCAGTTGCCGAGGCACGTGACCGCGGCCAGAACACGTTTGCCGAGACGTGCCCGCAGTACCTGTTCCTGTCGGAGGAAGACATGGGTCGGCCGGGTTTTGAGGGGGCCAAGTTCGTGTGCACACCGCCGCTGCGACCCCGCCACCACCAAGCAGCGCTCTGGCGCGGTTTGCGCACCGACGACCTCTCCGTCGTGGCCACCGACCACTGCCCGTTCTGCTTCACCGAACAGAAGGAGCTCGGCATCGGTGACTTCACGAAGATCCCGAACGGCTTGCCGGGCGTGGAGAACCGGATGGATCTGATGTATCAGGGCGTCGTCGCCGGCGAGATCCCGCTCTCGCGCTGGGTCGAGGTGACCTCGACGAACCCGGCCAAGATGTTCGGCCTCTACCCGCAGAAGGGAGCGATCGCGCCGGGCTCCGATGCCGACATCGTCATCTACGACCCGTTGGCTGTACAGACGATCTCCGCCGCCACGCACCACATGGCCGTCGACTACTCCTGCTACGAAGGCATGCCGATCACAGGGCGGGTCGAGACGGTGCTGTCCCGCGGGCGCCAGGTCATCGCAGACGGCGCCTACACCGGCGAGGCCGGCCACGGCAGGTTCGTGCCCCGCCGTCTCAGCCAGCACTTGCGCTGAACCGAAAGGACCCCGCATGGACATCGGCCTCGTGCTGCAGGCGAACCCGCCGGCGAGCCAGCTCGTCGAGCGCGCCCGCGAAGCCGAGGCCGCTGGTTTCAGCCACGTGTGGACGTTCGACTCCTGCGTCCTATGGCAGGAGCCGTTCGTCATCTACTCGCGCATCCTCGCCACCACCTCCAAGGTGCGCATCGGACCGATGGTGACGAACCCGGCCACGAGAGACTGGTCCGTGACGGCGTCGCTGTTTGCCACCTTGAACGAGATGTTCGGCAACCGGACGGTCTGCGGCATCGGCCGTGGCGACTCGGCCCTGCGGGTCATCGGCAGGCAGCCGACGTCGATGCAGACCTTCGCCGACTCCATCACGGTCATCAAAGATCTCGCCGAGGGTCGGGAGGCGACGCTCAACGGAACGACGGTGCGCATCCCCTGGGCAAGTGACAGCCGGCTGCCGATATGGGGTGCCGGTTACGGTCCGCGGGCGCTGAAGGTGATCGGAGAGCGGGCGGACGGCTACATCCTGCAAGTCGCCGACCCCGACATCGCCCGTTGGACGATCGACTCGGTGCGAGCAGCGGCCGTGGCGGCCGGCCGCGACGCCAGCGCCATCTCCGTCTGCGTCGCCGCCCCCGCCTATGTCGGCGACGACCTCAGCCATCAACGCGACCAGTTGCGCTGGTTCGGTGGAATGGTCGGCAACCACGTCGCCGACTTGGTCGGTCGCTACGGGGAGGAGTCCGATGTTCCCCGAGCCCTCACGGACTACGTGAAGGGCCGCCAGGCGTACGACTACCGTCACCACGGCCGCGCCGACAACCCGGACGTCGAGTTCGTTCCCGACGACATCGTGGAGCGTTTCTGCCTGCTCGGGCCGGCCGAGCAGCACGTCGACCGCCTTGGCGAGCTCGCCGGCCTCGGCGTCGACCAGTTCGCCCTCTACCTGATGCACGACTCGGCCGACGCCACCTTCGAGGCCTACCGGGACAGCGTGATCCCCGCCGTTCAGCCGTTCTGACCCCACGAGCCGGCAGCTGGAGCACGCACGGTGAACGGACGCGGCCGGACGGCGCGAGAATCCCCTCATGACCGGTTCCTCCCCCTCCCTCCCCATCGTCCGGCACTGGATCGACGGCAAGCCCTCCGACGGGACGGCCGACCGCTTGGGTGACGTCTACGACCCCGCCACCGGCGAGCTCACCAAGCGCGTCGCCTTCGCCTCGGTGGCCGATGTCGACCAAGCTGTCGCCTCCGCAACCTCGGCGTTCGCAACCTGGCGCAACTCCTCCCTGGCGCGGCGCTCGAAGATTCTCTTCGCGTTCCGCGAGATCGTCGTCGAACGTGCCTCGGAGCTGGCCGCCATCGTCACCGCCGAGCACGGCAAGGTCCTCTCCGACGCCCTCGGCGAGGTGAACCGCGCCATCGAGGTGATGGAGTTCGCCTGCGGCATCCCTCACCTGTTGAAGGGTGGCTACTCCGAAGAGGTCTCCACGCAGGTCGACGTCTACTCGATCCGCCAGCCCCTCGGCGTGGTCGGCATCATCAGCCCGTTCAACTTCCCGGCCATGGTGCCAAGTTGGTTCTTTCCCATCGCCATCGCCTGCGGCAACACCGTGGTGCTGAAGCCGAGCGAGAAGGACCCGAGTGCGTCGGTGTGGTTCGCGGAACGCTGGGCAGAGGCGGGCCTGCCCGAAGGCGTGTTCAATGTCGTCCATGGCGACAAAATCGCCGTGGACCGGATCCTCGACCACCCAGATGTCCAGGCCGTTTCTTTCGTCGGCTCCACCCCCATCGCCCGCTACGTCTACGAGAATGGCACGAAGGCCGGCAAGCGGGTGCAGGCGCTCGGCGGGGCCAAGAACCACATGGTCGTGCTGCCGGATGCCGACCTCGACCTCGCGGCCGATGCTGCCGTCAACGCCGGCTTCGGGTCGGCGGGTGAACGCTGCATGGCCATCTCGGCAGTCGTCGCCGTCGAACCGGTCGCCGACGAGCTCATCTCCAAGATCTGCGAGCGGATGGCCACACTCAAAGTCGGCGACGGTCGCCGGGACGTCGACATGGGTCCGCTCGTCACGAGCGCCCATCGTGACAAGGTCGCCGGGTATCTCGAGGCCGGCGTCGAGTCGGGTGCTGAGCTCGTCGTCGACGGCCGCGCCACCGAGGTGGACGGCGAGTCGGGCGGCTACTGGCTCGGGCCGACGTTGTTCGACAAGGTCACGCCCGACATGTCGATCTACACCGACGAGATCTTCGGCCCGGTGCTCTCGGTTGTGCGGGTCTCCAGCTACGACGCAGCCCTCGAGCTCGTCAACAGCAACCCATATGGCAACGGCACTGCCATCTTCACCAACGACGGCGGCGCCGCCCGTCGTTTCCAACACGAGGTCGAAGTCGGCATGGTCGGTGTCAACGTGCCCATCCCCGTTCCGGTCTCCTACTACTCCTTCGGCGGGTGGAAGGCATCGCTCTTCGGCGACAGCCATGCGCACGGCACCGAGGGCGTGCACTTCTACACGCGAGGGAAGGTCGTGACGAGCCGTTGGCTGGATCCGAGCCATGGCGGGATCAACCTGGGCTTCCCGCAGACTTCGTGAAGACCACCACCACCGCCGCCGCGGAGCCCATTTGCCACCGATCGTCGATCAGAGAAGGACGACCATGACTGTCACCGTCGATACCGCCACCGAGGGCGCCCGTGTCTACGCAGCCGACCGAGCCCACGTGTTCCACTCCTGGGCGGCCCAGGATCTCATCAAGCCGATGGTCATCGCCGGCGCCGAAGGCTCCTACGTCTGGGACTACGACGGGAACAGGTACCTCGACTTCTCCTGCCAGCTGGTCAACACGAACATCGGTCATCAGCACCCGAAGGTCGTGGCCGCCATCAAGGCACAAGCCGACCGGCTGTGCACGGTGGCGCCGCAGCACGCCAATGACGTACGCAGTGAGGCCGCTCGCCTCATCTGCGAGCGCGCTCCGGACGGGTTCGACAAGGTGTTCTTCACCAACGCCGGCGCCGAGGCGATCGAGCACGCCACCCGCATGGCCCGTCTGCACACCGGACGCATCAAGCTGCTCTCGGCCTACCGCTCGTACCACGGCGCCACGACGACGGCGATCAACCTCACGGGCGACCCGCGGCGTTTTGCCAACGACTACGGCAGCGCCGGCGTCGCTCACTTCTTCGGCCCGTTCCTGTACCGCTCCCCCTTTCACTCGGCCGACGAGCAACAAGAAACCCAGCGTGCCCTCGAGCACCTCCAGCAGGTCGTCGAATTCGAGGGTCCGTCCACGATCGCCGCCATCGTGCTCGAGACGATCCCCGGAACGGCCGGCATCATGCCGCCACCACCCGGCTATTTGGCCGGCGTTCGCGACATCTGCAACCGGTACGGCATCGTGTACATCGCCGACGAGGTCATGGCAGGCTTCGGGCGAACCGGCAAGTGGTTCGCCTTCGAGCACTATGACGTCGTGCCCGACCTCATCACGTTCGCGAAGGGCGTGAACTCGGGCTACGTGCCGCTCGGAGGTGTCATCATCTCCGATCCGATCGTCGCCACGTTCGCCACTCGGGTCTATCCGGGCGGCCTCACGTACTCCGGCCACCCGCTGGCGTGCGCCTCGGCCGTGGCGACGATCAACGCCATGGCCGACGAAGGCATCGTCGAGAACGCCGCTCGCATCGGCGACGAGGTACTCCGGCCGGGGCTCCATGAGCTGGCGCGCCGTCACCCCTCCATCGGAGAGGTACGCGGTCTCGGCGTGTTCTTCGCCCTCGATCTCGTGAAGAACCGGGCGACGAAGGAGCCGCTCGCGCCCTACGGCGGCTCGAGCCCTGCCATGGACGAGCTCGTCGGTGCCTGCAAGCAGCGAGGGTTGCTCCCCTTCGTCAACTACCACCGCCTGCATGTCGTGCCGCCGTGCACGGTCAGCGACAACGAAGCCCGCGAGGGCCTGGCGATCCTCGACGAGGCTCTCTCGGTCGCCGACGCCCACACCGTGGGCGCCTGACGCCGGCCGGCCTGCTCAGGCCGAGGCCAGGCTCGGCGTGAAGTAGCGCTTGGGGTTCTCCACCATCATCTGGGTGATCTGAGCCTCGGTCACGCCCGACTCCAGCAGCGCGGGAAGAACGTCGTTGGAGATGTGCTCGTAGTGCCAGTTGGGGGTGAGCGCCGCCTGCATCGCCAGGACGTCGGGCCCGAACCAGTCGATCCAGCAGGAGGCGTCGTGCGACAGCACCATGCGATCGGCATACCCCCGTGCCGAAAGGGCGGCAATCGTCTGGATGCGGGACGGCGTCGGGTTGAACAAGTCGATGCCGAAACGGTCCATACCCAGCAACGCCCCAGTATCTGCCAGCTCCATCAAGTAGTCGAGGTCGTTGGAGTCACCGGCATGACCGACGACGAGCTTCGTCAGGTCGGCGCCTTCCTCGCTCAACACGCCGACGACATAGCGACCGGTGTACTCGGCCGAGGATGTGTGCACCGTCATGGGCGCGCCCGTCTCGAGGTGGGCCTTGGCGACCGCCCGGAGCACCCGCTCGACGCCGGGTGAGGCATCGGCGTGCTCGACGGCGCACTTGAGGAAGGCCGCTCTCACCCCCGTGTCGGCGATGCCCTCTCGCAGGTCCCGAACGAAGTCCCCCACCATGGGCTCGTCGCCCCCGAACATCGTGCCGGGACCTCGGTTGGAGTAGGGGAAGGGAAGGTCGCCGTAGGTGTAGACGCCCGTGGCGGCGATGATGTGTACCGGAACCTCGGCTGCCACTTTCTGGATCCGAGGGATGTACCGACCGAGCCCGACGACCGTCGGGTCGACGATGGCGGTCACCCCTTTGGCGTGCAGGGAGCGGAGCTTGACGACGGCATCGGCCACCCGAGCGTCCTCGTCCCACCACGCACCCGGGCCGTAGTTCTGGGCATAGTCCGCACTCAGCACGAAGACGTGCTCGTGCATGAGCGTCGGCCCCAGGGAGTCGAGCTCCACCGAGCCGTTCACCGTCTCTACCTGAGGCATTTCGTTGTCTCCCCCCGTGAGGTGTCGTTGGAACGGCGACCGCCGGCTCTGCCAAGGGCGCCGCTCGGCGTCAGGGCTGTCGTTCCCACAGCCAGGTGCCGTTGTAGTCCTGCCCCGGCTCGGGTGAGCCGCCGAACAGGACGAGCTGGTTCGTGGCACCGTCGAAGGTCATCGTGGCCACGGCTCGGTGCTCGGGGACCGTTGCCGGCGCCTTGGCGTTCCACGTACCCCCGCTCCAGGTCCAGGTCCCCGAGTAGGTGACCAGGGTGTTGCCGACCTCGGCGGCTCCACCGATCAAGATCATCTGGAAGCTGGCGGCGTCGTAGGCAAGCGTGGCGGCGAATCTCGAGGCTGGGACGGTCGCCGGGCTCTGCTTGACCCAGTTCGTACCGGTCCACGCCCAGGTCTCGTTCGAGGTGTCCAGATCAGCGACGCCGTAATTCTCCGTCCCGCCGAACAAGATGAGGTTCGCCGTCGTCGGGTAGTAGGCCATGGAGGCGCCGCCGAGAGCTGGCGGACTCGTGGCCGGCGAGGCCAGCTCCCAGTTGGTGCCGGTCCATGTCCACGTCTGGTCCTCGACGGTCTGGGTGTTGGTGATGCCGCCGAAGAGCACGAGCTGACTGGACGCCGCATCCCAGGCGAGGCTCGGCTCCAGGCCGCCGGATGGGCTCGCCGAGGTCTTGACGGCTTGCCAGGTGGCCCCCGTCCACAGCCAAGTCGAGGTCTGCACGGTGCCGCCGACGTTCAGGCCACCGAACAACAACAGTTGATGCTTGGCGGCGTCGTAGGCCATGACCTCGCCGGCGAGGGCCGGCGGGCGAGCCTTTGGATGGAGCTGGGCCCAGGTAGAGCCCGTCCAGGACCAGGTGTCGGAGAGGGGTACGCCGGCGGCCGTCTCGCCCCCGTACATGATGAACTGGCGGGTGGCAGCGTCGTAGGCGCTCGCCATGGAGTCCCGCGCGGACGGGCTCGTCGGTGGGCTGAGATGCACCCAGTTGTAGGCCGGAGGCGGAGCGCCCGCCGCGGCCGCGGCAGCCCCTGTCTGCAGGGCGCAGAGAGCGACCCCGGCGGCGACTGCCGCCAGTGCCACGCGCCCGATGGGACGAGGACGACTGCGATTCCAGCTCATGACGGCGAGGCTACGTGGTCTTCGACCCTCGCCGGCGGCGCTCGTCAATCGGCTGGATCCACGCTCGGAGCGATGACGTAGGCGGCCCCGACGGCGCCGAGGATCGTGGCGAGCACCGCCCAGCGCGTCCGGCGCGGCAGCTGGCCGAAGGCGATCATCGTGGCGACGGCGTCTCCGGAGTCGGCCAGGCCCCCCGCTTCGATCCAGCCCCGAGCCGGGCCTTCGTGACGCAGGGCGAGGATCGCGCCCGCGCCGAGCGCCAGGTCGCGCGCCCCGAGCGCACGACCGATCAGGCGCCCTCCGGGCTGGTCGGCCACTTCAGGCCCCGCCCACGGTTTCAGCGCCACAGCAGGCGAGACCAGTGCGACTACGCCGATCAGCAGCCTGGCGCCGGCGAGCGCCTGTGCCGCCACACGCGCCTGCTGGGGCTCCAAGAGAACCGGCATCTGTTTGCTCATCATGCCTCCCGTGTTGGTGCCAACCGTTGGTTCACCCCTGACTGTAGGAAGCACAGCCTCACAACGAATCTCTCCCGCGAGAAGGCGGGCGGACCGGTAGAGTCGGCGCCGAGCGACTAGGAGACAAAACCGTGTATTCCACCATCGTCGTAGGAACTGACGGATCCGAGTCAGCCGCCGAGGCTGTGAGCGCCGCCGCCGAGCTGGCCCGCCAGAGCGGTGCCGTCCTCCACCTCGTCACGGCGTACCAGGCGAGCTCCGGTGGTATGGCCGTGCTGGCGGCAGGTGTCGTGATCCCTGACCCGGGTCCCGCCCACGCCCTGATCTCGCAACGGGCTCACGACATCCTTGCCGAGGTCGCCGGAAAGTTGGAGGGGGTCTCGATCGAACGGCACGCTGCTGAAGGCGACCCCGCTGACAGCATCGTCGCCGTCGCCGAGCAGGTCGGCGCCGACGTCATCGTCGTTGGCAGCAAGGGGATGAACCGGCGGATTCTCGGTTCGGTCCCCAACTCCGTCGCCCACAAGGCTCCCTGTGCCGTCCTCATCGTGAAGACCGTCTGAGCCGTTGCCCGGCTGACTGTCTGCCCACCTGAGGGCGGTGGCCAGGTCATGACCGATCGCAGGGTCAGGCGCCCGAAGTGACGCCGGCCGCCCGGCCCGGCATGTTGGCGGCGCTTCGCATCCGGGATTTCGCCCTCCTCTGGTCGGGCCAAGCGGTCTCTGCCCTCGGTGACGGCGTCTTCACCGTGGCGCTCGTCATCGAGGTCCTCAGGGTCGACGACCGCCCGATCGCCCTCGCCTATGTGATCGCCGCCCGGGCGATCCCCTCGATCCTGCTGGCGCTCGTCGGCGGTGTGGTGAGCGATCGCCTGCCGAGGAGGCTCGTGATGCTGACTTCCGACACGATCCGGGGTCTCGCCGTCGGCACCATCGCCCTGTTGGTTGCGACGCACCATGTCGGTCTGCTCTCCCTCGTCGCCATGTCGGCGATCTTCGGTGCAGCGGATGCGTTCTTCGGCCCCGCCTCCATGTCGATGGTTCCGGAACTGCTGCCGAGCGAACTGCTCGTGCAGGGCAATGGGCTGAGCTCCACCACCTCCAGCTTGGCGTCCAGCCTCATCGGACCCGCCACTGGCGGCGCCATCGTCGGCCTGATCGGGACGGCGGGGTCCTTCACCGCCGATGCCGTGAGCTACGGCGTGTCTGCTGCCTGCCTCGCCGTCATGAACGCCCGACCGCGCCCGAAACCGCCTGGCGGCTCGGTGCTCGCAGATGCCCGAGAGGGTCTGGCGTTTCTTCGGTCGAAGCGCTGGCTCGTGATCACGCTCATCGCAGCCAGCATCGCCAACCTCTTCGGGATCGCTCCCTTCGCCGTCCTCCTCCCGCTTCTCGTCCGTCACGTGCTACACGCCAGCCCGTTGGCGCTCGGCCTGGTCTTCGCCGTGGGCGGCGGGGCCGGCGCTGTCGCCTCGCTCGTCGTCGCACGGCTCGGCTCGCCCCCGCACCGCATCGTCGTCATGTGGACCGCCTACGGCTTGGCGGGCGTCGCCATCGCGGCGATGGCGGCGGCCGCGAACGTCTACGTCGTGGCCGCGCTGAGCGCAGCTGAGATCGGGCTCATCGTCTACGGAGACGTCCTCTACGTCGCAATGATGCAGCAGCTGATCCCGAACGAGTTACGGGGACGGGTGTTCTCGGTCAGCTATCTGCTGGCGTTCGTCCTCACGCCTCTCGGCACGATCGCCGGCGGACTGGCAGCCTCCGGCCTCGGCACGAGAACCGCCATTTTGCTGAGCGGATGCCTGTCGGGCGCCTGCGCCTTCGTGATCTTCATTCCCGGCGTTCGTGCTCCCGAAGCCGAGTTGCAAGAGGCCGCCTCCGAACCGGACACGTGACAGAGCGCACACCGGAGCGATCAGCGGAACCTCATGGTCGTGAGCACGCATCTGCGGAGACTGTCACTCGCTCTTCAGGTTGCCGCGCATGTCCGCGTTGGGAGCGGCATCGGCAACGAGCCCGGGGATCACGGCGCCGAGCTCGGCGACCTCCCAACGGTCGCCCTTGTCCACGCCGGGTCCGGCATGCCAACCCTCGGCCACGCTGATGCGCCCGCCGGCGACGTTGAACACCCGGCCGGTGATCCCGCTCGACTCGGGGCTGCCGAGCCACACCACCAACGGGGCGATGTTGTCAGGGTGGGAAGCGTCGAAGTCCTCGGGACGCCGCTCAGCCGCCCTGCTGCCCATGCCGAGGTTCTCGGTCATCCGCGTGAGCGCACCCGGTGCGATGGCATTGACCGTGATGCCGTAACGGCCGAGCTCCTTGGCCGCGATGACGGTGAAGGCGGCGATTCCGGCCTTGGCAGCGCCGTAGTTCGTCTGACCCGGGTTGCCGTAGATGCCCGATGACGAGCTCGTGTTGATGATTCGGGCGTCGTTCGCGTTGCCTTCCTTGGCACGTTCACGCCAATAGGCTGCTGCCCATTTGCTGGGAGCGAACGTGCCGCGCAGATGGACGTTGATGACCGCATCCCACTCCTGCTCGGTCATGTTCACGAGCATGCGGTCGCGCAGGATGCCGGCGTTGTTGACGAGCACGTCGAGGCGGCCGAACGTTTCGACGGCGGTGTTGACAAGGCGTTGGGCACCTTCCCAGTCGGCGACGTTGTCGCCGTTGGCCACGGCCTCGGCACCCATGGCCCGGATCTCTTCCACGACCTCGTTGGCCGGCTGGGACGAGGCGCCGGCCCCGTCGACCTCCGAGCCGAGGTCATTGACGACGACCTTGGCACCCTGGCGAGCGAACTCGATCGCATGACCGCGACCGATCCCGCGACCGGCTCCAGTCACGATAACGACACGACCTTCACAGATCCCCGGCATCACTGACTCCCTTCACCTTGTTCGCATCCGACGGCGTCGAGCTATTGGGCTCTTTCGGCAGCCCGAGCACGCGCTCGCCCACGATGTTGCGTTGCACCTGAGCGGTGCCACCCCAGATGGTCACCGAACGGGTCAGCAGGAATGCCCCCTGCCAACGGTCCGGTGAGTACGTGCCGGTCTCGGGCCCCATCACGGTCGACTCGACCCCGCGGATGTTCGTGACGATCTCCGCAAAGCGCTGGGCGTACTCGGACCAGAACATCTTGTTGAGCGCGGAAGCAGGGCCAGGCTCCTTGCGGGCAACGACATCGGAGAGGATGCGCAAGCCGTTGTAGCGCATGATCTCGCAGTGGGTGAAGGCCCATGCCAACTGCTGGCGCACGAGCGGATCGTCGGCCTTGCCCGCCTCACGGATCATCTTGACGGCGTCCCAGAACTGCTTGGTGTACTGCACGTGCTGAGTCGTGGCGTTGCCGCCGCGCTCGTTGCCGAGCGTGGTCATCGTGACCTGCCAGCCATTGTGGAGTCCGCCGATGACGTTGCCGAGCGGGACCCGCGCCTCGGTGATGAAGGTCTCGGTGAAGCCCGCCCCGCCGTTCATCTGCTTGATGGGGCGAAGCTCGAACCCGTTGGACGAACCGTCCTGCCGGGACATCGGGGTCAAGACATACGAAATGCCTCGATGCTTGGAGGCCTCAGGATCGGTCCTGCACAGGCAGAACATCATGTTCGCCAGTTGCGCACCCGAGGTCCACACCTTCTGACCGGTGATCACGAGCTCGTCGCCGTCGACGATGCCTCGCGTCGTCAAGGACGCCAGATCTGATCCGGCGTTCGGCTCGGAGAAACCCTGGCAGTAGCGGTCCGTGCCCTCGATGATCCGGGGCAGGAAGTGGGCCTTCTGCTCGTCAGTGCCCCACACGATGATCGACGGCCCGACAAGCCACTCCCCCATTCCCCTCGTCACTCGGGGCACGCCGGCACGAGCGAACTCCTCGTTCATGACGGCAAGCTCCACGCCGGTCAGGCCCCGGCCACCGAACTCGGTCGGCCACGTGACGCAGAGGTACCCGGCCTCGAGCAGCTTGGTCGTCCAAGGCCGGAGCTCGGGGAGGTTGCCGAAAGCGGCACGCTCGGCGTCGATACCGACAAGGTCCTCGGGGGCGTTGGCCTCGAGCCATTCACGCAGCTCATTGCGGAACTTCACAGCATTGGGGCCGAGGTCGAGCTCGAGAGTCATCGGAGATCCTGACCGTGAGATGGAACTGGGGCGCAGGCCATCATTGCCGAGCCGTCCGCGGTTCGAACAGGGGGAGGTTGCGGCCGTCGGAGAGTGGCTCCCAGACGACCTGCAGGGCCATGCCGACCGCGAGCGCCTCGAACGGGCAATTGACGATGTTCGACATCACTCGGCTGCCCTCGTCGAGATCGATCAAGCCGACCGCGTACGGACCGGACCCTTCCTCGAGCGGGTTCGCCAGTTTGTGCTCCACGGTGAAGGCGTACAGCGTGCCGGTTCCGGCGCTCGGCCTCCACTCGAGAGCCGTACCGGCGCAGAACGGGCACACCTCGCGGGGATAGGCGATGACGTTCCCGCATGTCGTGCAGGACTGCACGAGGTATCGATGCTGCTTCGTGGCATCCCAGAACGGCTGCGTGGTCTCAGTCACCGGAGGCTCTGCCCGCCGGAAACGCCCCTCGGACGGCATCAGAGCACCTCGCCAGTACCGAGCACGAGCGTGGACATCACCGACAGCACGATGCCCGAGCCGTGGGCGACAGCAATCTCGGCGTCGCCCACCTGGCGTTCCCCGCACTCGCGGCGAAGCTGACGAACCGCCTCGACGATGAGGAACATGCCGTACATGCCCGGGTGGGTATAGGACAGTCCGCCCCCGTTCGTGTTCATCGGCAGTGAGCCTCCCGGCCCGATCGTGTTGTCCTCGACGAACGGTCCGCCTTCCCCCTTTGCGCAAAAGCCGAGGTCCTCGAGGTGCAACAGGGCGGTGATCGTGAAGCTGTCGTAACCGAGCAGCACGTCGACATCACTCGGGCGCACTCCGGCCATGGCAAAGGCCGCCGGGCCTGACACCGCCCCGGGCGTCGTCGTGAGGTCCGGCATCTCGCTGATCATCATGTGGTCGTGAGCCGTGGCAGCACCGAGCACGTAGACGGGAGGACGTGCGAGATCCTTGGCACGTGCTGCGCTGGTCATCACGAAAGCGCCGGCGCCGTCGGTGACCAGACAGCAGTCCAACAAATGAAGCGGTGAGGACTGCATCCCCGATGAGAGGACGTCGTCGATCGTGATGGCGTCCCGGTAGCGAGCTTTCGGGTTCATCGAGGCCCACTCACGCGTGCTGACGGCGATCTGGGCCAGCTGCTCCGACGTCGTGCCGTACAGCGCCATGTGGCGCGTCGCCGCCATGGCGTACGGGCCCATAGGTGTGCGCAGCCCGTACGGCCACTCCCACTCGGCTGCAGGGCTCGGGCCGCTCGGGCGCCATGAACCCGTTCGGCCGAGCCTCCGGTCGCTTCGCGGGGTGGAGGCATACACGCTGACGACGACGTCGCACAGGCCCGCGGCGATGGCCGCAGCGGCGTGTTCGACGTGCACCTCGAAGCTCGAGCCGCCGGTGTTCGTGGACTCCGTGAACTTGGGGTGGACGCCGAGGTACTCCGCCAAGGCGACCGAAGATTGGGTGTGACAGACGCCGTCGATGTCGCCTCGAGTGAGCCCGGCATCTGCCAAGGCCTGGTCGATCATGGCCGCTTCAAGCGCGCGGCCATGCAGTTCGAGCTCGCCAGTGGGCGAGGCGTCGTCCGCGACACCAACGATGGCTGCCGCCCCGCGAAGGGTCCTCGTCATCGCAAAGATCTAGCACGCAGGCTGTCGCCACTTCGGAATCCAACGCAGGCGCCGCCGCCGGGAGGCGGCCTCGTGGGGTCAAGTTCCGTCCCTGCACGGCCGATACCTAAAGGGTTCGACAAAGCCGTCGGCCCAGCCCGGCCGACTGATCAGACGATAGGAGCGACAGGGCAGACCGACCCGGTGCACATCCCTCACGTCCACGCGCGCCCTGATTGGGGGCGCCGGCCGAGCTTCACGCTCGTCCGACGGGCTCGAGGGACAGCTCGTGGTTCTTCTCCGGTTCGTACGGAGGAGTTCGAGCGACTCGCACTCGTCCGCCCAGCACCGACACCGATGACGATGAGAAGTGGGGACCCCATGAAGCAACGACACCACCACGAGTCGAACGATCATCGGAGCGAGGAAAGCTTCGACGGTCTCGCTGGCGGCGGCCGCACGCCCTCTTTGCTACGCGCCCGCGCCGGTGCAGTCGCCGTCGTTGCGCTGCTCGCCGTGCTCGGAGTGCCCCAGATCGCAGCCGCCGGTACGCCGTCGGGCAGCGGCAGCATCTCGGGCGACCCAGGCACGATCGGAACGACGACCTCGATCACGAGCACGACCTCCGATCCCGTCGTCGGCGAGGCCATCAGCTTTGCCGTGAGCGTCACCGGAGACGACGATGGGACGCCGACAGGCTCGGTGACGGTGACCGACGGCGGCAGCCAGTCGTGTATCGCCGATCTCAGCGACGCGGCAGGCAGTTGCGAGATCACCGAGACCGCCACCGGGCTCTACAGCTTCAGCGCCACCTACGGTGGCGATCCCAACTACGCCACGTCCAGCAGTGCCACCAGCTCGGACGTCACGGTCGCGCAAGATGAGACCACGACCGCCATCACGGGCACAACGTCGAGCCCGGTCGTCGGCCAGCCGATCTCGATCGGCGTCAGCGTGAGTGCTAACTCGCCCGGCGCCGGCACACCGACCGGCTCAGTGACCGTGAGCGACGGGGGAAGCCAGTCCTGTGTCGCAACACTGTCCGGCGGGACCGGCAGCTGCGAGATCACCGAGACTGCCGCAGGGCCTTACGCCTTCAGCGCCGGTTACGGCGGAGACGACAACGACGGCGTCTCGAGCACGAGCTCGAGCCTGCCCGTCGAGGTCGCCCAGGACGCCACGACGACTGCCATCACGAACACGACGTCGACGTACGTGGTCGGCCAGCCCATCACCGTCAACGTCAGCGTCGGCGCCAACGCGCCGGGTGCCGGCACACCGACCGGATCGGTAACGGTGAGCGACGACGGCAGCCAGTCGTGTGTGGCAACGCTGTCCGGCGGGACCGGCAGCTGCGAGATCACCGAGGCGTCGGCAGGGCCTTACGCTTTCAGCGCCAGTTATGGCGGTGACGCCAACGACGCCGCCTCGAGCACCTCAACCCCATTCGACATCACCGTCAGCGGTGACGCCACGACGACGGCGATCACGAGCACGACCTCGAACCCGGTGGTCGGCCAGCCGATCACGATCAACGTCAGCGTCGAGACGAACGCGCCGGGAGCCGGCACGCCAACGGGTTCGGTGACCGTCAGCGACGGCGGAAGCCAGTCGTGCATCGCCAGCCTCAGTGACGCTGTCGGGAGCTGCGAGGTCACCGAGCCGGCGGCCGGTTCGTACAACTTCTCGGCCACCTACGGCGGGGACTCCAATGACTCCTCGTCGAGCACGTCGTCCACCTCATCGGTCACGGTCGGCCAGGACAGCACGGTGACCTCCATCACGCAGACGACGTCCAGCCCCGTCGTCGGCGAGCCCATCACGATCGACGTCAATGTCGGTTCCAACTCACCCGGCGCCGGAACACCCACGGGTTCGGTGACCGTGAGCGACGGGGGCAGCCAGTCGTGTGTCGCCAACCTGAGTGGCGGCAACGGGAGCTGCGAGATCACCGAAACGGCAGCCCGTCTCTATGGATTCACCGCCAGTTACACCGGCGACGACAACGACCTCTCGTCCGGCACGGCTTCCAGCTCCGACGTCACCGTCGGCCAGGATGCGACGACGACGACGATCACGAACACGGTGTCGGGGTTCGTGGTGGGCGAGCCGATCACGATCCACGTGAGCGTCGCCGCCGACTCCCCCGGCTCGGGTACGCCTACTGGCTCAGTGACAGTCAGTGACGGCGGCAGCCAGTCGTGCATCGCCACCCTCAGCTCGGGCGCTGGCAACTGCGAGATCACCGAGACCGTGGCCGGAGCCTACGAATTCACCGCCGGTTACGGCGGTGACGCCAACGACGTCTCCTCGAACACGTCTGCAGCCTTTGACATCACCGTGAGCGGTGACGCCACGACGACGGCGATCACGAGCACGACCTCGAACCCGGTCGTCGGCCAGCCGATCACGATCAACGTCAGCGTCGGGGCGAACGCGCCGGGAGCCGGCACGCCAACAGGCTCGGTGACCGTCAGCGACGGCGGGAGCCAGTCGTGTATCGCCAGCCTGAGTGACGCTGTCGGGAGCTGCGAGATCACCGAGACGGCAGCCCGTTCCTACAGTTTCTCTGCCACCTACGGCGGGGACTCCAACGACGCCTCCTCGAGCACGTCTACGAGCTCTGGAGTCACGGTTGCGAAGGATGCCACCTCGACGGCGATCACGAGCACGACTTCGAACCCGGTCGTCGGCCAGCCGATCACCGTCAACGTCCACGTCGGCGCGAACGCGCCAGGCGCCGGCACGCCGACCGGCTCGGTGACCGTCAGCGACGGCGGGAGCCAGTCGTGCATCGCCAGCCTGAGTGACGGCAGCGGGAGCTGCGAGATCACCGAGACGGCTGCAGGGTCCTACAGTTTTTCCGCCGCTTACGGCGGGGATTCCAACGATGTCGGCTCGAGCACCTCGTCGGGGTTCGGCGTCACGATCGGTGGAGACTCCACCGCCACGTTGATCACCGGCACGACGCCCCACCCAGTCGTCGGTCAGGCGATCGCCGTCAATGTGAGCGTGACCGCCAAGGCCCCGGGCGCGGGTACTCCGACCGGGTCGGTGACCGTGAGCGACGGCGGAAGCCAGTCGTGTATCGCCAGCCTGAATGACGGCAGCGGGAGCTGCCAGATCACCGAGATCACGGCTGGTTCCTACAGCTTCTCGGCCTCGTACGGCGGGGACTCCAACAACGGCTCGTCGAGCACGGCTACGAGCTCCGGCGTCACCGTCGGCGACGATGCCACCGCCACGGTGATCACCGGCACGACGTCCCGCCCGGTCGTCGGTCAGCCGATCACCGTCAATGTGAGTGTGACCGCCAAGGCCCCGGGCGCGGGCACGCCGACCGGGTCGGTGACCGTCAGCGACGGCGGGAGCCAGTCGTGTATTGCCGGCCTGACTGCCGGCAGCGGCAGTTGCCAGATCACCGAGACGTCCGCCGGCTCCTACGGCTTCACGGCTGCCTACGGCGGAGACTCCAACGATGCCTCATCGGGCACGACGTCCAACTTCAGCGTGACCATCGGCGGCGACGGCACGACGACGCTCATCACGAGCACGACGGCTGGCCCCGTCGTCGGCCAGCCGATCGCCGTCGACGTCAGCGTCGGGGTCAACTCCCCCGGCAGCGGCACGCCGACCGGGTCGGTGACCGTGAGCGACGGCGGCAGCCAGACCTGTGTCGCGACCCTCACAGCGGGCATCGGGAGTTGCGAGATCACCGAAACAGCCGCCGGCCTCCACAACTTCAGTGGCACCTATAGCGGAGACCACAACGACTCCACGTCGGTGACGGCGGCGACCACGCCCCTGACGGTCGGAAAGGCGACTTCTGCCACCACGGTGTCGATGTCCGCCTCGAGGGTGACCTACGGAGACGACGGCGCCGAGACGCTCTCGGTTGACGTCGCACCCGAATTCTCGGGCTCCGTCCCGACTGGCACTGTGACCGTGGACGAATCCACGACGGCGGTGTGCGTGATCACGCTCTCGGCGGGTAGGGGCTCCTGCGCGCTGACTGCCCTCCAGCTGGGTGCCGGCACCTACCGCCTCGTCGCCAGCTACGCCGGCAGCTCGAACTTCGACGCCTCGACGTCGGGCACAGCGACGCTCGTCGTCGGTCAGGCCACGACGAGGACGGCGCTGTCACTGTCGGGCTCCAGCGCCACCTACGGTGACGAAGGCACCGTGCACCTCTCGGTCACGGTTTCGCCGCAGTACAGCGGCTCTGTGCCTTCCGGTACCGTGACGGTCGCCGAGTCGACGACCTCGCTGTGCGTCATCACGCTCTCGGCATCCAAAGGCTCCTGCACCTTGTCGGCCACGCGGCTCGGCGGCGGCACGTACCACCTGGTCGCTTCCTATGTCGCCAGCACCAACTTCGCCAGCTCCGCATCGGCATCCGAGACGCTCGCAATCAGCTCGGCCACATCGAGGACAGCGCTCTCGCTGTCCACCGGGACGGTGACGTACGGAGACGAGCAGGCTGCCCGCATCTCTGTGGCGGTCTCGCCTCAGTACGCCGGCTCGACGCCGACGGGCACGGTCTCGATCGTTCGAGCCACGACAACGCTGTGTGTGATCAGCCTGTCCGATGCGAGGGGGTCCTGCACGTTGTCGGCGGCCCGCTACGGACCGGAGGCCTACCACCTGACGGCGTATTACAACGGCAGTTCGGACTTCAGGACCTCGGCCTCCGGGACCGCCGTGCTCACCGTCGTCACCGCCACGACCAAGGCCGCCCTCTCCTTGTCGGCCTCCGAGGTCACCTTCGGCAACGAAGCCGTCGAGCACCTCTCGGTCAGCGTCTCGCCAGAGTTCGCCGGCACGACGCCGACGGGGACGGTCACGCTCGAAGACGGGTCGAGCACGCTGTGTGCTATTGGTTTGTCCTCCGGCAGAGGGTCCTGCACCTTGTCGGCCAGCCGGCTCGCGGCCGGCACGCACGGCATCGTGGCCTACTACCTGGGCAGCACGGACTTCAGGACCTCAGCGAGCGGCACGGCCTACTTCGGCGTGGCAAAGGCATCGAGCGGCACCGGCATCCACCTCTCGACCACCCGCGTCAGCTACGGCGACGAGCAAGCCGAGCGGGTCTCGGTGAGCGTCTCACCGGAGTTCTCCGGCACGACGCCGACCGGGACCGTCACGGTGACCGAGTCCACGACGACGCTGTGCGTGATCGGCTTGGGCTCCGGTGGCGGGTCGTGCACGTTGTCGGCGGCGAGATTCGGCTCCGGTTCTTACACTCTGGTCGCTCACTACGGCGGCAGCGGCGATTTCAACGGCTCCAGTTCCGGCGGCGCCTCGTTCGCGGTCTCGAAGGCCTCATCGTCGACCTTCCTCCACATGTCCAGCGCCAAGGTGAACGAGGGTGACGAAGAAGTCGAGCACATCTCGGTGTCGGTGTCGCCGCAGTTCGCCGGCTACACGCCGACAGGGACGGTCACCGTGACGGCCTCCGGGGAGAGCATCTGTGTGATCTCGCTGTCGTCCGGGGGAGGCTCCTGCGGCATGTCGCCATCGCGGCTCCCGGTCGGGGTCTACACGATCACGGCGACCTACAACAGCAACTCCGACTTCAACGGCTCGACGTCCGCCGGCCAGGTGCTGACGGTCAAGTTCGTCCTCTCCGTGGGCTGAGCGGTCCAACGCCCGCAGGGGATACGACCTCGCTCGTTCCGTTGAGCTGAGCCGCCTGCTCGAGGAACCGACGGACAGCAAGCGACGACTCGAAGCGCCAGATGTCGACCAGCTCGACATCGGGTCCGGCTCGTGCCTCCTCGAGAGCTGCCAACATCGGCCGGAAGACCTCCAGCTGCGACTGCACGAGTGCTGCCGGACTGCGGTCCAGGTGGTTCAGGAGCACGAGCTTGAGCATGAGCTCGGTGCGAACGTCTCGGAAGTGGCTGACCGGCTGGCTCAGCCAGCGCTCCGAGACCCGCCGGCCGAGGGCGGTGACAGCAAGGATCTGGCGCTGCGGACCTTCGCCGCGCTCGGCGCCTTTCCTCGTGATCAACGATTTGGCGAGGAGCCCATCGATGGCTCGGTAGGTGAGCGGCCGGCTGAGAGACCACACCCTGCCGACGTCGCTGGCCGGAGCGAGCGCCTTCACCACCGCCCAACCGTGTCGAGGCTCGTGAGCGATCAGACAGAGCACGACCGCTTCGGCCAGCGGCAGCTCGATGACCTGGCTCGGCATGTGCTCAGCCTCGCGCAGCGTTGAACGCCACGCCGGGAGATGTTCCCCTCACACGGCCAAGGCGCCTCAGCGGACGATCTCGTCGGCGACTCGGTACCCGGTGCGCAGCCCGCCCTCGACATAGCCCTGGAAATTCAGCGACGTCTGCTCACCGCAGAAGTGCAGATTCCCCCGACGTTCGCCTTGAATGCCGTTGAAACCGGTGTATTGACCTTGCTGGAAATAGGAGTACGCCCCGAGGAGGTGGGGATCACCGGATGACCAGACGAAATAGGACCGTCCCGTATATGCAGAGCTCAGGCCCGGGTATACGCGCTCCCAGCCGGCCAGGTAATCACGCACCATGGCATCGGGGGCTGGTCCGCTGTAGCTGGCGAGCGAGTACCGGCGTCCCCAGTCGGCAGCCTCGCTCCCGCCTGGGAGGGTGACCAGGATGCCTTGCGGTGCCCCGGGCTGATAGCTCGTGGCGTCCCATCCGCTCTGGATCGGCTCGCCGGTGTACACATTGCCGGCGCTGTGCGCTTCGTTCCAGACGCGGTGCGAGAATTGGAGAAAGAGCTTGGCATTGCTGCCGAGGGGCTCGGTGTCAATGGCTCGCCGCTGCAACGCCGGGATGCCGAGGCCGGCGTCGTCGAGGTCAACTTGGCGAAGCTTTGTGAACGGCAGCGCGAGCACGACGTGGTCCGCCTGCACATCTCGGATGACCGCACCGGAGGCGAGACTCGCCGTGAAGCCCGAAGCACCCCTCGGCCGCAGCGCCACGAGCCCTTGGCCGAGGCGCACCGTGCCCGCCGGCAGCCGATCGAGGAGCCCGGTGATCAGCAGGTCGTTGCCGCCGTGCAGGTGCCACTTCTCGTCGGTGCCGGAGAGCTGCGGGTAACGGTGCGGCTGGAGGCCGCTCGCCGAGCTCGAGTACATACCGAGGGTGTACACGAGGTTGAGGGCTGACTGTTGCTCGGGAGGGCCGCCGAACTCGTCCAGCATGTCGGCGATGCACAACCGTCCGAAGTCCGACTCGAGGCCGCCCGGAACGTAGGACTCGATCCACTCTGGCACCGACATCTGGTCCCACAGCCGAGTCCAACGTGTCGAGTGCCGGAACGTGGCCGGCCAGGGCGCCTTCACGAAGGCCGCATCGTGGAACAACCGCCAGCCCCAGTCGCGCCACTCCTCGTTGAGCACGGCCATCGGCCATGGGGCACCGCGAAAACGCATCGTGTACTGCAGAGGATGCGTGCCCGCCGGGTAGTCGTCGACGTTGTCGAGGCTGATCCCGAAGCGCTTCGCCAGGGCAAGGGTCTCGGTGTGCTCGGAGGAGATGAATTCGGCGTGTTCCTCGACGAGCTGGCCCGCCGCGAAGTAGCCGCGCAGGGTTTGGATCCGGCCACCGGCTCGCTCGGAGTTGAGCTCGTAGATCTCGCTTCGAAGCCCGTGGCGGCGCCAGAGCCGGAAGGCACAGCCGAGCCCGGCAATGCCGGACCCGACGATCACGATCCGCCGCTCGTCTCGCGGTCGGCGGCTGCCGGCAAGGGAAGCAAGGTCGCCGAGAGGGCGGATCTTCCTGGTGGCCGCCGTCGCTCCCGCGGCGGCCATGCCTTGCAGGAAGCGGCGACGCGGGATGGGAGGCCCGATCACAACCGCCAACGGTACATTTCGCCCGAGCGTCCCTCCAGAGCGATCGGGGACACGGTCTGTACGGCGGCGACTTCGAGGTCGAGGGCGCTTACTCCGGGAGCGGACCGTTGCGACTGACGCTCCGCGGCTGTCGTTTCGTCGAGGATCTTGCGGTGTCAGGCTTGGGTACCGCAGAGTTGAGCGCCGCCCGTCAGTCCGGGTGGGCACCCTCGATGTAATCGAGCGCCCAGCGCGCAGCCGCTTCTCCGACGTGCTCTTCGGCTTCGCGGAGCTTCTCGAGGAATGGCCCTCGCGGGTTCTCGATGACGCTGTCGACGACGGCTTGATACTGGGCGGAGGCGTCCCGGAGGGCCTGCTGGGAAGCCCGCGCCTTCTCGGAGAGGTTGACCATGATGGGCTCAGGATACGCCGCCCGGTCCGCCCAGGGCCGGCGCCACGTCTCAACGTGACACAGCCGAGTCTGCCGCAGTAAGTTGCATCATGCTATGCACTCGAGTACGTTGAGTCGATGGATGACGCGATCGAGGCGGGGGCGTTCGCCGGCGGGATGTCGGGGCGGATGACTAGGACGACGGCCGCCTCTGTGGATCCGGAACGGAGCCGGCACGTCACCTGGGAGGATCCGCTGGGTGGGGCCACCGCGGCGCTCGAGCTGACTGGTCTCGACTTCCTGCGCGGCATCGCGGCCGGGCGAGTACCACCACCGCCGGTTGCCGTCTTGTTGGGAATGAGCTTGCTCGAAGTCGAGCCGGGCACGGTCACCTTCCAGCTGGACGTCGGCGAGCACCTCTACAACCCGATCGGGTCGGTGCATGGCGGGATCCTCTGCACGCTCCTCGACTCGGCCATGGGTTGTGCCGTCCACACGACCCTGCCCCTCGGCCGCGCGTACACCAGCCTCGAGGTCAAGGTGAACTTCGTCAAGGCGCTCACCGTGGACACGGCGAGCGTCCTCGCCAAGGGGCAGGTGATCACGTCTGGGCGCCGCATTGCGACCGCCTCCGGCCAGGTAGTCGGAACAGACGGAACCCTGTACTCCCACGCGACCACCACGTGTCTCATCTTCGAGCCGCCCACGTCGAGTTCTGCGTGACCGACAGCTTCGGGTCAGCTCGGGGAAGTGAGCCGCCCGTCATCTTTTGTTGACGGTGGGCAGGGCTTTCTTGACGTCTCGTTGACACGGCCCGCTCGTAGCGTTGTGGCGGTAGACGCACGAGCACGAGGGAGGTTTCCCTCGCCTCCCCCAACGGCTGGGGCCCTCTCTCGTGCCGTGCTCTTGCCAGGCGGGCGACTCGCAGGCTGTCATCTGGCCCACTTGAGTGGCCACGAGGCTGGTCAGCCGCGCGCCACGGCCACGACGGGGGCTGGGAGGACGTTCGTCGCCTCCGATCCGTAGAGGTCGGCGTCACCGAAGTTGTAGACGTTGCCCTTCGACGTCACGAGCCAGTAACCCTTCCCGTCCGGCGTCGGCGCAACCGCAACGACGGGTGCCGGCAGCACTTTGGTCGCCTCCGAGCCGTAGAAGCTGGCGTCACCGAAGTTGTAGACGTTGCCCTTCGCCGTCACGAGCCAGTAGCCCTGCCCGTCCGGCGTCGGTGTCATCGCAACGACGGCGGCAGGTACCACCTTGCTCGCCTCCGAGCCGTAGAAGGCGGCGTCGCCGAAGTTGTAGACGTTGCCCTTCGCCGTCACGAGCCAGTAGCCCTCCTCGTCGGGCGTCGATGTCATCGCAACGACTGGCGCCGGAATGATCCGTGTTCTCTCCGAGCCGTAGAAACTCGTATCACCGAGGTTGTAGACGTTCCCCTTGGCGGTCGTGAGCCAGTAACCGCCGCCAGCGTCCAAGTTCCACTGGTGCCACATCAAGCTCGACATCTCATTCAAGGTGTCCACGCCGTATTGCAGCGACGGATCGCCCGTGGTGAGCATCGTCATCAAGTAGTCGTGGCCGCCGCCGTCGACCCATCCGATGCTGTTCACCTGTTCATCGTCCGAGCTGATGGGTACGTCGCCGGTCTTCATTGCAATGAAGGAACCCGGAGGGTCGTCGCTCGAGACACCCCACTTGAGCCACGGAGCGATATTGGACATCAGGCCGACGGCGTACTGCTGCTGGGAGGTCGTGAGCAGATGGCTCGGGAGACTGAGCTGCTTGAGGAGGAGGAGCTGGTCCTCAGGCGTGGTCGTCGTGAACCCCCAAGCCGGCAGAGGGACTCCCACGCACGGCCCGCAGTTCGACATGACCGTGTGCGTGAGGCCGGCGAGCTTGTTGTAGGCCCCGATGCCGCGGTGACCGCCCGCCCGATACCACAGGCTCGTGGCGGCGGAGTTGCTGCTGATCTCGATCATCTGTTGGATCAGCTGCTGCTCGGACGGGCTGAGGGTCTGGCGGGCGACCCGAGTCCGGTAGAGGAGGGTTTCGAGAATGTCGACCTTGACGATGCTGGCGGTCGCCTCCGGGGCAAGCTGCGGGTTCAGCTCCCAGGTCCTCCCAGAGTGCAGGTCGTAGAGAGCTGCTTCGATCGAGCCGGCACGTCCCGAGACGTAGGCGCTCACGAGGCCCGAGAAGGGCGAGAGCGGAGTGGAGGGACTCAGTGCGACCGCTTCGAGGGGTGCGGACGGCGACGACGTCAGCCGCAACGATGGGGAGGCAACCGCAAAGACAGCAAGGAGAACCGCGACGAACAGTCGCGGACGACGCAAGACCCGCAGGGCTTGATCATGTGGCCGCCTCCAACGAGATCGGGCACTGCGAGACGGTTCTGCGAAATCGGACATCGGCCTCCAAGCGGGCGACAGGAGAGCCAAGCTGCAAAAAAGGGTACCGCGACCAGCGCTCCCCTGGGTACTCCCGGACGTCCAGACCCCCTTCCGAACCGAAGACCTTCGGCACGGCCACACGTCGCAGCGGTTTCTGACATTCTTGCTCGGCAGGCACTCACAGCTGAAAGGGCACCAACACAACATGCTCGAACGATCGTCTTGGTTGTTGCAGAACCAGATCAACCCGTTCCCGGTATCGGGTGTACTGAGTCTGGACGACAACGGAAGGCTCCGCTTCACCCTCGATGCGGGGGCGGCCAGCTGCATGCTCGGCTGGCTCGAGAAAGCGCTCGGCACGCAGGATCTGAAGGAGCGGATCAACAACGGCGAGCGCCCGGGTGTGTTCGACTTGCCCGTATCTCAGCAGAAGATCACCTGGCCGAAGAGCCTCGGTGGTTACGGCTTGAAGGTCGAGGACGGGTCGCGCACGTGGATCATCACCCTCGACTACCCCTCCGGCGGGGGCATCTCGCAGCTCGTCCACATCTTCAAGGGCAAGGGCACCGCCAAGCCCTGGAAGGAAGCGCTCGCCGCTGCCGGCGCGCGATAACGCCGCTCAGTCGCTGGGCGGTCGGCCCCGCCTCGGCAATGGCCCAGTCTTCTTGGGCAAACGCCCGGCACCGTCGAGCGCTCGGCGCAGCAGCATCTCGACTTGGGCATTGAGGCTGCGGAACTCATCTGCCGCCCACTGCGCCAAAGCGTCGTGGACGGCGGGGTCCATCCGCAGCAGCACCTGCTTGCGGTCATTCACGGATCACGAATAGAGCGTGCCGGTGTTGACGACTGGCGAAGCTGGTTGGTCACTGCACAGCACGACCATCAGATTGCTCACCATGGCCGCTTTGCGCTCCTCGTCAAGGTCGACGATGTCGCGCTCACGCAGCCGGTCGAGCGCCATCTCGACCATCCCGACAGCACCGTCGACGATGCGAGAGCGGGCAGCGACGACCGCATTCGCCTGCTGGCGTCGCAGCATCGCCTGCGCGATCTCCGGCGCGTAGGCGAGGTGACTGACGCGCACCTCGACGATCTCCACGCCGGCGATGACGACGCGAGCAGCCATCTCCTCGGCGAGCTCGCCGGCGACGAGGTCGGTCGAGCCGCGCAGCGACAGGCCATCTTCTGCCGAGTTGTCGTAGGGATGCGTACTCGCAACATGCCGCAACGCTGACTCGGCCTGGACCCGCACGAAGTTGAGGTAGTCATCGACGGCATAGAGGGCACGCGAGGTATCGGCAACCTGCCAGACGACAATCGCAGCGATCTCCACGGGGTTGCCATCAGAGTCGTTGACCTTCAGGTGGCTCGTCTCGAAGTTCCTGACCCGAATGCTCACGGTCCGCCGGTCCGAAAGAGGCAGTATCCAGGAGAGACCGGTTCGACGCACGGAGCCGACGTATTTGCCGAAGAATCGCACAACCTTCGTCTGGCCGGGCTGCACGATGACGAGCGAGCCCGCCATCACAACGGCCACCAGGATCGGCAGGGCGATCAGGCCCTTGACGGAGGTCTTGGCGATGAAGACCGCTGCGACGATGGAGGCGGCGAGGACGACGACGCCCAGCCAGCCGCTGATGGCCCAGGCCCTTCGCTCGCGGATTACGACGCGGACCCCCGAGTGACCGACCGGCGTCGCCTCGGGGTCGCTCTGCTGCTCGACATGTTGACTCATGGTTCCTCCTGAAGAGTGGTCTCTACAGCCCTGAACTCGGCTGCCTGGGCACGGACACGGAGAGACCTCCTGGGATCTGCGTCACCGGCTGTTCTCGCTCCTCTGATCATCTATCAAAGTGATATCACTTTTAATAGTGATTTGTCAACATGACGGCTGGCGCGGCGCTGGCACGCTCCGCCTACGTTGGAACCCGTGGAGGAACACCCGGAGGCTCTGCCGAGTGAGCACGAGCCATCTCGAGGATGTAGGCGATCTCCTCGGCCGCGGAACTCTTGCCAGCGCCATACGCGCCCGTGATGACTTGACACGGAGAAACCTCAGCGAAGCGGCCCACCGAAGCGAATCACGTTGCCGTCGGGGTCGGTAATGGAGCCCTCTCGCTTGCCATAGTCCTCGTCGCGAGGGCCGTCCACCTCGATCCCAGCCTGCGTCCACTCCTCGGCCACGCGGTCGGCGTCTTGACAGTGGATGTAGAGAGCACCTTGGCCCGGGAGCTCGTCTCCTCCAGCTTGGGCAATGTGGATCGCGAGGTCACGCTCGCGGCGAGCGAAAGCATAGGTCTCATCGTGGAGCGAGACCTCAAAGCCTGCACGCTCGAACCAGGCCGCCGAGCGAGACACATCGGCCACTTTGAACACTGGCTCGAATCCGGTGACCAACCAAGTTCCCGTCATGAGCTGCAGTTGACCGTCCCGCTGTCCATTCAGCCCCGAGAGGCAGTCGTGGCAGATCGGCAGGTCGGGGTGCGATCGCAGCCTGACCCACCAATCGACCGACATCGAGCAGCACGTACACGTCACAGCCACGGCCGTCGATGGTAGGTGGCCGGCGGACGCGCGACATGCAGGTACGCCAACGCAGCCGCCTCGCAAGCTCCGCCGGCGTCGTCAGGTGTTCCGGTCAGTTGATGTCGAACTCGTTGCCTTCCGGGTCCTTCATCCCGACCGCGTAGTGGTCCAACCCTTCTTCAGACAGTGCGCCCGTGATGGTGGCACCGAGGCGCGCCAGCCGGCTGGCCTCCGCGTCGACTCGGTCTCTGCGAGTCTCGATGGGGTCTGTCCAGTCGCCACTGGCACGGACGTCGAGGTGCAGCCGGTTCTTGACCACCTTGACATCTGGCACCACGTGGAACCAGATGCTCGGCCCATGACCCTCCGGGTCGCTGATCCTGTCCGCGCCCTCAACCAGTTCGTACTCGGGTACCCCGAGCGCAAGATAGAAGTCGTTCCAGGACGCGAAACCCGCCGGGACTGGTGCCAGCTCATAGCCCAGCGCAGCGGCCCAGAACCGAGCCAGCCGGTCCGGGTCGGCGCAGTCGATTACCAACTGAAAGCGGACAGGCACCGGTCTTCTCGCATGCACTCGGGTAGGTGTCGAAATCCTGCCATAGGGTGCGTGGCGCGGGCGAGGGCGAGGGCGAAGGGGAGGACTGACACAGAGCGAGGCATCTCGCGAGCGACCCCGCCGCCGCTCTAGAGCTTCCTGATGACGGTCGCTGGCACACCAGCCACAACGGTTGCCGGAGGGACGTCGTGTGTCACCACGGCACCAGCTGCGACGACGGCCCCTTCGCCGATGTGCACGCCGGGCAAGACAGTCGCGGCAGCTCCGATCCACACATTGGTATCGATCTTGATCGGTTCCGCGGTGATGTACTCGCGTCGTTGGTCCGGTTCCACGGGGTGGCCAGCCGTGATGAGGTTGACCTTGTGAGCGATCATCACCTCGTCTGCGATGTCGATGGCCGCATGGCCGGTAAATGCGCACTCGTAACCGATGAAGACAGTCCGACCGATGGTGATGTTCAGGCCGTAGTCCGCGTAGAAAGGAGGGATGAGCGTGAACGACTCGTCGACGGGCTTGCCGATCAACTCCTCGAACGCCGTTCGGATCGACTCCGCTTCATCGAGGCGGTAGGCGCTGAGCTCGGCGGAGAGCCGGGTAGCCACCTTGACCCGCTCGAAGAGCGCGCGAGACTCCGGTGTCCTGGTCTTGATCCATTGGCTGTCGTGCATTCGATTCCTCGCCAGGCGCGGTCCAGTGAGTTTCCAACCCTAGGGGTTGCGCTCGGGCTCAATCAGTCTGGAGGCCTCCACGAACACGAAGTGACAACAATGACCGGACCGGCTCGGGTGACGTACGAGAGAGCAGTCGGCCGAAGACGTCAGATGGTCACCACCAGCTTGCCGAGAGCGTGACTGGTCTCGAGGTGCCGCATGGCCTCGGGCGCGTCGCCGAGCGAGCAGGTGCGAGACACGACGGGCGAGATCTTCTCGTCGGCCGTGAGGTCGGCCAGGGTGCCGAGATCTTCGCGGTTCACCTTTGCCAATATCGGGAGGAGCCGCTCCCCCCGGATCTTGCCCGTGACCATGGCGCCGAGCGGCAGGACGAGCGGGGCTATCCACTCTCCGGGACGCGGGGCGCTGAGAACCAGGGTTCCATGTCGATGGATGCAGCGGCGCAGATCGCCGAGCGAGTGGTTGCCAACTAGGTCCAGGACGACGTCGTAGCGATCACCGGAAGCGGTGAAGTCCTTGGCGGTGTAGTCGATGACGCTCGTCGCACCTAGGGACCGGACGGTATCGAGGTTCGCCGTGCTGCAGACACCGGTGACTTCTGCCCCCATCTGCGCCGCGATCTGCACGGCGAAGGTCCCGACTCCGCCAGCAGCCCCGTTGACCAGGAGCGTCTGACCGGACTTGAGGTCAGCGCGGCGAATGGCCTGGAGAGCGGTGCACCCCGCGATGGGCAGCGCGGCCGCCCGCTCGTAGCTGAGAGCCTCCGGCTTGGCGGCGAGCTCGTCCTTGGCCTCCGAGACGCCGTACTCCGCCAGAGAGCCCGCGCACAAGCCGAAGACTTGGTCGCCGGGTTTGAAATCAGTCACCTCAGCCCCCACAGCCTCCACCACCCCGGCCGCGTCCACGCCACGGACCGTTCGCTTCGGCCGTCGATAGCCCGCGCTCGTCCGAAGGAGGTAGGGCTTGCCCCGCATGTAGTGCCAGTCGAGCGGATTGAGCGACGCCGCCACGACCCGCACGAGCACTTGGTTCGGCCCGGGCGACGGCACTGGGACATCCTCGAGCCGCAAACCGTCCGGGCCGCCGTACTCCGTTCCGACGATCGCTTTCATGGCTGCCTTTCGTTCGTCGTCCTAGGTTACTTACACTGTAAGTATTGACACTTACGTAGTAAGCTGTCAAGGGTGAGCGCCCGGGCTTCTCGGTCACGTCCCCCCGGTTCGAGGTCACGAGGGGCGCTGAACAGGGACTGCGTGCTTCGCGCAGCGATGGAGCTAGCCGATCAGGCTGGACTCGAGGCTCTCACGATGCGGGCCCTTGGCGATTCGCTCGGGGTGGAGGCGATGTCGCTCTACAACCACGTCGCCAACAAGGACACCCTCCTCGACTCGATCGCCGATCTCGTTGTCGGTGAGATCGAGCTGCCTCAGCCCGGTGGGAGGTGGGAACCCTCTGTCCGTCGTTGCGCACTGTCAGCTCACGAGGCTTTCATGCGCCATCCTTGGGCGTGCGGTCTTGTCATGGCACCGACCAGCAGCCGGTCAGTCAGCCCGGTCGTGGGGGCCCGGCTGACTTATATCGAGGCGCTGCTCAGATGCTTTCGAGAGGGCGGCTTCTCGTCGGCGCTCAGCTACCACGCCTACCACTCCATCGACAGCCACGTGTTCGGCTTCACCCTCTGGGAGCTCGGTCACTCGGCGCCCGTGACGCTGACGGACGAACTCCTCCAGAACTACTTGAGCCTGCTGGATCCGGGGGTGTTTCCAAATCTGGCCGAGCACGCCGCGCAGCACCTGCGCGGGCTGGGTGACGGAGTCGAACAGAGCGATTTCGAGTTCGGGCTGGACCTCGTGATAGAAGGCCTGAAACGCAGGCTGCGTCGGGAGAGGATCACTACCGGGACGAGCGGCTAGGTGCAGCGCTCGCCGATGGGCGCAGGCCTCCAAACCGCCCGGTTGAGTCGGACAACGGAAGGGGTTCGACCACGCGGGCCGTGGTACCTGGACCTGTTCGGCGGACTTCGGTGGGCCCGTGTTGGGCTTCTGGTATCCGGTGGGCCGCCAGGGTCTCGAACCCTGCACCTTGGGATTAAAAGTCCCCTGCTCTACCCGATGAGCTAGCGGCCCGCTCGATGTCGGTGGCCGGCGACGTTGCCGGCTCACGGCTCCGAGCGTAGAGCACCGGCTGTGCCGCTCACGACGCCGGCCGCCGCGCCATCGCCAGGGCGATGACGAGTGGACGAACGACGTATCCGTCGAAATCAGTGTCGATGAGACGACACAGTGCCGAGATGAGCCCCTCCCGAGCGGCGGGCGCCATCATCTGCATGTTCGAATAGGAGCGGAGCAGATCGGCGTACTGGGAGGTCGAGTACGTCTGATCCCACCGGTAGCGGTGGAGCACGGCGTCTCGAAGGGCGGCATGAGAGCGGAGCTCTTCGAACTCCGGCGGGGTCGCCTCGTCAGGCGCCGGCGCTACGTAGCCGTGTTCGCCCGACTCCCCGTAAGCGTCATAGATGGGAGAGGTCCGCTCGAAGAAACCCTTCGCCACCTCCGAAGCCACCTGCACGGTCGACAACGTCGCGAGGACACCGAGCGGCCGCAACAGTTCGATCGACTTGTCGATCCGAACCGCCGGATCGACCCAATGGAAGGCTGTGGCCGCCGTGACGACATCGAAGCTGGCCGGCGGAAGCTCGACCGCCTCGAACGACCCCTCGACAACGGTCAGGTTCGGGTTGCCGGCGAAGGCATGGCGGAGGAACGACGCCATCTTCGCCCCGAGCTCTACGCCCGTCACCCTGCCGCCGGCTTCGAGGAGCGCTCGTGTCGCCTTGCCAGTGCCCGGGCCGATCTCGAGGATATCGGGCGCAGGGAGTTCCCGACCCTGGCGCAGGAAAGCGAAGAGGTCGGCAAATGCCTCCGGCGGATAGGAATGCCGCACTCGGTCGTAGACTTCGGCCACGCTGTCGAAGCTCACGCGCCGCTCGACCGGAGGCTCGACCTGTGGCACGGGTCGGCGGTCGCCAGCCGGAGACGGGGGCCAGGCCATGAGGACATCCTGCCCGACCTATGGCCTGGGCCCGGTCCGAACGGCACAGTCGGACCGCACAGTCGAACGGCACGAACGAGCGTGAGCCGGCGCTAAGACAACATCGACGACAAACTGATCATCAACCGGAGGCAACAACGATGGCCGACGCAAACGACTGGAATCAGAAGATCATCGAGGAATTCCGGGCCAACGAGGGCAAGGTCGGTGGCCAATTCGAAGGAGCGCCGGTGCTGCTCCTGACCACGACCGGTGCCAAGTCCGGAAGGCGCCACACGACGCCGATGATGTACCTGAGCGGCGGTAACGGCTTGTACGTCTTTGCCTCCAAGGCCGGGGCCCCCACCAACCCGGACTGGTTCCACAACCTCGTGGCAAACCCGACCGTCACCGTCGAGGTCGGCACCGATCAGTACGAAGCAACGGCGGCACCTCTCGAGGGGGCCGAGCGCGATCGTGTCTATGCGGAACAGGCAAAGCTCTACCCGGGCTTCGCCGAGTATCAGGAGAAGACGAGCCGAGTCATCCCGGTCGTCGAACTGGTCCGGTCCGAGGCGTAGGCAGGCACAGCCCTGTACACCCACGGCCACCACGACAGCGTTCTCCGCTCGCACCGCTCGCGGACGGCGGAGAACTCCGCCGCGTACTTGCTGCCGCGGCTACGCCCCGGGCTCGACCTGCTCGACGTCGGCTGCGGCCCGGGGACCATCACCCGCGATCTTGCCCGCATCGTGGCTCCCGGCAGGGTCGTCGCCCTCGATGCTTCGGCCGAGGTCCTGGAGGAGGCACGAGCGACCTGTGTGAAGGGCGGCGTCGACAACGTCGAGTTTCGTCAGGGTGACGCCGAGGCGCTCCCCTTCGACGAAGGAAGTTTCGACGTCGTCCATGCACACCAGGTCTTGCAACACGTGCGGCGTCCCGTGCGCGTGCTCGAGGAGATGGGTCGAGTGTGCCGGCCAGGAGGCACGGTGGCGGCCCGCGACGGCGACTACCACGGCCAGGTCTGGTGGCCGCCCGAGCCGTTGCTGGACCGCTGGCTGGAGCTCTACACCGAGGTCGCTCGGAGCAACGGAGGCGAACCGGACGCCGGACGCCGGCTCCTGTCTTGGGCGAAGGATGCTGGGTTCTCGACGGTCGTCAGCAGCGCCAGCGCCTGGTGTGCGGACACGCCGCAGCAATGCGATTGGTGGGCGGACCTGTGGGCGGAACGGACCACCTCGTCCTCGCTCGGCGCTCGAGCGATCGAGCTCGGTCTGTCAGATGCAGACGAGCTCGGTCGGCTCGCCGAGGGGTGGCGCAGCTGGGCCGCCGCTCCCGGGGCCTGGCTGGCTTTCATTCACGGGGAGATCCTCGCCGAGGCCTGAGGCCGAGGTCCACAGGGCGGGAGAGATCCTGCCGAAGCTCGAGGTCGAGCGCCTCAGGCGACCGCGAATGCCTCCACGACCTCTTGGCGCCACCGTGCCAGCACATCGGCCTGCTCCGCCGGCGTCTTGCCGAGGCGGACGACAACCAGATCCAAGCCAGGGCACACGGTGATCGACTGACCCTCGTAACCCGAGGCCCGGAACGTGCCCCACTCGTCATTTCCGATCCACCAATGAGCGCCATACAGCTCGCCGTCATCGGGATCGACAGACCGAGGCGTACGACCGTGATCGACCCAACCTGCAGGAAGGATCCGCTCGCCGTCCCACACGCCATCGCGCAGGTACAGCTGCCCGAAGCGCCCGTAGTCCCGCGCGGTGGCGTAGCAGTACGACGATGCGACCCACGTTCCCGCGTCGTCGAGACCGATCCGGACTGGCCCTGCTCCGACTCGCGACCACAGCCGGTCGGCCAGGAAGGACCGGAGCTCGGCTCCAGCGCCAACAGCGCGGCGGAGCACGCCGGCCACGATGTTGGACGTCCCGCTCGAGTAGTTGAACACTGAGCCGGTCTTGTGAAGCAACGGCCGGCTGGAGGCAAACGCTGCCATGTCGGCGCTATCAGGACCGAACAACATCGAGATGACGTCGGAGGCGTTCCCGTCGACGTAGTCCTCTCGCCACGCCAAGCCGTCACGCATCTCCAGCAGGTCCTGAAGACGGATCTCATGACGCGGGTCTGCGTCGTCCTGCCACTCCGGCACCGGTGCAGGCGAGTCCAGGTCCAGCCGCTGCTCGCCGACCAGGAGTCCGACGGCGGCATGCAGGACCGACTTGGCCATGGACCACGACAGCAGCTGTGTCGTCGCGCCAACTGGCTCGCTCGGACCGTCCCAATGCTCGAGGGCGCCGCCATAGCGTTCGGCAACGATGACACCACCATGGACGACGACGACGGCGTAGGTCTGGCCCATCGGAGTACTTGGAGCAAATGCTTGGGCGAGCAGCTCCGCCAACCGGGCTTGCGCCGGCCTCGGAGTCTCTCCGAGCGGCCATGTCCCGTCACTGCTCGGCCACGGCACGTCGCGGGGCTGAACCGGCAGCGGTACGAGCGGGGCCATGTCCTCGGTCAGATCAGTGTCCATCACGCCCACACCTCGGTCTCGTCGTCGGCGATCTGTTGGCAGGTCGGGCACCAGAACCGCACCTCGAGAGGCGTGCCGCAGACAGCATGTGCCGGTTGACCCGTTCCGGAGTCGCCGCCGAATGGCGTGCCGTCGTCACCGGCGCCGCTGGTGCTGGCCCCCCAAGCAGCCAGCAAACGCATGACGCCGGCGAGCTCGGCGCCGACAGAGGTGAGCTGGTATTCGAAACGCAACGGACGCCGCGAGTACGGCGTCGCAGCAACAAGGCCTTGACCCTCGAGATCCTTCAGCCGGCTCGAGAGCACGTTGGTGGCGATGCCCGTCACCGCCTCCTGCAACTCGCCGTAACGCAGCGGCCCGTCGAGCAGGGCGGCGACGACGAGCAGCGTCCAGCGATCACCCACGCGTCGCAGGGCTGCGGACAGAGCGGCGGTCGTGTCAGGCACGGAAGATCTCTACACCTTCTCCGCTCGATGGCGTCGGAACCGGATTATCCGCCCTGCCCGGCTTGCTTCGCCACCTAGTAGCTTGTATTCTGCAAGTGACAAGCTAGTAGCGAAGGAGCACCAACCATGAGCACACTCGACGACATCACATCCACCATCGCCTCGGTAGCCGACACTGCCGGCCCAGCCGTCGTCGGGGTCAACCGCCACGGCACCGGCATCGTCGTGGCGGACGGCTTTGTCGTGACCAACGCCCACAACCTGCGGGGCGAAGCCGCCTACATCACCTTCGCAGACGGTCGAGCCGCCACAGGAACACCAGCAGGCGTCGACCTCGATGGCGACCTCGCCGTGGTAGCTGTGGACACAACCGGCGTCACGCCGGTCGAGTTCTCCAGCACTCCGGTCGCCGTCGGACAGGTCGTGGTCGCCTTGTCCAACCCGCGTGGGCGCGGGCTACGAGCCACGATCGGCACGATCTCGTCGACTGGCCGCGGGTTCCGCGGTCCTCGTGGGCGCCGCATCCCAGGCAGCATCGAGCACACCGCCCCACTGGCCCGGGGTTCCTCGGGTGGGCCCGTGCTCGATCGCGATGGGCACGTGGTTGGCGTCAACACCAACCGCGTTCAGGAAGGCTTCTACCAGGCCATCGGTGCCAGCGCGGAGCTGACCAAGCGCATCGATGCACTCGCGAAGGGGGACGCCCCGGTTCGTCACCGCCTCGGCACCGCAATCGCTCCTCCGCAGGTCACCAGCCGCCTCCGGGCGGCCGCCGGCTTGCCCGAAGTAACCGGTCTGCTCGTGCGAGGAGTCGAGGAAGGGAGCCCGGCGGAGCAGGCCGGCCTGCTTCGCGGCGACGTGCTCCTCCAAGCTGGGGACAAGACCCTCAGCTCCGTCGATGCCCTCTACGAGGCGCTCGACCTCGAAGGCGACGCACTCGAGTTCCGAGTTGCCCGGGCTACCGAGGAGCTGACCATCACGGTGAACTTCGCCGCATGACGCCAAGCGTGCTCGAGGCGGAATGGACCGGCGCCCGCGATCGTTGATCCGAGCATGCCGATCACCCGCCTCAACCACGCTGTGCTCTACGTGCGCGACGCCAAGGTGAGCGCCGAGTTCTACATGAACGTGCTCGGGTTTCGCCCGGTCGGGATCGGGCCTACCGACTTCAAAGGAGCCGCATTCTTGCAGGCGCCGGGCTCGACGAACGACCACGACATCGGCCTGTTCGCCATCGGCTCGGAGGCGGCGGCGTCCCGTGCCGGCCAATCGGAGGTGGGGCTGTACCACCTCGCCTGGGAGGTCGACACGTTGGCCGAGCTCGAACGACTCGCCGCGGTCTTGAGCGAGGTCGGGGCGCTCGTGGGCGCCTCCGATCACGGGACGACCAAGTCCCTGTACGCCAAGGACCCCGACGGCATCGAATTCGAGATCGCCTGGGTCGTGCCGGCCGACCAGCTCGACGTGAGCGCCCTGGAGGCCAGAAAGGGCATCGGTCCGCTCGACATCTCGGCCGAACAGCGCCGTTATGGAGCCGCCACCCGCGGCGGTGTCGGCGTGTCGACTCCGGCGAGTGACTGATGGCGGTAGCTGGTATCGCAGATTGAGTCAGGCCGCCTGAGAAGCCGGCTCCAGGTCGGAGGCTGTCCCAAGTGTGAGGCCAGGGCGTCCCGCGGTTGCCTTCTCAACCAGGTGGAGACCGTCAAGTCCGGGCAGGCGGTCGATCTGGCGGTCGATGCGGCGGGCCGCTGCCTGTCCCGCCTCGTCACCGAGGAGGTAGTCCGCCAAGAAACCCACCTCTTCCTCCGGCATCACGCCCGAGCCGACCGGCCCCCAGAACCGGCGAAGTGCCGTTCGGGTAAGACGCTGCGCCCGCCTGCTGGCCCCGAGTCGATCCTCTGCCTCGGTCGCATAGAAGTCGATGTGGCGTCCTTCCTGGCGCATGATTCGCTTGAGGAGGGCGGTAAGAACCGGATGCCCGGCCCGCTGGCTCAGCTGGGAGTAACCCGTCTGGGTCGTCCACTCGTTCACCGCGCCCCACGTCATGTGCACGGCAGTGAAATCACTCCCGCCGATCCAGCCGCCCAGCGCCATGAAGAGCGGGCGTGCTTTGTCGCGAGCGCCCAGCTTGCGGCGCACCGCACGGACGCGCTCCTCGCCATGCACTTCGCCGTGGGCAGCCAGCACCGCCGCCAAGGCCTCGCCGTGCCAGTACTCCTGGTAGGTCCACATGTTGAGAAACGCCGTCACGCGTGCGTCTGAATGCGCCGGTGTCAGCAGGAGATCACGCAAATAGCACACGGTGTGGAACTCGACGTCGTGCATGTACTTGATGCATCGGATGGCGAGACGATCGAGTGGCTGCGTCTTGAACGAATCCAGATCTAAGTCATCCCACCGGAGACGGTCTGACGAACGCTCGACGAGTGTGGCGGTATCGATTCGCATGTCCTAAATCCGTAGCTGCTGGCCCGATCGGATGAGCTTGGCGAGGTCGGCCCGAGACCAGCGGATCAGAAGTCGCTGTCCGAAGCGGGAGGGTCGATACGGGACTGAGTCCTCAGTCGTCCTGTTCGGCGTCATAGACACCCTGCTGCGTGGGCTGACGGCGTGGGCGCATCAACCCACCGAAGACAGTGGCAGCTCTGCCGGTTCCTGCTTGGGCGCCGCGAGCGCTCCCGCGCCCGACGACGTCGGCCGGTCGTCCCGAGTCGCGATCGAAGGAGCCTGAACCGGCGCCGGCGGGACTCGGCCCTTCGGCTTCGCCGCGCCCTTCGGAAGCTGTGGATCCCTCTCGCATCGTCCGCTCCATGGCGTTCGCCTCAGCGCCGGCGTGCCGGCGAGCCGCCCGGGCGGCATCGCGGTCGCTCGGGCGGACGAACCGTTCCATCGGACCGGTAGGGAGGTCAGCGCCGGCGGTCACAGCCCCCTCGGGTGCTCCGAGCACTCCAGGCAACTGCTGGGGAGTCGTCTCGGGAGGCTGGACAGTGTCCGGGTGCTCGATCGACAAGTGCTCGACGTCGGCGTGCTCGGCCAGTGCCGTGGCGGCGCTGCCGGGACCGACGCCCGGGATGGAGGCGCCCGGGATGGAGGCTCCCGGGGCGGTGGCGCTCGGCGAGCTGGCGGGATGGGCGCGGCCGGCGGCTGCCCGCTTCGCCCGAGCTCCGTCCGAGGCTGCTTCGGCGACGCCTGTGGTCGGGCGCCCGAGTGGGCTGCGCACCATCTCCTCGATGGTCGCTTGCACGGTCGCCTGCAGACGGGCCAATTCGGCGATCGCCCCCTGGCGCTGGTCGTACAGGTAGGTGATCTGGGCGATCGCCTGCTCACGATCGCGCTCGACGCGCTCGAGGTAAGCCTGCCGCCGCCGCTCCGTCTCGTCGCGTATGTGCAGCGCCCGCCTCGTTGCCTCATCGACGACTTCGGCAGCCTCGCGGCTGGCGACTTCTCGAAGCTCCTCCACCTCGACCTGTGCCTGCACGCGTAGTGCTTCCACCTCTTGCTGGGTGTGCTCGCGCAGCTCGTTGACCTCGCGCTCGGCTTCTTGGCGAAGGTTGTAGGCACCCTCCCACGCCTCTTGCAGGATCCGCTGCACGCGCTCGCCCAGTGTGTCGAGCTGCGGTGGCTGGGCGTTGCGCGCTTCGCTCTCGTAGACGGCGACACGGCGATGCAGCTCGCGAAGCTGACCTACGGCAGCAGCCAGCTTGCGCTCGGACTCCGATGCCCGGTGAAGGGCTTCGTCGAGGCGGCGCTGATGGTCGGCCACGTACCGGTCGACTTGCTCGGGGTCATAGCCTCGGCGGTACACACCGAAGATGGGAGTGGCGGCGCCCGCCTCTTCCTCGACTGCTTCGCTCTCGTCCATGCTGGCCTGCCCTTAGGGTGCGCAAGGCACCAGTTCGGGTCGGCCCTGTCGGGCCGACGCTCCGACTTTCGGCTCGTTGTCCCCGTGATCGGGCTCACGCGAACTTCCTTCGGGATGCTACGCGCGGGGCTCGCCGGAAGGGTGGATGCTCCCCGTTCTCGACGGGGCTATCCAAGCGCGGCAGACTGGCAGGACCAACGACCGACGACCACCGGCGAATGCCGTCACAAAGGGGATGCGACGATGCAGGCAGAAGTGAAGGGTTCCACGTTGCCGGTTCTCGAGATGATCCTCGACCCAGGTGACGTCCTCATCTCCGACCACGGCGAGCTGTCGTGGATGACGGCCAACGTGCAGATGACCCAGACGACTTCGATGGGCGGGCAGCAGGGCGGCGGCGGCGGACTGCTCGGAGGCCTGAAGCGCGTCATGTCGGGAACGAGCATCTTCCTCACCCGCTACGAGGCAGCCGGCAGCCAGGGCATGATCGCCTTTGCCGCCAAGATGCCCGGCCGGATCTTCCCGCTCGAGATCGGCGCACCCGGCGGTTACCTCGTGCATCGTCACGGCTGGGTGTGCGGGACGGAAGGGGTCACGTCCACCGTCGGCTTCAACCAGGGCCTCGGGGGCATGCTCTTCGGCGGCGAGGGGTTCATCCTGCAAAAGCTCGAAGGGCAAGGCACCGCTTGGGTTGAGCTTTCCGGTGAGATCACGACCTATGACCTCGCCGCCGGCCAGACGCTGCTCGTGCACCCCGGCCACGTCGGTGTCTTTCAGGACACGGTCAACTTCTCGATGACGCGGATCCAGGGCATCGTCAACCGCTACTTCGGTGCCGACGGCCACTGGCTCGTCGTCCTCACCGGACCGGGCAAGGTCTGGCTGCAGTCGATGCCGCTCGCCATCCTCGCCGCCAGCCTCAAGCCCTACATCGGCGGCGACGACAAGAAGGACGCAATCGGAGCCGGCGCTGTGGGTGGCATGCTCGGGAACATCCTCCGCTGACCGGCGACGAGACGACCGGGTCGCCGGCGACCCGGACCAATATCACGCGCCTCGTCGATCCCGACGTTCTCGAGCGAGCCCTCGGCGCGGCGCTGCGCCGAGGGGGCGACTTTGCGGAGGTCTTCGTCGAAGACCGCTCGTCCGCCGGCATCTCGCTCGACGACGGCAAGGTCGAAGAGCTGTCGTCCGGCCACGACCGCGGGGCGGGCATCCGCGTCGTCGTGGGAGAGACGACCGGCTTTGCCCACACGGCCGACCTCTCCGAGCCGGGGTTGCTCCAAGCGGCCGAGGCGGCCGCTGCCGTTGCCCGCGAAGGAGGTGGGGGCACGCGGACGGTGTCGCTGACCGAGCGACACTTCCCTCCGCCTCATGGTGTCACCACGATGCCATCAGATGTGTCCAAGGCTGCCAAGGTGGAACTGTTGTTTCGCGCCGACGACGTCGCCCGCTCGAAGAGCTCGTCGGTCGTCCAGGTGAGCGCCGGCTACGGGGACTCCCGCCGGCGGACGCAGATCGCCAACTCGGAGGGACTTCTCACGGGTGACGAACGCGTGCGAACGCGCTTCAGCGTCGTGTGCGTGGCGGCCTCCGACGCTGGCATGCAGACGGGCCATGAGACGCTCGCTCTGACGCTCGGCTTTGAGATGTTCGAACGGCGAAGTGTCGAGGAAGTTGCCGAGGAGGCGGCGCGGCGGGCCGTTTCGAAGCTGCAGGCACGGCCGGCGCCGTCCGGCGTCGTTCCCATCGTGCTGCAGCGCGGCAGCGGGGGCGTGTTGTTCCACGAGGCATGCGGCCACGGCCTCGAGGCTGACCACATCGTGAAGAACACCTCGGTGTACGCCGGCCGTGTCGGCGATCTCGTCGCCAGCCCGCTCGTCACCCTCGTCGACGACGGCACGGTCGGCCCGGAGTGGGGCTGCATGGCCGTCGATGACGAAGGCCGCCCTGCACAACGCAACGTCCTGATCCGTGACGGCATCCTCACCGACTACATGTGGGACTACCTCCGCGCCCGCAAGCAACGGCGGGAGTCGTCGGGCAACGGCCGCCGCGAGAGCTTTCGCCACCTCCCGATGGTCCGGATGACGAACACCTTCTTGTTGCCGGGCAACGACGATCCCGACGAGATCGTCGCCCAGACGCCCCATGGCGTCTACGTGGCCCATCTCGGCGGTGGCCAGGTGAACACTGCGACCGGCGACTTCACCTTCGGCATGACCGAGGCGTACCTCATCGAGAACGGGCGCATCACCGAGCCCATCCGGGACGCCAACCTGATCGGAAACGGCCCCGATGTCCTCTCGAAGATCGACGCCATCGGCACCGACTTCGACATGTCGCCCGGGACCTGCGGCAAGGATGGGCAGTCAGTACCGGTCGGCTGCGGCCAACCGACGCTGCGGATCACCGGCGTGACGATCGGCGGGACCTCCGGTGGTTGAGCTGCTCGAGGTCGCCCGCGCCGTCGCAGCGAAGGCGCGAGCCGGCGAGCAGATCGAAGCGTATGCCGCACGCGGCAAGGACACCTCCGTGCGAGTCTTCGAAGGGGAGATCGAGTCGCTCTCCTCGGCCGAATCGGCCGGCCTTGGAGTGCGGGTCGTGTCGCAGGGTCGGGTCGGTTTTGCGTGGGTGGCCGCTCTCGACGAGGGCGCTGCCGCCGAGGCATTGGCGGAGGCGCGGGACAACGCCAAGTTTGCAACGGTGGACGAGCATGGCGGCCTCGCCGTCCCCGACGGGCTCGAACCGGCCGAGCTCGACCTGTGGCGCGACGAGCTCGCGCAGACGCCGACCGACGCCAAGGTCGATCTCGCTGTCGATCTCGAGCGCCGCACGCGAGCTCGCGACGCCCGCATCCGCCAAGTCGTGCACGCTGATTACTCCGACGGCATGGGCGAGACTGCCATCGCCACCTCGACCGGCATCGAAGCGACGAGCCGGCGAACGTCGTGTTTTGTCTCGGTCTACGCCATCGCCGGAGACGGGGACGAGAATCAGACCGGCTACGGTTACACGGCCGGCCGCCGGGTGGAGGATCTCGACGTCGAAGCGGCCGCATCCGATGCCGTCGATCGGGCGACCCGGTTGCTCGGCGCCAAGAAACCCGCCTCTGCTCGCCTCACCGTCGTCCTCGACCGGCGCATCAGCTCGATGCTGCTCAACATTCTCGCCGGAACCTTGTCGGGCGAGGAAGTCAGCAAGGGTCGAAGCCTGTTCGCCAACAGGCTTGGGGAGGAAGTCGCCGTTGCTTCCTTCGCTCTCGTGGACGACCCCAGCAACCCGCTGGCGTGGGGCGCCTCTCGAGTCGACGCCGAGGGTCTCGCCTGCCGGCGCAACACCCTCATCGAAGGCGGCAAGCTCCTCGGCTACCTCTACGACACCCACGCGGCTCGCGTGGCGGGAACGTCGTCGACGGGCTCGGCGGTCCGAGGCGGCTATCGGACGACGCCTGGGGTGGGCGCTCGGGCAGTCTCGCTCGAGCCCGGCGAGCTCACGCAGCAGGAGATCATCGGGCAGATCGACACCGGCCTGTTCGTGCAGTCCGTCAGCGGCGTTCACTCGGGCGTCAACTCCGTCAGCGGCGACTTCTCCGTCGGTGCCGAGGGTCTCATGATCCGGAACGGGCAGCTCGCTGAACCCGTCCGGGAGATCACCGTCGCGTCCACGATCCAGCGCATGCTGCACCACGTCGCCTTCATCGGCGACGATCTCGAGTGGCTGCCGGGGAGCGCTGCCGGCCTGACGCTCGCCATCGACGACATGTCCATGAGCGGCGCCTAGGAGATCGAGCTGACCCGACCGACACGGCCCAGCAACGAGGCCATCGCCCGCCACCCACACCTGGGCGAAGTGCTGGCGCCCGGCCAAGTGCGCGTCGACTGCCACCTCCACACGATGTGGTCGGGCGACTCGACGACGACTCCCGACGAGCTCGCAACCGCCGTGGCGGAGACCGCTCTCGACATCATCTGCATCACGGATCATTCGACGATCAACGGCGCCCTACGTCTGGCCGCCGAGCTCGACTGCCGTGTCGTCGTCGGCCAAGAGCAACGCACGCCCGAAGGCGAGCTCATCGGACTCTTCCTGTCCGAACGGATCCCGCCCGGCTGCCGATCGGCTCGTGAAGCTGCGTTGCACATCCGCCTGCAAGGCGGGCTCGTCTACGTGCCCCACCCTTACGACCCGCTGCGTCACCGCATCGACAGCGCCGCTCTCGAACACCTCGCCCGCGAAGGCCTCGTCGATCTCATCGAGACACGAAACGCCAAGACGTCGCTCGAGCATTTGAACGAGGAGGCAGCCGCTACTGCTGTTCGGCTCGACCTCGCCGCCGGAGCGGGCTCGGATGCCCACGTGCCCGACGCCGTCGGGGCTGCCTACGTGGAGATGGCGGACTTCGACGACGCCGGGGGTTTCTTGCGGGCGGTGCGCGACGGTCGGGTCATCGGGCACCACTTCGACAGCGCCCGGCCGTGGCGGCAACGGATCGTGCCGTCAACGGGCTCGCCCGCCTGAAGATCAGACGGCCTCGAGGTCAGGAAGCGGCCGCCGCCTTCGGCGTGCTGCTCGACGGCGGGGTCGAGGACCCCGAGGGCTTCGAGACATCCGACTTCGAGGAGTCGGATTTGGGGGTGTCGGACTTCGAGGAGTCGGACTTCGAGGAGTCTTTCGACGCCTCGGCCTTGGACTCGGAGCCGCTGCTGGCCGCAGCGTCCGAGGAACCCTTCTTCGACCCCGACGATGCGGAGCGGCTGTCGTTCTTGTAGAAGCCGCTGCCCTTGAAGACGATCCCGATGTTGCCGAACACCTTCTTCAGTTCGCCCCCGCAGTTCGGGCAAACCGTGAGCGGCTCGTCCTGGAAGCCCTGGACGGCCTCGAGGTTCTCCCCACACTGTTTGCACACGTACTCGTAGGTCGGCATTCCCCGGTCATCCTCCACCGCTAGCACTCTCACTGCCCGAGTGCTAAGTGTATACCTGGGGTGCTTGACGACCGACGGCTCCGCGCCGGAGTCCACGCCGCTCCAGCGCCCGATCAGAGGAGCGAGATGCCCGGTCACGACGAGGAGCGCCTGATACCGCTCGACGAGGTACAGCACCTGGCCCTGTCGCGCACGCAACCATTGCCCCCGGTGCAGATGCTCCTCGACGACGCTCTCGGATGCGTGTTGGCGGCCGATGCCATCGCCATCGAGGACGTCCCCCCATTCGCCAATACCGCCATGGACGGATTCGCGATCCGCGCAGCCGATACAGCCGGCGCTCCGGTGGAGCTCGAAGTCATCGGTGTCCTCGGCGCCGGCGCTGCTCCGACGGTGGCCGTCGGGCCTGGCGAGGCCCTGCAGATCATGACGGGCGCACCGATCCCGGCCGGCGCCGACGCCATCGCCATCGTGGAGCGAACCGAGCCTGTCGGCGGCACACAGGACGCCCGCGGCCGCCGGCGCGTCCGGATCCTCGACACCATTGCCGCCGGGGCTCACCTGCGGGCTGCGGGCAGCGATCTCGCCGCCGGATCCATTGCCGTGCCGGCGGGAACCGTCTTGTCGCCGGCTCACATCGGCGTGCTCGCGAGCATCGGAGCCGGAGTCGTCAAGGTCCACCCGAGGCCCCGTGTCGGCGTCATGATCACCGGCGACGAGCTCGTGGAGCTCGCGCCGGACGGTTCCGCCACACCGCTGGCTCCCGGTCAGATCCGGGACTCCAACCGGCACGCCATGATGGCGACGTTGCGCAGGGATGGTTTCGACGCCGTGGACCTCGGTGTAGCGGTCGACACCGAGGAATCAGTGACCGAGGGCTTGCAACGGGGACTCAGCACGTGCGACGCCGTCCTCACCACCGGGGGTGTGAGCAAGGGGGAGTTCGACTTCGTCAAGGTAGTCCTCGCAAAGCTGGCGGCGGCGGCCGGCGTCAAAGGCGGCGGGGTTCACGAGTTGAGCGTTGCCATCCGACCGGCAAAGCCGCTCGTGATCAGCTGGCTGCCGAGCGCCTCTCTGCCTCAGCCCCGCCTCGTGCCCATCTTCGGCCTGCCCGGCAATCCGGTTTCGTCGCTCGTCAGCTATCAGGCGATCGCCCTCCCGGTGCTGCGGGTGCTCGCCGGACATGCCCCGGCGGCGCCGGCGACGGTGCCGGTGGTGGCCCTTGCCGCGCTCCCTCGCGGACGCGACGGCAAGACGCACCTCATGCGCGTGGAAGTCGGTTGGGGCGACGACGGACGCCTCGGAGCCCGTCCCGCAGGCGGGCAGATGTCACATCAGCTCGCCGGCATGGCGGCGGCGAACGCCCTTGCAATCGTGCCTGACGGCGACGGCTACGGCGAGGGAGATCGGCTCGAGGCCATCGTCTTCGGCCCGATCGGACGCCTCGTCCCGTGAGCCGCAACATTCTCAGTTATCAAGCTGAACTTGCCTCTGACAAGCCAAACTTGCTCGGGTGCGGACACGGGTCGGATCCCTAAGCTGTAGTCGATGACCGCACCAGACTCGCAGGGCAACGACCGCCTCCTCAGCGACTCGTATGGCCGCGTGGTGCGTGACCTTCGCATATCCGTCACGGACCGATGCAACTTCCGCTGCGTCTACTGCATGCCGGCCGAGGGACTGAAATGGCTCCCGCGATCGGAGATCCTCACCTTCGAGGAGATCGAGCGGATAGCGCGGCTGTTCATCGAGCATCTCGGGGTCGAGTCGATCCGACTCACCGGCGGAGAGCCGACCGTTCGAGCGGACCTGCCGCTGCTGGTGCGAATGCTTGCCGGCATCCGACGGCCCGACGGCCACGGCGTCGAGGTCGCCCTGACGACGAACGGCGCCAAGATGGCCCGCATGGCTCAGCCGCTGCGTGATGCTGGGCTGAACCGAATCAACATCTCGCTCGACTCGTTGAACCGCGAGCGTTTCGCCGAGATCACGAGGCGGGACGCTTTGGACGACGTGCTCGCTGGCATCACGGCCGCCGTCGAGGCCGGCCTCGATCCCGTCAAGGTGAACGTCGTCGTCGTGCGTGGTTGGAACGAAGACGAGATCGTGGACTTCGCCGAGTTCGGGCGCCGCGCCGGCGTGCAGCCGCGATTCATCGAGTTCATGCCGCTCGATGCCGACGCCACCTGGTCGATGGACAAGGTTGTCGGTGCAGACGAGATCGTCGCCGCAATCGATGCCGTCTATCCGCTCGAAGAGGTGGAGCACGGGCCGGAACCGGCCTCGCGCTGGCGCTACCGGGATGGAGGCGGCGAGATCGGCGTCATCCCGTCGGTGACCAAGCCCTTCTGCGGCGACTGCGACCGAGTGCGTCTCACGGCGGAAGGGTCGTTCATGACCTGTCTGTTCGCGCAGGACGACTTCGACTTCCGCACGCCGATGCGGGCCGGCGCATCCGACCGGGAACTGGCGGATCTGGCTGCGCGAGCTGTCGGCCTCAAGTGGGCAGGGCATCGCATCGGCAAGGTCGACTTCGTGCGGCCGAAGCGCTCGATGAGCCAGATCGGCGGCTGACCGGGGCGAGGCGGGCACGCGATCGCGCTTGACAGATCGCCCGGAACCCGTTCCAAGTGACCGATTTTCCCGGCGTCGGTGTCTTCCCTGGTCACGCTGCTCGGAGCGACAAATCCGGCAAGGCCCGCCTACACTCGGCCCAATGCCCGAGCGTGGCCTCACCCATCTCGACCCCCTTGGCAGGGCCAGGATGGTGGACGTCACCCCCAAGGAGACGACGCACCGACGGGCTCTGGCCCGCTGCAAGGTGCAGATGTTGCCGGATACGACGGTCGCCATCGCCTCCAACGCCATCAACAAGGGCGACGTGCTCGGGGCAGCTCGCATCGCGGGCATCCAAGCGGCAAAACGGACCGCCGAACTCATCCCTCTGTGTCACCCGCTGCTCGTTGGCGGCGTCGTCATCAACTTCACGATCGGCGACGACAACGTCGAGGTGGAGACCGAGGTAGAAGCAGTCGATCGCACTGGTGTGGAAATGGAGGCGTTGACGGCATGTGCCATCGCCGCCCTCACGATCTACGACATGTGCAAGTCGGCTGACCGATCAATGGTGATCGGCGAGCTCTGCCTCTGGGAAAAAACAGGAGGACGGTCGGGGACCTGGCGTCGCTCGGAAATCCACTAATCGGACGAGGCCCGCTTGTAGGGTCTCCCAAGGAGCAGGGGATGGTTCGAGGACGGTGAGCATCATGATCGTGGTGGTCTTGGCGGTCGTGTGGGTCGTAGCTCTCACACCAATGGTGTTACGGAGGATCTCAGAACGCCAGTTCACCGCTGGCGTTCGTAACTACCACCGTCGGCTGCTGCGGTTGGGCTCGGCCGGCCAGTCGGCCGCCGCGACCGAGCGGTCCTCTGGGTCGGTGCCCGGGGCGATGATCGGCTTCTCGGTGGCCGCCCAGCGACTGCACGTGGAGCGCTACGGTGCTCCGGCTCCGGCTCCGAGCCTCGAGATCGACGAACCGGCGCAGGCGTCGTCGTCACCGGTGCAGATCGCGTCACCGGCGACGGCTGCACGCCGGCGCCAGGTCGTGTCCGTTCTTGCAGGTGCGACACTGTTCTTCTTCGTCGTCGGCATCATTCCCGCCCTGCGCATCATGTGGGATCTCGGTCTCGTCGGCATCGGCTGCACGGCTGCCTACGTCGCCCTGCTGATCCACTTTCACCGCTTGGCAGTTGAGCGTGCGCAGAAGGTCATCGCCCTCGAGACGCGGCGTCACGCCACCGAGGTCCTGGAAAGCCGCAGGCATGTCGTTGCTCTCGACCGAGCTCAGCAGGCGATAGGCGGGTACCGGGGAGCGCACTACGCCGGTGGTGGACACCGGTACGCCAGTGCCGCAGCGCCGGTGATGTCGGGGTCGGGATGGTCCGTGATGGCAACGCAGCCGCGCCAGGCGAGCCACCGCTGATCAGCCGAATCCTGCCTCGGAGAGACTCGAGCACCTCCGCTATCGTGGTGGTCCCGCGCGACTGAGGCACCCACAGGTGTCGGTCGGTCCTTTGGGGGTGTAGCTCAGCTGGTAGAGCGCCACGTTCGCAACGTGGAAGTCGGCGGTTCGAGTCCGCTCACCTCCACGCCGTTGTCGTTTCGACAACGTTTCAGCAGCTAGGAGCCCGAATCTTCGCCGAAGCCCGCGGACCCACCTGATCAACTTGGCGCGCACGGAATCCTGCGGTCGCTGTCGCGCACGGTGAAGAGCAAGACTGATGGCGTGAGCGAAGTCTCCCCCGGCTGGTCCTGGTCCGAATCAGGAGCCGTCGCTCGGGCCCACCAAGCCGAGGCTCGCGCGCTCGTCGGCGAGGTGATCGATGCTATTCGATACTTCAACATCGACTACTTCAGCGAGCGTTTCCGGCATGGCGAGGTCGGACCTCGTTCCGTCGTGGACGACGAGGAATGGAAGGCCCCAACATGGCGACACCCTGCGTGCGACACCATCGACTTCGCGGTCGAGGTTCAGACCGCATCAGGGCGCTGCTTCACCGTCGCCTGGGAGAG